>DATECF010000024.1:0-73757 GCA_035287045.1 Gemmatimonadales bacterium | reverse complement strand
GCGGGGGCACGGTGCCGCTGGTGCTGGGCATCACCTTCGGGGTCGGCACCCTGGCGCTGAGCTACTACCTGAAGAACCTGAAACGGTTCTTGGGACGATGAACCACGCGGCCGATACCGCCATGTTCTGGGTGGGCGCGCTGTTCGTGTTCACGCCCATCCTGTTCTTCGGCATCGTGATCGGCGTCTGGTGGTTTCAACAGAAGAAGCGGGCGGCTCAGGGACGGGAATTCCCCGGCGAGGCCGGCGAGTATTCACCGCAGAGGTCGCAGAGACCGCGGAGAGAAACTTGAGGTGATGAAACACACTCCAAGTCCGTCTCTGCGATCTCTGCGTTCTCTGCGGTGACTATCCGATAGGTCTCCGACGAAGTTCGCCCGTGGCCGCTAGGAGCGTCGCCGAACCAGGCCGAACACCAGGGCGAGAATCGAGAGGCCAACGGCGGCGCCGGCCAGGGCGAACGCGCCCGACGCCGAAACCGCGGTGGTGCCCAGGATGGTCACGGTGGGAGGTTGCCCGGCCGCCCCTCGCGCCCACTCGACCGTCGAGCCGCTGGCACGGGTCAGCCGCACGGGGAACGTCAGCTCGGCGCCGGGGCGGGCATTTGGCTCAACGCGCCCCAGGAAGGTGAACTCGAAGAAGGTCCCCGGATCCACCCGGCCCCCGGACCATTCGATGGCGGATGCCGCGCTGTCGGTGGCCGGCTCGAGCCGGGCGGTAAAGCCGGGCGGCGCGGCGACCCCGAGCACCTGGATCGCCCCGGGGAGCGAGATGCGGACCACCACGGTCGGCGTGTCCGTCTGGTTCACCACGCGGAGCGTGAAACGCTCCCAGGCGGCCGGCGTGACGGACGGAGGATCCAGGGCGACCTGGGCCGGCAGGGGGCGCACGACGGCGCCCAGGCCGAGCAGCATCCCGGCCGCGAGCCAACGGTGACTGCGCATCAGGGCAGTTGTCCTGTAGGAACCTGAGAGGTCGTTGGGGCGGCGACGGTGCGCTTGGAGACGCCCTCCCAGCGGCACGCCAAGCACCAGCGCCGCTCCAGGCGCAACAGGCGCGCGGGGCGGGACGCCACCCGGGCGAGCTCCTCGCCGCCGCACCGAGGGCACCGGTGCCGCGTGGGCACCAGCAGCCAGATGACGGCCAGGACGAGGGCGAGCCTCAGCAGCACGGTGGCCATGAGCACGGCCACGACGAACACGGAGTGATCCATTGGCCTTGGAGTGGCGCCGGACATCGAGGGCGGCGCGGCTTCCCGAAGGTTGGAGCCGACCGGTCCCCGGGTCAAGTGCGACGGTGCGGAAACCCTGATTCGTCTCGAAGGAGGGCGGCATGCTCGAGTGGCTCATCCCAATGTGTGCCTTTTTCCCGTTCGTGGCGTTGTACCTGGGCGGCCTGCGGATCGATCTGAGCGGAGGCCGCGGCGTGCAACAGGTGTTGGGCCTCTTGCTCACCTTCGTGGTGTACTTGGTGGTGTGGCGGGCCCTCCATGCGGCCCTGGCGGGCGTGGGGCCGATCCTGGGCGGCGTCGTGCTGGCGACCGTGGTGACGACGTTGCTCCTGCCGCTGGAAGCGCGGCTGGGGTACCTGGTGGTTGGTGTGAGACTGAAACGCCTGACTGCGGCGCACTGAGGGACGGTAAGATGTAAGAAGTGAGACGTGAGAAGGGCGCGGCGGCCACGTCTCACTTCCTACAACTCACCCTGGGTCAGGGGGTAGGGCTCATCCCCCCGCTCTCAGCCGGATCACCGTCGTCTGGCCCTGGCCGCTCTGCGTGAGCAAGTAGATCTGCAGGGACACGACGTCTCCCGCCTTCACCGGCTCCATCGCCTTCTCGAACTCGTCCAACATACGGACCCGCTGGCCGTTCACGTGGGTGATGATCACGCGCGGCCCCAGGCCCTTTTCCGCCGCCGGGCCATCCGGGTCCACGGCCGTGACCAGGAGTCCACGGTGCTCCTCGCCGATCCGCGTGTCGCGAACGACCTCGCTCGTCATGGGCTCGACCGTGAGGCCGAGTTTGACTTCGGACGCCGAGCCCGGCCGGGGTTCCCGGCTCGGGTTGGACGCCACCTGCTCCTCGGCGTCGTCTCGAGCCGCCAGCGCGACGGAGTAGGTACGCCGCTCGCCACCCTTACGGACCACGGCGACCTGCACCTTGTCCCCGGGCCGCTTGAAGCCCACGATCTGCTGGAGCTGGGCCACGTATGCCACCGGCTGCCCGTCCAGCGAAACGATCACGTCTCCGGGGAGAATGCCCGCTTTCCTGGCCGGGCTGTCAACATTGGAATAATCCTGCACCACCACCCCACGGATTTCGGCTAGGCCCACGTACGCCGCATCCTCGGGATCGGCGTCGCGAATCTGGATGCCGAGGACCGCCCGCGTCACCTTGCCGGTAGCGATGAGCTGCTGGCTCACCACCCGGGCGAGGTTGATCGGGATCGCGAATCCGTACCCGGAGTAGAAGCCCGTGGGGCTGGCGATCGCCGAGTTGATGCCGATGACCTGCCCTCGGAGATTGACCAGGGGGCCGCCCGAGTTGCCGGGGTTGATGGCCGCGTCCGTCTGAATGAAGTCCCCGATCCGGTACGATGGGTTGGCTTGCTGCAGCCCGCTCAACAGCCGGCCCTTGCCGCTCACGATCCCGGCCGTCACGGTGAAGGTCATCTCTTCACCCAGCGGGTTGCCCACGGCCAGCACCCATTCACCGATCTTGGTCTCGTCCGAATTGCCGAGCGACACCGCGGGGAGCCCGGTGGCGTCGATCTTGATCACCGCCACGTCCGTGTCCGGATCCTTGCCGACCACCTTGGCGTTGAACTCCCGCTTGTCGATCAGTCGCACCTTGAGACGGTCGGCTTCGTCCACCACGTGGTTGTTGGTCAGAATGTAGCCGTCGGCCGAGATAATGAAGCCGCTTCCCTCGCCCCGCCGCACCCGAGGTTGCTGGGGTGTGTCGAACTCGGGGAACATCTGGTCGAACGGGGGCGGGAGCCGCTGCCGCGTCCGCGGCGCCGAGCTCTGGGTCCGCTGCTGGGCCTCAATGAAGACGACCGCCGGCCTCACGGCCTCGGCGACGGCCACGAAGGCCTCGCTCAGGTCCGCCGCCGGCCTGGCCGCCGGGATCGAGAGGACTTTGGTGGGTGCCAGGTTGGCGAGCGCCTGCTGCGCCTCTGAGCTCCGCGGCAGGTTCACCGCACCGGCGAACGCCAGCGCCAGCACCAGGGCCATGGTTACCAGGCCACTCAGCTTGATCCAGTCACGAGTGCGTGTGGTCATTGCGACGACTCTATCCTGCTGTAAGGGGTTATTGACTCGGTCCTACTAACATAACACCTCAATCTCGACTCCGTTCCGTTGCCGCTCATTTCTTGTCCTCATCCACAATTTCGTAGTCCGCCTCAACCACGTCTTCCTTGTCCTTCTTGCCGGCCTCGGGGCCGGCGGCCCCGGCGCCCTCGGTCCCGCCGGCGGGCTCGCCGGTCGTCCGTTCGGCCGCCTGATAGAGGGAAGCGCCGGCAGCCGAGTAGGCCTGGGTCAATTCCTCCAGCGCGGTCCGGATTTCCTCGGCGGCGCCGGAGCGCAGCGCCTTCTTGGCCCCGTCCACCGCGGCGTTCAGCCGGTCGCGCTGCGACGCATCCACCTTGTCGATCCACTCCTTGCTTTCCTTCTCGACCTGGTAGACCAGCCCGTCCAGCCGGTTGCGGTGTTCGATCTCCTCCCGCCGCTTCTTGTCGTCCGACGCGTGCTCCTCGGCGGTCTTGACCATCTTCTGGATTTCTGTCTCGGACAGCCCGCTCGAGGCCTCGATCCGGATCTTCTGCTCCTTGCCGGTGGTCCGGTCCTTGGCCGAGACGTGGAGGATGCCGTTGGCGTCGATGTCGAACGTGACCTCGACCTGCGGCATGCCCCGCGGCGCCGGCGGAATCCCGGTCAACTGGAACCGCCCAATGGTGCGGTTGTCGATCGCCATCTCGCGCTCGCCCTGGAGCACGTGGATCTCTACCGTGGTCTGATGGTCCTCCGCGGTGGAGAAAATCTCCGACTTCTTGGTGGGGATCGTCGTGTTCCGGGGGATGAGCACCGTCGTCACCCCGCCCAGGGTCTCGATCCCCAGCGACAGCGGGGTCACGTCCAGCAGCAGCACGTCCTTGACGTCGCCCGCCAGCACGCCGCCCTGGATCGCCGCGCCGATCGCCACCACTTCGTCCGGATTGACGCCCTTGTGGGGCTCCTTGCCGAAGAAGCTCTTCACGATCTCCTGGACCTTGGGCATGCGGGTCTGGCCGCCCACCAGGATCACTTCGTCAATGTTCTTGGGGTCGAGCCCGGCGTCCTTCAGCGCTTGCTCCATGGGCGGAATGGTCCGCCGGACCAGGTCATCGACCAGCTGCTCCAGCTTGGCTCGGGTCAGCGTGAGGTTCAGGTGCTTGGGACCAGCCTGGTCCGCCGTGATGAACGGGAGGTTGATCTCGGTCTGCATCACGGTGGACAGCTCCATCTTGGCCTTTTCGGCGGCTTCCTTGAGCCGCTGGAGCGCCATCGCGTCCTTGGACAGGTCAATGCCCTGATCCCGCTTGAACTCGGCGACCAGCCACTCCATGATCCGGGCGTCGAAGTCGTCGCCGCCCAGATGGGTATCGCCGTTGGTGCTCTTCACCTCGAAGACGCCCTCGGCCAGCTCCAGCACAGAAATGTCGTACGTGCCGCCGCCCAGGTCGTAGACCGCGATCTTCTCTTCCTTCTTCTTGTCCAGGCCGTACGCCAACGCCGAGGCGGTGGGCTCGTTGATGATGCGCACCACGTCCAGGCCGGCGATCCGGCCGGCGTCCTTGGTGGCCTGGCGCTGGGAGTCGTTGAAGTAGGCGGGCACCGTGATGACGGCCTTCTCGACCTTGTGACCGAGATAGTCTTCGGCCGTCTGCCGCATCTTCTGGAGGATCATGGCCGAGATCTCAGGCGGCGTATAGGTCTTGCCCTGGACCTCCACCGAGGCAAGCCCGTTGGAGCCGGCCGCGACCTTGTAGGGCACCCGCTTGATCTCCTCCGGCACCTCGGGCAGGCGCCGGCCCATGAACCGCTTGATGGAGAAGACCGTGTTGGTGGGGTTGGTCACCGCCTGCCGCTTGGCGACCTGACCCACCAGGCGTTCCCCGTCCTTGGTGAACGCCACCACCGACGGCGTGGTGCGGCCACCCTCGGAATTGGGAATGACGACAGGGTCGCCGCCCTCCATGACCGCCACCACGGAGTTGGTGGTGCCCAGGTCAATGCCAATGATTTTCTGCGCCATACGGCCGGTTCCTCATACTGGAGTAATAGATGCAAGAGCAGGGTACTTGGTTGCGGGAGCAAGGCCCATACCAGCCAACGGTGCCAAAATGGCAGCAGCCCGCTACATGTTGTTGCTCAAAGACTTACGCACGGATACATTGAGTCATGTTCCCCTATCGGGATGAGAATCCCACTTACCTCAAGCCCATAGTCACCCTGGGAATCATCGCCCTTAATGCCTTGGTGTGGCTGGCGGTCCAGGGCGCGGGGACCTATCCGGCGCTGGCGCGATCGGTGTGCGAACTGGGGGCCATTCCCGGGGAGCTCTTGGGGACCGTGGCGCCCGGCACCGCGGTTCCGGTGGGGCCGGGCCTGACCTGCCAGCTCACCGGGGAGCCGCCCTGGTACACGATCGTGAGCAGCATGTTTCTCCACGGTGGTTGGTTCCATATCATCGGCAACATGTGGTTCTTGTGGGTGTTCGGAAACAACATCGAGGACGCCATGGGGCATGGGCGCTTCGTGGGGTTCTATCTCCTCTGTGGCGTCCTCGCGGCGCTGGCGCAGGTCTTCGCGAGCCCCAACTCTCCGGTTCCGATGGTGGGGGCCTCGGGCGCCATCAGCGGGATCATGGGCGCCTACCTGGTGCTCTACCCGCGTGTTCGAGTGCATACCCTGGTGTTCCTGGGTTTTTTCGTGACCACGATCGCGGTCCCGGCGTACTTCATGCTGCTCTACTGGGCGTTCCTGCAGTTCGTCTCCAGCGTGTTGACGGCCGGCGCCGGCTCCGAGGGCGGGGTGGCGTTCGTGGCGCACCTGGGCGGTTTCGTGGCCGGGGCGGCGTTGATCCGGTTGTTCGCCAAACGGGAGTTCGTGTCCCGGCACCGGCGGCCGCGGATCGTGGTGACACCACCCCTGGACAGATTCTGATGTCGAATTGCGCCTGGTTCCGCGCCCGGCGAAATTCCGCCCACTCATGCACCGGCTTTCCCTCCTCCTCGGCACGCTCGCGTTCCCGCTCCATCTCCGCGCGCAGGCCCCGGACACGGCCCACGTGGTCATCGTGGCCACCACCGATGTCCACGGCCGCGCGATGCACTGGGACTACGAGAACGACCGCGAGGCCCCATTTGGTCTCACGCGGGCCGCGACCGCCCTGGACTCCTTGCGCCGGCTCTACCCGGGCCGCGTGGTCCTGGTGGACGCCGGCGATCTGATCCAGGGGAATCCCTTCGCCGCCCACGTCGCGACGGTGAGCCGGCTCGATCCCAACCCGGTGATCGACGCCTTGAACATCCTCCAGTACGACGCGGCAACCCCCGGCAACCACGATTTCGACTTTGGGCTGGAGGTGTTCGGACGAGCGGTGGAAGCCGCGGCCTTCCGCTATGTGTCGGCCAACATCTACCGGCTGCCGCGCGACACGTTCGCCTTGCAGCCGGTGGTGACGCTGCGCCGGGGCGACGTGACCATCGGGATCACCGGATTCACCACGCCGGGCGTGATGGTGTGGGACCGCGCCCAACTGGGCGACCGGATCCGGGTGCGCCGGATCGTGCCCGCGGCACGCAGCGCGCTGGAGGCATTGCGGGGGACCGATCTGCAAGTCGTGCTGGTCCACAGCGGGCTGGATGGGTCGTCCAGCTACGACACGACCGGCGTGGGGCCGGAAAACGTGGCGGCCGACCTGGCGCGACTGCCGGTCAAGCCGGAATTGGTAGTGGTGGGACACTCGCACCGGCAAATCCGGGACACGGTGATCGCCGGGGTGCACTTCGTGCAGCCGCTGCCCTGGGCGCAGAGCCTGGCGGTGGCGCATGTGTGGTTGGTAAGACGGGCCGGAGGGGGCGCAGGGGCCGGAGGACAACGTTACCGCGTCGCTCGGATCCGGGGCGATCAGGTGCCGCTAGCCGATGTCCGGCCGGACCCGGGCCTCACGCGGAGCCTGCAAGCGGTGCACGAGCAGGTGCGCGCCTGGGCGGGGGTGCCCATTGCGCAGACGGACGACACCTGGCGCGCTCGCTACGCCCGGGCGGAAGACACACCCGCCATTGACCTGGTGAACGAGGTGCAGCGGCGAACCGCGGGCACTCAACTTTCATCTACCGCGGCGTTCAATCCGCAGGCCGGCTTCGGGCCGGGGCCGGTTAGGCTGCGGGACGTGGCCGCGCTCTATCCGTACGAGAACACGCTCAAGGCGGTGCGCATAGACGGCGCCACGCTGGCGCGGTACCTGGAGCGGTCGGCGGAGTATTTCCTGACCTACACCCCGGGCGGCTCCCTCATCAACGACCGCATTCCGGGCTACAACTACGACATCGTGAGCGGCGTGAGCTATGCGATTGACCTCACGCGCCCGGTGGGCGAGCGCGTCCTCCAGCTCACGTACCGGGGGCGCCTGGTCCAGCCCACCGATACCTTCACCATGGCGCTCAACAACTATCGCCAGGGCGGCGGCGGGGGGTTCGACATGTTGAAGGGCCTTCCGGTGATCTACGACCGGGGCGAAAACATCCGCGATCTCTTGATCGAGGAAGTCCGGAGCGCCGGGACGCTGCGCGTATCGGATTGGTTTACGGACTCCTGGCGCATCATCCCGCCCGAGGCGCGGGAGCGGTTGCGGCGCGCGTCCGAATCGGTACGATGACGGATCCGGTCCGGGTCTTCGTGGACGAGCGGCCGGTGGAGGCGCCGGCCGGGGCGACCGTGGCGGCGGCGGTGTCGGTAGACGACCCGGACCTGGCCGCCGCGCTCCGGGACGGTCGAGCCTACGTGACGGACGGTGTCGGTCGTCCGATAGACCCGGGCACCCCCGTGTTCCCCGGCGCGATCGTTCGCGTGGTTCGGTCCGCGCGAAGATCGACGGCCGAGTGAACGGGGCGCGCGGCGGCCTCTGCCGCTTCTGCCGCCCCTGGCGCTTCAAACGCTTCGTATGACGGCCCTCACCAGGGGCCAAGTTCACGGCCTCCCCAAAGTCGAACTCCATGTCCACCTCGACGGCAGCCTGCGCCCACAGACGATGCTGGAGCTGGCGCGGGAGCAGGGCGTGCGGCTCCCTGCCGACGATCCGGACGGCCTGGCGCGCGCGCTCTACGTCCGCCATGCCAAGAGCCTCGAGGAATACCTCGAGCGCTACACGATCACGCTGTCGGTCATGCAGACGCCCCAGGCGCTGGAACGGATCGCCCACGAGTTCGTGGTGGACTCCGCCGCGGAAAACGTCCGGTACGTGGAAGTCCGGTACTGCCCCGCGCTCCACACGCCCGCGCTCACCCTCACGCAGGCCGTGGAAGCGCCGCTCGCGGGCTTGAAGCGCGGGGAACAGGAGTCCGGCACCATGGCCCGGCTCATTGTCTGCGGGCTGCGCACGCTGTCGCCCAGCGTCTCGCTCGACCTGGCCCGCCTGGCCGTGGACTACGCCGGTGACGGCGTGGTGGCGTTCGACCTCGCGGGCGCCGAGCGGGGCCATCCGGCCGGGGACCACGTTTCCGCGTTCGAGCACGCCCGGGCTCACGGCCTGTTCTGCACCTGTCACGCCGGGGAAGGGGACGGCCCGGAGTCCATTCGCCAGGCACTCGACCTGTGCGGGGCGCAGCGCATCGGCCACGGGACGAGGCTGTGGGAGGATCCCGCGCTGGAAGAGATGGTGCGCGAGCGGCAGATCCCGCTCGAGGCCTGCATCACCTCGAACGTCCACACCGGCACGGTGCGCGAGGTCGCGGTCCATCCGGTGAAGCGCTATCTCGACCGGGGCTGCCTGATCACCCTCAACACCGACAGCCGCTTGATGGACGGGATCACGTTGAGCGACGAGTATTGGCTGGCGCACCGGGCCCTGGGCCTGGACCGCGCCGAGCTGGATCGCCTGGTGCTCAACGCGGCCCGGAGCGCGTTTCTGCCCGAGGCCGAGAAGCAGCGGTTGGTGGAGCGCGTGACCCAGGAGCTCAAGGAGACCACGTGACCGGGTGGTTTGCGCTGCAAACCGCGGCGGAGCGGCTGGCCGCGGCCCGCGAAGGCCTGCACACCCCGTTTCCCGACCGGCTCATGGGTCTGGTGGGCATGGCCGCCATGCTGGCCATCGCCTGGGGGCTGTCGGTGAGCCGCAAGCAGGTGAACTGGCGGCTGGTGGGCATGGGCGTCGCCCTCCAGGCGGTCTTTGGATTCCTGGTGCTCAAGACCGGCGTGGGACGGGCCCTGTTCAACGGCGCCAACATCGTCTTCACCAAGCTGCTCGGCTTCACCGAAGAAGGCGCGCGCTTCCTGTTCGGCAACCTGGTGCGCAACAATGTCCCGGTGGGCATCCCGGGCGGCGCGCCCGCCGAAATGGCGCCCATCGCGGAGACCTCGAGCTGGGCCGCCACCGGCGCCTACTTCGCCTTCAGCGTGCTGCCCACGATCATCTTCTTCTCGTCGCTGATGTCGGTACTCTACTACTTGGGCGTGATGCAGCGGATCGTCCAGGGGATCGCCTGGGTGATGCAACGCTCCATGGGTACCTCCGGCGCGGAGACCCTGTCGGCGGCGGGCAACATCTTCGTAGGGCAGACCGAGGCGCCGCTCCTCATCAAGCCGTTCGTGGGGCGGATGACCTATTCCGAGCTGAACACGGTGATGGTGGGCGGCTTCGCCACCATTGCGGGCGGGGTGATGGCGGCCTATGTCGGGATGCTGTCGCCATACTTCCCCGATATTGCCGGCCACCTGCTCACGGCCAGCGTGATGAACGCCCCCGCCGCGCTGGTGATCTCCAAGCTGCTGGTTCCCGAGCTGGGCGAGCCGGCGACCAAGGGCACGCTCAAGCTGGAGGTGCCTCGGCAGGAGGCCAACGTGATCGAGGCCGCGGCGGGTGGCGCCGCGCAGGGGTTGCAGCTGGCCCTCAACGTGGGCGCCATGCTCCTGGCGTTCATCGCGCTCATCGCGCTGCTCAACGCGCTGCTCGGTGGCGTGGGCGGATTGTTGGGCCGGCCCGATCTGTCGCTCCAGGTGCTGCTGGGTTGGCTTCTGGCCCCGCTGGCGTGGCTGATGGGGGTGCCTTGGGCCGACGCGGGGGCCGTGGGGTCGCTGATCGGCGTGAAGACCGCGGTCAACGAGTTCGTCGCCTACTTGCAGCTCGCCGGCCAGCTCCAGGCCGGCGCGCCCATGTCACCGCGGGGCGCGATCATCGCCACCTACGCGTTGCTGGGGTTCGCCAACTTCTCATCCATCGCGATTCAGATTGGCGGGATCGGTGGGCTGGCGCCGGAGCGGCGGAGCGAGCTATCCCGGCTGGGCTTGCGGGCGATGGTCGGCGGGAATCTGGCGGCGTTCATGAGCGCGAGTCTGGCGGGGATGCTGCTGTGAGGTGAGACGTAAGACGTGAGACGTGAGACGTGAAGATTGAGCCGGGTAGCGTGAAGGACGGGGCGGCCACGGTCGCCCAGGCTGCGGACTTTCTCCGTGGGCGGCTCAAGGGCTTTGGGCCCAGGGTCGCAATCGTGCTCGGCACCGGCCTGGGTGGGCTGGCGGAGAAGGTCGAGCGGCCGGTGGTGGTGCCATACCGTGAGATCCCCGGATTCCCGGAGACCGGAGTGGCCGGCCATCGTGGCGAGCTGGTCCTGGGCCGGCTCGAAGGCGTCCAGGTTCTCCTCCAGAGTGGGCGCTTCCACCTCTACGAGGGTCACGATCCCGAGACGGTGGTGCTGCCCACGCGGGTCTTCCACGGGCTGGGGATCGAGACCCTGGTCGTGACCAACGCCGCTGGGGGCCTGTGTCCCACCTTCAAGCCGCCGGTCCTCATGCTGATCGCCGACCACGTGAACCTGATGTTCCGGAGCTTCCTGGCGGGGCCGGTGGTGCCGCCGGAGGAGCGGTTTCCCGACATGTCGGAGCCGTACGATCGGGGCTTGAGGCGGGTGGCACGGGAGGTGGCGCTGGCGGAAGGGATTGGCCTCGAGGAAGGCGTGTACCTGGGGCTCCTGGGCCCGAGCTACGAGACGCCGGCCGAGATCCGGATGCTCCAGCCCTTCGGGGATGCCGTGGGCATGTCCACCGTGCCGGAAGTGGTTGCCGCCCGGGCGCGGGGGATGCGGGTCCTGGGCGTCTCGACCATCACCAACCTGGCGGCGGGCATCTCGCCCACGGCGCTGTCGCATGACGAGGTGCTCGACGCCGGGCGAGCCGTGGCCGCCGACCTGGAGCGCCTGGTCCGCGGCGTTGTGCGACGCGTTAAGTAAGCTGGGCCGCCCGCCGTCGAGATGCTGTGGTGGTTTGGCGACGCCTGCCGGGTCGCCACCTTCCGGTCTGTAACCCTTTCTGCCAGATGGTTGTCAGAGGTTATGACGGGCAGCGAACCCCAAGGGCAGGAGCCTGGTGGACGAGCGTGAAGTGATCGCCCGAGTCCGGGCCGGGGACGCCGTAGCCGAGCGTCAGCTGTACGACGCGCACGTGGACCGCATCTACCGGTTGGCCTACCGGTTGGCCGGCGACGACGACCTGGCCCAGGACTTCACGCAGGAAGCGTTCATCCGGGCCTTCGAGCGGATCGAGGGGTTCCGGGGAGAAGCGGCCTTTGGGACCTGGCTCTACGCCATCGCGACCTCGGTAGTGCTCAACGGATTGCGGAAGGTGAAGCGGTTCCGGGAGCGCGAGGCGGACCTGGACGACGCAGTGACGATCGGTGCGTCCAGCGTGGACGCCGATCCCGACCTGAAGGAGAAGCTGGCCAACGCGGTGGATGACCTGCCGCTCAAATACCGGACGGTGTTCCTGATGCACGACGTCGAGGGGTACACGCACGAGGAGATCGGAGTCGCCCTGGGGGTGCCGCCGGGCACGTCCAAGGCGCAGCTCTCCCGGGCGCGGGCCCGCTTGCGCGATGCGCTGGCTGCGTTCGCCGGGCAATGGGCGTCATGAGCGACGATCGATTCGAGGACTTCGTGCGGCAGTCGGCAAAGGACTACCACCGCCCGCCGGAGACGCCGCGCGAGCAGATGTGGGCGCGGATCGTGGCCGAGCGCGCGGAGCGCAAACTGGCGCGCGCGGCCCGGCCGTCACCGCGGCAAATGTGGATTCGCTGGGGGTTGGCCGCGGCGGCGGTCCTGGCCCTTGGTATCGGGATCGGGCGAGGTATCGGCCCGAAGCCGACGCGTTCCTTGATGGAGGTGGCCGCGCTGCCGGCTGGTAACGGTGAACAGATCCCGGCGGCGTTCGAGCTCGCGGCGCGGGATCACCTGCGCCACGTGGAGACGTTCTTCACCGTGTTCCAGTACGAGGCGCGGGCCGGATTGGCCGCGGACCAGACGGCGGGGCTGGCCCGGAACCTGTTGATGAACACGCGGTTGCTGATGGACTCGCCGGCGGGGCGGGACGCGCACATGGCGGCGCTGCTGGACGACGTCGAGGTGATGCTGGCCCAGATCGCGAGCTATGCCGACAGCCCCACGCCGGCCGAGCTGCGATTGATCGATCAGGGCATTGAACAGCGCGGTCTCTTGTTGAAGCTGCGCGCGGCCGCTCCGGCCGAATACGGCGCCTTGAGCGCGCAAGGAGTGTTGTGATGTCCCGACGTACGGTAGCGGTGCTCGCCACCATCCTGGGCCTCGCGGCCCATCCCCTCGTCGCGCAGGCGCCGGCCGATAGTGCCTATCGCGCGGCGCGCGAAGCGTTGAACGGGGGCGATTACCAGCGCGCGGCGGACGGGTTCCGTCGAGTCTGGGAGCGGTACCCCAGGTCGGAGCCGGCCGGTGACGCGACCTACTGGCACGCGTTCGCGCTTTCGAAGATCGGTGGCGAGCGAAACCTGCAAACGGCGCTGCAGTTGTTGCAGCATCAGAGTGAAGTCTATCCTCGCGCCCGTACCCGGCGTGACGGGGACGGGCTGGCCGTCCGGATCCGGGGTGAGCTGGCCAGGATGGGGAACGCCGAAGCCGCCGAGAGCGTGTACGTGATGGCGGCGCCGGCCGCCCCGGTGTCGACTGCCGCCCCGCCCGTCGGCCCCGCACCCAGCGCGCCGCCGGCTCCGCGGGGCGCGCCCGCGCCGCGGGCGGCACCAGTGCCTCGCGCGGGTCAGGACCCGGCGTGCCGTGACGAAGACAGCGAGCTGCGGGCGGCGGCGCTCAACGCGCTCCTGCAGATGGACTCGGAGCGGGCGCTGCCCATCCTCAAGCAGGTAATCGAGCGTCGCGATCCCTGCTCCGTCGAGCTGCGGCGCAAGGCCATGTTCCTGGTGTCGCAGAAACGCGGCGCCGACGTCGAGAATATCCTGCTCAAGTCGGCGCGGGAGGATCCGGACCGCGAAGTCCGCGCCCAGGCGATCTTCTGGTTGTCCCAGGTGAACACCGAGCGGGCGGTGACCGCCCTGGACTCGATCCTCATCGGGTCGAGCGACCGAGAGCTCCAGGAGAAGGCGATCTTCGCGCTCTCCGAACAGCGTAGCCCACGCGCTACCGAGATCCTGCGGCGCTTCGTCGACCGGGCGGACGTGTCGGACGAGCTCAAGGGCAAAGCGATCTTCTGGCTGGGCCAGCGGCGCTCGGACGAGAGCTTCAAGTACCTGCAGGAGCTCTATCCCCGGCTCCAGAGCGCGGAGCTCAAGGACAAGGTGATCTTCGCCATCGCGGAGCGACGCGAGCCGGAGGCCCGGCGCTGGCTGATGGACCTGGCGCTCAACGCCGGCGAGCCCATGGAGATGCGGAAGAAGGCGTTGTTCTGGGCCGGCCAGAATCGCAACGTGGCCATCGCTGACCTGGTGCGGCTCTACGACACGATGAACGACCGGGAAATGAAGGAGCAGCTGATCTTCGGGTACTCGCAGCGCCGCGAGACGGAAGCGGTGGACAAGCTGATGGCCATCGCGGAAAACGACTCGGACGGCGAGCTCCGGAAGAAGGCGATCTTCTGGCTGGGCCAGTCGAAGGACCCGCGGGCGGCGGAGTTCTTGCTTCGCCTGATCAACCGATGAAAGACGGACGAACGAAGTCGAGCGTAGGCGAGCGCGGTCGAACAAGGCTCGGATGGATCGCCGGCATCCTGCTGGTCTGCGCTCGTCCGGGCTCGCCCGCCCTCGCCCAGTCGCTGCCCGACCGCGTCGCCGCGGTGCGCGACGGGCACGTCCGGTTCAGCTTCGAGGCACGACCGGGTGTCTGCGGGAATGGCCGCAACATCTCGACCAGCCGCAGCACCTCCGATTGGGAGCCCTGGTGCCAGCCCGGCCCGGTGCGGGTGGCGGTGGAGCGGCGGAACGGACAACCGGTGGACCTGGATACCTACGTTGGCGGCCGGTGGCGCGCCCGCCAGGACGCGGTCACCGATCTCGGTGAGGTGGAGCCCGCGGACGCGGTCGCGTACCTGTTGTCCGTGGCGCGCGAAGGCAAGGGACGGGTCGCGGAACGCGCGATCCTGCCAATCGCCCTGGCGGACCACGAGACCTGGCCGCAACTGCTGACGCTTGCGCGTGACGGCTCCCGCCCGCGTGGCGTACGCAAGTCAGCGGTGTTCTGGCTTGGACAGGCGGCTGGTGACGCCGCGGTGGAGGGGCTCACGGACATCGTGACGGGACCAGAGGACGATGTCGAGGTCAAGAAGAGCGCGATCTTCGCCCTGTCACAGCTTCGGCAGGGCGGCGGGGTCGAGCCCTTGATCCAGATCGCGCGTACCAATCGTGATCCCCGACTGCGCAAGCAAGCCATCTTCTGGCTGGGCCAGAGCGAGGACCCGCGGGCGATCGCTCTCTTCGAAGAACTCCTCACGAAGCGCTGATGCTCGGCTGGGGTCCGGTCGCGCGCTAGGGATTTCCGGAGGGCGCGTCAGGGACGCCCCGGCACTAATTCGCGTCAGTTAAGGAGTAGCAACTCCGCATTGAGGCGCAACGGCATACTCATTGCCGCTACACTCGTTGCAGCCGCACAACACCCTGCGCTGGCCAAGCCGCGGTCGGTGAGGCACTTGCCTTGCCCGGACGCCACGGCGCGCCTCTTGCCGGAATTTTCAATGGAGGTCAGTACAACCACCTGACAGCCCACTGGATCTGCGGAATTCTGCGCATGGGACGGCAGAACTCTGTGTCGGGCTGTTCTGGCAATCTGCCTACCCAGCAACGCGAGCTTCCGGGCTTAGGAGGGATTGATGAACGACGCAATCCGTGCCTGCTATGCACCTCTCGTCGTCGCGTGCGTTACTGCGGCGACTATGGCCTGCGGTGAAGTTGCCAGGCCGGCGGCCTCTGGAATCAACTTGTCTGATGTCGCCACACCCTTGCAAGATCTGCCGGTTCGCCCACGCGAACAACATTTCAAGGACGTCAGTGACGTTATCCCCGAGTTTGCGGGCTATTTCATCGACGATGGTCGTTTGGTGGCGATCCTGACCGATCTGACCCAGGCCCCGGCGACCCGCACGGTACTGGCGGCAACGGTGCAGCGGCTACGTTACGATATCCCGTCGCTTGCACTTGACGTGGTCGTTCGGAAGGGAGACTACACGTTCGAGCAGCTTCGCGTGTGGCGTGATCGCATTTACCAGCGCTGGCCCGACGGCATGGTACTCCTGGACTTGGACGAGGGTGAGAACCGAGTCGAGGTGGGCATCGACAATGAGCGAAGCCGTTCCGCCATCATGGAGGGCCTCCAGCAACTCGGCGTTCCCGCGCTGGCGGTTCAGGTTCGTGTAGCCACACTGGGCAGCTCGAAGGCCAACGCTAGGCGTCATGTGTCGATGCCTCAGAGCGTCGAGGGGACCCTCAGGGATACTGTCCGACCGCTTCTCGGCGGGACCGCCATACGGCTTGGGAATGGGGGTTGTACCTTAGGGTTCCTCGCCGAATGGGCGGGCACGGATGCGCTCGTGACCAGTTCACATTGCACCATCGTTGATTGGGCTCTTGATTCGACTACGGTACACCAGCCCGTGGGCACGGGCTCACCCATTGAGGTCGGGTTCGAGGTTCATGACCCTAACGGCGTAACCTGCGGGGGTGACCTGTGCCGTGCCAGCGACGCTGCCGTTATCAAGGTTCCTACAGTGAGCTCCGATCTCGGATACATTGCTCGCACCATCGGTACTCCTCCAGACGGGTATGGGGCAACCGGTTCGATCACCATCGACGCGGCGAACCCCAAGATCGCCATCGTCGGCAAGGACTATGGGCCTCCCGAAGGCATCACCGTGCATAAACTCGGCGCTTAGGGTGGTTGGACAACGGGAACGCTTGTAAGAACCTGTATAGACGTCCGTTGGACCGATCCAACGCCGTACCACCGCAGAAACTGCCAGGACGCGGCGCGATACGGAGCGGTCGATGGCGACAGCGGAGCCCTAATTTTCAAGTATGGTGCCGGGCAGGCAACCGTGCTCGGGCTCCATTGGAAGGCAGTTGACTCGGAACAGTTCTCGGTGTACAGCCCCATTTTGGAGATTGAAGCAGATCTGGGGTACTTCGAAGTGCGGGGCAACACGCCGCTGTCGGTGGGCGTCACGCAGTTGGCACTGGTCCCAGAGGGTGTGTCGTGCACCTGGGAAGCGATGGTCTCTGGTGGTACACCACCCTATGCCTACCAGTGGTCGGGGCTCTTCACGGGGAGTGGCCCGTCCGTGAGCGGTGTAGTTGAACAGAACGGCACACTGTACCTGACCGTCACCGACGCTGCCAACGATCAAGGATCTGACCAGATCTATGTGGAGATCGATCCCGACACCTGGGATTGCTGAGCATTGGGTCTCGGGGGAGTTGCCGGCCTGATGCGCATTCAGATGCGTGACGCGCCGTCGCCGTCGAACAGAAATCGGCGGGTCCGGCAGTCGCTGCTGTGTCTGGGACTCTTCCTGACGCCCTCGACCACCGTGGGTCAAACGTACCTGGGCGCGTCAGTTGGTGTCACCACTTCCTGGTACGAGCAACGGGTGCCCAGCTTCCGCCTGACCTCAAATCAGAACCGACAGGCGCTCAGTGCGGCGTTCACGGCCACCAGAGCCCTGCGACCTTGGTTCGCGGTGTCAACTGGAGTCGCTTGGACTGCGAAGGGGTTTGACCGAACTGAACCGACGTTTCACATACGGTACGTCGAAGTGCCGCTCCTTGGGTTTCTGGTGGTTGAACGCCCGACAATTCCAGCCGGGGTTTCCGTTGGTGGAGGGGTCGCAATGGGAAGAATCATCCACTGTCGACGCTTTTTCACACGCGCGGATGGAACGTACGTTGATGGATGCAGAGATCCCACACTTGCGATACAGGCATTGGAGGACGAGATCGACAGATGGGACTTCACGGGGGAAGTGCGGGCACGCCTTCACGTTCGCTTGGCGAGCGGGCGGTTGTTTGCGGAGGGGCGGTACAGCGAGAGCCTGCGCGACACCGAGCCCGATCGCGGAGGACAATCGGTGAACAAGCTGTTCGCGCTCATGATGGGGTACGAGTGGCGGAAGTAGGATAAGAACGAGGGCCTAGGTCGGCTATCGAATCCCAACGAGTGGTTGCAGCCCGCCCGTGGCGCGTGGTAGCATAGTCACATGACGCGATTCCTCCTTCCGGCGGTGCTCGTCGCTGCCACCGGCTGCGCCGTGAACCCGGCCACCGGCCAGCGCGAGTTGATGCTGGTCTCCGAGGGCCAGGAGATCGGCATGGGTCAGAATGCCGACCCGGACATCGTCGGCGCTTACGGTCTCTACCCTGATTCAGCCCTCCAGGTCTACGTCCGTGGCCTGGGTGAGCGACTGGCCGCCCAGTCCGAGCGGCCCAACCTCCCGTGGACCTTCCGGGTGCTGGACGACCCCGTGGTCAATGCGTTCGCCCTCCCGGGCGGCTTCAATTACGTGACCCGCGGGATCCTGGCGCACTTCAACTCGGAAGCCGAGCTGATAGGGGTCATGGGGCACGAGCTGGGGCACGTAACCGCGCGCCACGGGGCCCGCCAGATGACCCAGCAGCAACTCGCCCAGGTGGGGCTCGTAGCCGGGATGATCCTGGTGCCTAAGTTCCAGGATTTCGCCGGGCTGGCCCAGGCGGGCTTAGGGCTGATGTTCCTGAGCTTCAGCCGGGGCGACGAGACGCAGGCGGACGAGTTGGGCCTCCGGTACATGTACCGCGCCGGCTACGATCCACGCGAGATGCCCAAGGTGTTCGCGATGCTGGACCGGGTGAGCCAGGCGGCGGGCGGCGATCGGCTCCCCCAGTGGCTTTCCACCCACCCCAATCCCGAGAACCGCCAGCAGCACCTGGCGGAGCTCATCGCCCAGCTGCCGCAGGATTTCTCCGGCCGCCTGGTCCGGCGGGACGAGTACTTGCGGCGGCTCGACGGCATGACCTTCGACCCCAATCCCCGGGAAGGGTTCTTCCGGGACGGACTGTTTCTCCACCCGGATCTGCGCTTCCAGGTCCGGTTTCCTGAAGGTTGGAAGACCAGCAACCAGAAGAGCGCGGTGCTGGCCCAGAGTCCCCAGCAGGACGGGCTGATGCAGCTCACCGTCGTCGGCGAGTCCACACCCGACGCCGCCGTGCGGACGTTCCTGACGCAGGAGGGGATCACTTCGGGCACGATCTCGAGCCAGAGCGTGGGCGGCCTCCCGGCGGCCACGGCGAGCTTCCAGGCGACCACGCAGCAGGCGACGCTCGCCGGGCAGGTCACCGCCATCCGGTACGGCAACATGACCTATCGGCTGCTGGCGTACGCCGCCCAGGCGAGCTGGCCGGCCTACCAGGGCCCGGCGCGCGCCTCGATCCAGAGCTTCCAGCGCCTGACGGACCCCGCGGCGCTCGCGGTCCAGCCGCTCAAGATCGCGATCGTCCGGGCCGACCGCGCCATGACGCTGGAGCAATTCCACCAGCGGTTCCCGTCGCAGGTGGACGTGGCGGCGGTGGGTCGCGTCAATCAGGTGGATCCGGGCGCGCGGTTCGCCGCCGGCCAGCTCATCAAGCGGATCGTGGGCGGGCCGCTGCCGTGACGGCGCGGCGGTGACGGTCCCCAGCACCGCCCGGGTCCTCCACGCCGCGCTCACGCTGAGCGCGATGCTCATCCTCGGCGTATTGGTGGTGCTGTCCCGGCTCTCGCCCCCTGCGGCACCCCAACTCACCACGGTGCTCCGCGCCGCGGCCGGCGCCGAGATCCTCACCATGGCCGTGCTCATGAAGCTGGTGACGGCGCAGGTGGAGCCGCTGCGCACCGGGGAAGACCCGGACGCGTGGTGGATGGCGCAGGCCCCACGCGCCATCGTGCTCTGGGCCCTGGCCGAAGCCACCGCGGCCATCGGGGGCGTGTTCTGGTTCCTCACCCGCGATCTGTTGCTCCTGATCGCGCTCGGCGGATTTGGCCTCGGGGCACTGATCTGGATGCGGCCGGGGAGAATGCACGCCGGCTGAAGAGCGTCAGAGTCAGCTCCCAGGAAGCAGGTCGTCGCGTCACGTGTTTCCTTGCCAGAGCCACTCGCGCAGATGCCGCTGCTGCTCCGGGGATGCGTCCGGCCGCACCTCCAGCGTCCATTCGGATGCCGGATCCCCGCTTCCCCCAAACCGCAGGCCAAACCACTCCAGCGCCTCGGAGTAGTCCAATTCCTCCGTCGAGGCGGTGGCCGTCCGGAACCACCGGGCGAGGCTCATGCCCGCCACCTCGGCAGCGGTCTGCTGGAACTCCAGCGCGGTGTACCCGCGAGCACCCGAATACCGCTGATAGGCCAGCCGCATCAGGTCATCCAGGCTCCGCCGGCCCTCGGTGGCGTGTCGCAGGCGGGCGTCCAGCAGGAAGGCGATCACCTCGCCTTTGACGTAGTAGCTGACCGTGGTGGAGTCCGGGTTGACGCCTGAGAGACTGTTGATCCACACGTCGCGAGAGGATTGCTCGACGGTCTGGATCCGGCGGCCCGGCTGCCGCTGCAGCTGCCGAATTGCGGAAGAGAGTGAGGCGAGATATGCCGTGGCGTCTCCGATGCCCGCGCGCGGCAGCGCAAGGTTGCCGTAATAGGAGGTAAACCCCTCCGCCATCCAGAGACTGCCGGTGCGCGGCGGGCGCTCGTAGTCGAACGGCCCAAGCTCCACCGGCCTGAGCCGCTTGACATTGAACGCGTGGAAATACTCGTGGCTCACGAACTCCAGCCAGCCGCGATACCCTTCGGGCGTCGCCACGCGGGCGGCGTTGGTGGTAAGCAACGACGAGGCGGCGTGCTCCAACCCCCCTCCACCTCGCCGAAACACATTCAGGAAGTGGTAGCGCCGGAACGGCAGACCGCCCCACAACCGGGTCGTAACCAGGGCTATCCGCCTCAGATCCCCCGCCGCTCGCGCCCCGTCCCAGTCACCCTTTTCCCCAACGTCCACCAGATAGTGCACGCTGCTATCCACGGCGAATTGGTGCACCGACGGATACCCGGCCAAAATGGGCGCGTCTACCAGTGCGTCGTAATCAGGCGCGCTGTAGTGCAGCGCCTGGCTGTCCAGGGCGACGTCGAGCGCGGTCACGGCGGTCCATCCCGTGGGCAGGACCAACCGCACTTCGCGAGGGCGCGAGGCGGTTTCTACCAATGTCAGGAAGGTCGGCGCGCCGTTCAGGACGGCCAGACTGTCGCCCACCCAGTTGGTGGTGACGGATCGCTGCTCGCACACCACCTGGTACGAGACCAGCACCACGGGCTTCCCCCGGGGCCGCACGGTCCAACGATTGGGCTGGGATTGCTCGATCCCGAGCGGAGTGCCGTCCAAAGCCCGAGCGGCGAGGTCGCGGACTCGGCCGGCGTAGTCCTCGACCCGGTAGAAGCCGGGAGACCACACCGGCATCATCAACTCCAACGCCGCGCGCCCGTTGGCGGGGATCGAGGCTTCAACCCGTGCGAGGTGCCTCTCGGGGTCCGCGATGGTCACCGTGTAGGTGATGGGGTCGAGCGCCGGCGGCGGCTTCCTCTGCGCGCCGGCGGGAACCGGCCAGCCGACCAGCTGGACAAGGGTGAGAACCGCAAACAGTGGTCGCATGAGGACAAAGGTATCGCCGGTTCTGGGTGAAGCTTGGTACTTGGCCCGGTGGTCTCGACGTCTTTCTGGGGAGGCCGAAGAAGAAGTACACAGGAAGAACGTGGTCGACTAGTCCTGCTCCGTAGCCGCCCTCATAGCCGGGATGTCGGGATCGTGGGGCAAACTCCCCCGCGGCGAGCGCAGATATGCATGTGGCGTCTGGAACAGGAAATTCGACACCCGTGACATGTAGATGTCCGCGTACCGCTCCACTTGCCTGGTCAAATAGCTCTTGTCGTTCCCCGCCCGCATGAGCAGGCCCCAGCGCGGATTGCTGGCGGTGCCCGCGGCCGAGGCCAGCGGCGCGATTCGCTCATCCAACGCCGAGATCCGGGCCCGCAGATCCCCGATCTGTTTCTCCAGCGTGGCGGCGTTCTCGCGCGGCTGCGGTCCGTACTCCCCCCGCTTCCGCTGAAGCCGGATGCGGAGCTGGCAGTAGTCGAACTCCAGCTTTTCCTTCTCGTCCATGAGGCCCGCCAGCTGATCCTGCTGCGGCCGGAACCCCGCCAGCGCCGCCACCTCCGCCTCCAGCTCACGCAGCACAATGGCGGTCCGCCAGCGCAACAGGTTCTTGGACACGTGGACGTCGGCGTGGAGATGATCCCCCACGTACAGGATCTGGTCGCCCGACACGCCCAGGTGGTCCTCCACCAGCGAGGCGTTGCCGCCAAGAAAGACGCCGCCGTCCCGCAGGGCGCGCACCGGCTTGAGCAGGCCGGACTCCTCGACCACCTCGAACACCGGGCTGTGGGCTTCGAAAAAGGCCGGCTTCCGAGCCGACACGATCACCACGTCGAACAGGTCGCGCCAGGTGAGGCCCCGCGGCAGGTGGGCATCGAACCCGTGGTGCATGAGGGCGTCAGTGTAGCCCCAATCGGAATTGGTGATCAGCAGCAGCTTCTTGCCAGCCCGCTTCTGGTCCAGCAGTGCCAGCGCTGCCTCGGGATCGGGCTCCACGAAGCGATCCGGCTGCGCCAGAATCTCCGCCTTGAGCTGGCCCTCGACGTGCGCCTCATCAATGGACGTTCGCACCCGCCGATACAGGCCGTCGTAGCCGACCACGTCGGGCAGCTCGCGCCGGTCCAGCAGGTCCACCAGCTGTGCGTACATGCATCCTTCGGACAGGGTGAACAGGGTGTTGAGAAACACCCAGCGGTCTTCCGCGAGGTCCACGATGGTGCGCGCGTACATCGCGCGCTGCTCCTCGAAGTCCATCTGGCGGGTGCCGTGATAGGCCCGCTTGATGTAGCCGAACCGGTTCGCCTTGAGCACGTTGCCCAGCTGGAGATCCAGGATCAGGCCCCGGATCATGATCTGGGGATCGAACCCCAGCTCGCTCACCGGCCAGCCCTGATCCAATAGCTTCCGCTGCATGTACTCGTAGGCCCGCCGCTCCCACTCCTCCACCCGGTAGTGCACCAGCGTGTAGTCCATGTCGTAGCCGATGGCCCGGATGGAACGCAGGTTGAGCGTCCGGTTGCAGAAGATCTCGCGCTCGCGAGGAGGGCGGGGCTCACGGGGTCGGCGGGCGGTCACAGGTTGGGCGCGTCCACGAAATGGTTCAACGGTCCGTGTCCTCCACCCAGACGCGGTGCCCACTGAATCGCGCGGTGCACGAAATCCAGCGCGCTCGCCACGGCCTGGTCCAGGGAATGCCCGCGGGCCAGCCCCGCCGCGATCGCCGCGGACAAGGTGCAGCCGGTGCCGTGGGTGGACGTCGTGTCAATCCGCGCATGCCTGAACGGGCGCGCCCCCACGGCGGTGACCAGCACATCTACCACCTCAGCCCCGTCCAGATGCCCGCCCTTCACCAGCGCCGCGTTGGCGCCCATCTGCACCAGGGCGCGGCCGGCGTCTTCCATCTCCTCAGGCGTCCTGAGGTCCCGTTCCACCAGGATGCGTGCTTCGTCCAGGTTCGGCGTCACTACGGTCGCCAGCGGCACCAGCCGCTCCACGATGGAGCGCTCGGCGTCCCGGTGGAGCAGCCGATCCCCCGAGGTGGCGACCATCACCGGATCCAGCACGTAGCCCGGAAACCGGTGCTCTTTGATGCCATCCGCCACCGCCTCCACCAGCTCGCGCGTCGCCAGCATCCCCGTCTTGGTGCCCAACGGCGGGAGGTCCTCGGCCAGCGCCGCCATCTGCGCCTGTACCGTGTCCACCGGCACCGCATGGACCGCGCGCACGCCCTTGGTGTTCTGGGCCGTGATCGCCACCAGCACCGAGGTGCCGAACACCCCGAACTGGTGGAAGGTCTTCAAGTCGGCCTGGATGCCCGCGCCTCCGCCCGAGTCGGAGCCCGCGATGGTCAGGGCGATCTTCATGCGTGGCACCCGTCGTGGCGCCCGTTGCACCAGTCGCGACGGTGGGTCCCGGAGGACGCGTCAAGTCGCGAGCGACGGGGTCCGGGCTTGTCGAGCGAGCGAATTGCAGCGGCCGGAGGGACCCACCGCGCGACTGGTGCAAAGTGAGGAGGCCCTGCTGCCTTGGCGAAACCGGCGTCACAACCCACATTCAACGCTCCCATGACCACTAATCTCGTCTCCCTGGTGCGTGATCTACAACGGCGCAAGGGCCGCCGCCGGCGCGGCCTGGCGGTCGCCGAAGGCGTGCGGCTGGTCGAGGAGGCCATCGCCGCCGGCGTGCGATTGCACGGCGTCGTGGCGGCCCATGATCTCGACGCCGGCGCCCGAGGGGCCGCCCTGCTCGAGACCCTGGGCAACCACAACGTCCCCGTGGCCACCGTTACCCCGCGCGTCCTGGAGCAGCTGGCCGACACCGACACGCCGCAGGGCGTCCTGGCGGTCCTGGAGCCGCCCCGGTGGCCCCTGGACGACATCCGGCCGGCTCCCCGCTCGCCGGTGCTGGTGCTCGACGGCGTACAGGATCCGGGGAACGTGGGGACCCTGATCCGAACGGCGTTCGCGCTGGGTGCGGCCGGGGCGGTGCTGCTCCCGGGCACCGCCGAGCCCTCCAACCCCAAGGTACTCCGCGCGGCCATGGGGGCCACCTTCCGGCTGCCGTGGGCGAGCGCGGCCGACGGAGAATTCCGTGCCTGGGTGCGTGAGGTGGACGCCGTGGGCTGGGCCGCGGCCTCCGAGGGTACGCCGGTGTCCCGGCTGTCAGCGCCGGAGCGCCTGGCGCTGGTGGTGGGCAACGAAGGGGCGGGGGTGCGGGCGGCGGTACGGGAGCTGTGCCGCGCCAGCGTCGCGATTCCCCTGGCGCGGGGCGCTGAATCGCTCAACGTGGCGGTGGCCGCGGGGATCGTGCTGTTCGAGGTGGCGCGTGGGGCTTGATTCAGGATGGTCTGGAGGGGCGGGAGAGGCCGGCGTGGTCGTCGTCGCCGGTCTATTGGGCTCGCTGTTCGGGAGCTTTCTCAACGTGTGCATCGCCCGGTTGCCCTTGGATCAATCCATCGTGCGGCCGCGGTCCCGTTGCCCGCGCTGCGGCGCCCAGATCGCCTGGTTCGACAATATCCCGGTCCTCTCCTGGCTGATCCTCCGCGGCCGGTGCCGCCACTGCCACGAGCGGATTTCCGCGCAGTATCCCCTGGTGGAGGTGTTGGTGGCCGGGCTCTGGGCGGCCGCGGCCTGGGGGTACGGCCTCACACTCCAGGGGCTCGCCGCAGGCATCTTCGGGACCATTTTGCTCGGCATCGCGGTGACGGATGCCCGCCACATGCTCATCCCGGACGAGTACACCTGGGGAGGACTGGCCCTGGGGCTGCTGCTGGCCCTGCGCGGTGGGTGGGCGTGGGGCGGACTCCTCACGGCGCTGATCGGGGCGGGTGTCGGCTTCGGACTGCTCTACGGCATCGCGTGGGCTGGTGAGCGGGTCTTTCGTGAAGAGGCGATGGGAGGCGGGGACATCAAGATGATGGCCATGGTGGGCGCCTTCGTGGGGTGGAAGGGCGTGTTGCTGACGCTGTTCGGCGGGGCGCTGCTCGGCACACTGGTGTTCATCCCGCTCTCGATCAAGAAGCGCCGGCTGGTGCCGTTTGGCGTCTTCCTGGCCGCCGCCGCGGGGATCACGTTCGTACTGGGCGAGGCCATCCTCCGGTGGTACGAGGCGTTTCTCCGCGTATGAGAAGAGGCGAGCACGGGCGAGCGCGGACGAGCGCGGACGAGCCTTGCCCGACTGTGCTCGTCTGAGCTCGTCAGCCGCGCCGCCAACCTTCTACACCGCACAGCCATCCAATTCAGTGCATGAGCGCCCGAACCGCCGAGGCCGGCATTCTGAATAACAGCCCGGGTACCATACCTCAGGATGCCGCGGACGTCGCCCTCGCTCAGAGCGGCGATGCACAGGCGTTCGAGCGGCTGTACCGGGCGCAGGTCAACAAGATCCACAGCCTGGCCCGGCGCATGGCGGGTCCGGCGGAGGCGGACGAGCTGACGCAGGACGTGTTCGTCCGGGCCTGGCAGAAGCTGCACACGTTTCGGGGAGAGGCGGCGTTTGGCACATGGCTGCACCGGCTCGGGGTCAACGTGATCCTGGCCTATCGGGGCTCGCAGGGAGCCCGTCGGCGCTATCTGGACGAGGATGCCGATGCGGCCAACATCGGGATGGCGCGGCCCGCGCCGGTGGAGTTGACAATGGATTTCGAGACGGCGATTGGCCGGCTGCCGCCCGGCGCCAGGCAGATTTTCGTGTTGCACGACGTCGAGGGATACAAGCACGGGGAGATCGCCGGGATGTTGGGAATCACGGCGGGCACCTCGAAGGCCCAGCTGCATCGGGCGCGCATGTCGCTGCGCCGGCATCTGGAGCGATAGGAGGATCGGCCCATGACTGATCAATGGACGCCCCGGTTGTCCGAATACCTGGACGACGAGCTTTCCGCGGCGGAGCGCCTCCAGATCGAAGCGCACCTCGGGGGGTGCCCGGCGTGCCGGGAGACGCTGGCGGAGCTCCGGGCAGTGGTGGCCCGGGCCGAGTCCCTTGAAGATGGCGTCCCGGCGCGCGACCTGTGGCGGGGAGTGGCGGAGCGGATCGGCGCGGCCCGGCCGGCGGTCGAGCCGGCAGCCGGAGGCGGATGGCGCCGGCTGCGGCTGACGCTGTCGGTGCCGCAGCTGGCCGCGGCGGCGCTGGCCCTGATGGTCATGTCGGCGGGCTCGGTGTGGCTGACCAGGCCACCGCGCCCCATCATGCAGGAGGCTTCAGCGCCACCGGTCAGCGGTTCGGCGATCACGGTATCGCCGGTGGCGATGGGCGACGGGGCCTACGAGTCCGCCGTGCGCGACCTCGAGCTGGTGCTCGCCCAAGGCAGGGGCCGCCTGGACACGGCGACCGTGCGGGTGCTGGAGCAGAACCTGCGGATCATTGACGAGGCGATCACGGAGTCCCGGCGGGCGGTGGCGGCCGATCCGGCCAGTCCGTATCTCAACGCCCATCTCGCCCAAACCATGAAGTGGAAACTCGAGCTGTTGCGCCAGGCCGCTCGCCTGACGGCGGCGCGGACCTGAGGAGGACAGCATGGCGTTGACGATGGCGCTGGGGTTGCTCGCGGTGCTCGCCCAACGACCGGGCGAGGGCACGGACACGACCTTCGCGGTGCGGGCGGGTACCCGCCTGGAGCTGCGCAACATGAACGGCGACATCGTGGTGCGCACCTGGGACCGGAACAGCCTGCGGATCCAGGCGGA
The DNA here is from genome assembly GCA_035287045.1 of Gemmatimonadales bacterium. Taxonomy (GTDB): domain Bacteria; phylum Gemmatimonadota; class Gemmatimonadetes; order Gemmatimonadales; family GWC2-71-9; genus JACPAP01. The sequence goes on along the minus strand of DATECF010000024.1, from coordinate 46,872 downwards.
GCATTCCAGCCGCGAGCGCCTGGACATCGGGTACGCCGGTGTGGTGCTCAAGATCAGCGCGACCAGCCGGCGTGGCGCTCCGCGCGATGTGGACTACATCCTGACGGTGCCCGCGGCCATGGATCTCGATCTGGGCTCCAACCACGGCGACATCTCGATTGACGGCAGCACCGGCCGGATCAACATCGAGACGATCCAGGGCGATGTGACCGTGCGGGGCGGCCGCTCGGTGGTGACCCTGCATTCGGTAAGTGGTGACATGCACGTGGGCGCGGTCCGGGGTCGCCTGGAGGCCAGCTCCACCAACGGTGAAGTCATGGTGGACGACGTGGAGGGCGAGGTGTACGCGGAAACCACCAACGGCGACGTCATGCTGCGGGGCATCCGCTCGGACAACGTGACGGCCGCCACCGTCAACGGGGACCTGGTGTACCGCGGCACCATCGGGGACAACGGCCACTACCGGCTGTCCACCCACAACGGCGACGTCACCGTGACCGTATCGGCCGGGACCAACGCGACCGTGACCGTTTCCACCTTCAGTGGGGACTTCGAGTCGGATTTCCCGGTGACCCTGAGCGGCGCCCGCCAGGGCAAGCGCTTCAGCTTCACCATCGGCACGGGCAAGGCGACGCTGGAGTTGGAGTCGTTCCAGGGCAGTATTCGACTGGTCCGGCCCTAGCCCTGGCCATGGCAGCAACGGAATTCACCGCAGGCGAGGAGTGTGCTCATGCGCATGATGGCGGCAGGGATCGTGATGACGGGAATGGGGTGGGTCTGGCACGCGGCCCCGCTGGCGGCCCAGCAGGATCAGTTCAACTGGCGCGGCCGGCTTCAGGCTGGGGAGACCCTCACCCTTCGCGGCGTGCACGGGGACATTCGGGCGTTACCGGCGTCGGGCGGCGAGGTCGAAGTGTCCGCCGTCAAGCACGCCCGCCGGGACGATCCCGACGAAGTGGAGATCGAGGTGGTGACCCACGACGGCGGTGTCACCATCTGCGCCGTGTACCCGGCGCCCCGCCGGCGGTCGCCCAACGAATGCCTGCCCGGCGGCGAAGGGCGGAACAACACCAGCGATAACGATGTCGAGGTGGATTTCACCGTGCGGGTACCTCGGGGTGTCCATTTCACCGGCAAGACCGTGCAGGGTGACGTCACCGCCGATTCCCTGGGAGGCAACGTGCAGGTCCACTCCGTCAACGGCGACGTGGAGGCTTCCACCACCGGCTACGTGGAAGCCAGCTCGGTGAACGGGACCGTCCGGGCCGCGATGGGCCGGGCCGACTGGACCGGCACGCTGGAGCTCAGCTCCGTCAACGGCAGCATCACGGTCGTCCTTCCAGCCGATGTCAGCGCCGCCGTGGAAGCGTCCACCGTGAACGGATCGCTGGATTCGGATTTCCCGCTGACGGTGCAGGGCCGCTTTTCGGCCAGGCGGTTCCGCGGTACGATCGGGAACGGAGGGCGGGAGCTGCGGCTGGGGACGGTGAATGGGAGTATCCGCCTCAGGCGGCGGCCCTAGCGACAAAAGGGGGGGATGGAGGACAATGCAGGGGGATGACGGGCCTCTCGCCCTCCGTCGCCTTTCATCCCCTTCCATCCCCCGTGGTGCCCCCGTGGGACTTTGCCCCCCTTTCGGTGTATCCTCCCCACGCCATGACACGGTTGCGCGGCATTCCAGCCACGCTCGGGGTGGCGTCGCTGGCGTTGAGCGTTTCCTGCGGCGAGCCCCGCAAGCTCCGGAGCGACATCCCCATCGAATCCACCACCGCGGACCTGGTGCCGGCGGTGGAGGGGGCGGTGGGGCTCCACTTCAAGCGCCCGCCTGCGATCGCGGCGCGCTCGCGCGAGCAGGTCCGTTCCTACCTGCAGCATAAGCTGGACGCCGACCTTCCGCCGGAGGAGCTGCGCGGGATGACCCTGGCGTATCGCCTCTTCGGTCTGCTCCCGGATACCCTCGACCTGCACGCGCTGCTGCTGGCGCTGTACGCCGAGCAGGTCGTCGGCTACTACGACCCGGACTCCAGCATGCTGTACGTCGTGGAAGGGACCGATCCCGCCCAGGCGCGCTTGGTGCTGGCGCACGAGCTGGTCCACGCGCTCCAGGGCCAGTACCTGCCCCTGGACTCCCTGCTCACGCAGCCGCGCGAGAACGACCGGCGCATGGCGGCGCAGGCGGTCATGGAAGGGCAGGCGACGCTGGCGTCGCTGACCGCGCTGCTGCCCAACCAGGAGTACGACAGCATCCCCGAGTTCTGGCGCCGGTTCCGTCGCGAGGTGCGCGAGCAGCAGGCGCGCATGCCGGTGTTCAGCTCGGCGCCCCGGATTATTCAGGAGGGCCTCATCTTTCCGTATCTCGCGGGCGCGGATTTCGTGAGCTGGTTCGGCCGCACCTACCCCGACACGGTGCCCTTTGGGGCCCGGCTGCCGCAATCCACGGAGCAGATCCTGCACCCCGACCGCTATCGGGAGCAGGATCCCCCGGTGAGCCTCCGGTTCACGGGCGGCGGCGAGGCGGTGTACGAGGACGGGCTTGGGGAGTTCGAGACCCGGGTCCTGTTTACGGTCATGAGTGGGAGTGAATCGGTCGGTGTGGCCGGCGCTGCGGGGTGGGCGGGCGACCGGTATGCCGTGTTCACGGCGGGGACGGACCACGCCCTGGTCTGGTGGAGCGTGTGGGACACGGAGAAGGCGGGACAGCGGTTTGCCCAGCTCCTCCAGCGCGAGTGGACCAAACGGGAGCGCGCCGGGCGCCGGTGGGAGGTGTGGAGCGGGATGGTTGAGTCGCGGCCCGCGGCGCGGCTGGTGGACGCGCCCGCCGGCTGGGCGGGGTGGAAGAAGGTGCCGGAGGTGGAGGTGAAGTGAGCTTCTATGGCAGCAACCGCCCCACTCCCCACGCCAGCAATCCCACCATCGCTCCCAGCACGTAGCCCAGCCGCACGATCAGGTCCAGTTCCCGCTGGGTAGTGGCGCGGACCAACTCCTCGACTCGCTGGACCGAGAACCCCAGCACCTTTTGCTCCACCTGCGCCTCGATGTCCAGGTGCTCGACCACGGCGGGAACCTGCTGCTGGATCCAGCCCCAGAGCGCCGGGCTCAACGCTCCCACCAAGCGCTCTCGCGCGCCGGGTGGGAGCCAGTCAGCCGGCCGGCGGATGGGCCGCTCCAGCAGGGCGGTGAAGGCGGCCTGCGCGCCGTCGGTGATCCAGGCGCGCACTTCCTGGGCCTGGGCGGCGCGCGCCAGCAATTCGGCAGCCTTGTCGGGCGGGAGGTAGCGCAGCACGTCGCCGATGGTCCGCCGCTCGGCGCCGGCCAGGGCGGCGTCCAGACGGTCAATGGCATAGGCCCGGGTCGCCGGGTCTCGCAAAGCCCCGGTAACGTACCCCGCCACCGTGCGCTGGACGCCGGCCAGCCGCTCGGGCCCCAGGTTGGCCAGGTGGTCCGCGATGGGCTTCCGCAGGAAGCTCACCACGGCGTCGTTCACGCCCTTCGCCACCTGTGACCGCAGCGCCGGCTCGTCCAGCAGCCGCGCCAGCTGGTCCACACCGTCCCGCTCGAACGATTTCAGCATGCGGGCGATGGTGCGCTCCGTGACCACCAGGCGGGCGACGATCCGCTCATGCAGGAGGAGGTCCCGCACGAAGCGCTGGAACAACTCGTGAAGCATGCGTTGGAGCCGGGCGCGGGCCTCCGGGTCGGCCAGCACCCCGGCCAGCCGATCCAGCGCGATTGGCAGGTAGCCCTGAACCGCCCGTTCTACCGCGGCCACCAGGCCTGGAGGGAGGTTCTCGAGCAGCGGGGTGTGGGTTTCCGCCAGACGAACCGTCTGGCGCTCGAGCCAGCCCAGGATGGTCGCCTCCAGCTCCGGGCTCGCCGCCGCCCCGGCCAGCCATTCTTCGAGTCGCTGCCGAAGGGCGGTCCGCCGGGCCACCGTGAGGACGTCGCTCAAGGGGCGTTCGGCGATCTCGTCGGTGGCCCGGGCAAGAAACTGCCGGGTGGCCTCGCGGAACTGGTCCGTCGTCGCGAACGTCGCCAGGCGGTCCGCCAGCACCGGCGCCAGGGAGCCGAAGGCTAGCTCCAATTCCGCCAGGACCCCCGGTGGGAGCTCGTCGCGCAAGGACCCTCGCTTCCCGTCCAGCAGCCCGCTCACAAACCCTTCCAGGGCCCGCTCGAAGGCCGCCCGCACTTCGGGCGCGGTGAGGCGACCCGCCAGGTCCTCGGGCACCAGGAGTCGCTGTCCCACGGTCCGTCCCACGGTCTTGGCCAGGCGGGCGCGGTTCTTGGGGATGGCTCCCTGGAGGGTGAACCAGCGCGGCCCCCGGGGTTCGTACGGATGAAACAGCATCCAGATGGCGACGGCGTTCGTGATGCCGCCGGCCAGGGCGCCGAAGAGCACGGTGACCGCGCCCTGGAGGAGCTCGGGGGGAACGTTCATGCGGAAGCGCGGGGGGGAGGGGGCAGCGGCATGGTGCGGCAAACGCTAGCAGCGCGGTGGATGGCGCGCCACGGCGGCGGACCGACGGGTTCCAGAGGGCCCGCTGGGTGCTCTGGTCGATTCTGGCGCAGTGAACGCCGGTGGGTCCCGCAGGGGCTCTTTCGCGCGCTGCAGTGCCGCGCGCGCCGCAGACGAGGCCAAGAATCCGGGGCGCGCGCTTCCTGACGCGCGCTCCAGAGACCTTGCGGGAACCGCGCCGTGGCGCGGGGATGTCGCGGCACCATAGCGTGCAACGCCAGTCTCCGTTTATACTTATCAGTTCTATGTTTTCCGCCCTCTCCGAGCGACTGTCGGCGGCGTTGAAGCGGCTGACCGGCCGCGGGGTCCTCACCGAGGACGACGTCAAGGAGGGGCTCCGGGAGATACGCCGGGTGCTGCTCGAAGCCGATGTGGGCTTTGAAGTGGCCCGCGCTTTCACCGAACGGGTGCGCGAGAAGGCGACCGGCGCCGTCGCGTTCAAGGTGGTGAGTCCGGGCCAGCAGCTCGTAAAGATCGTGCATGACGAGCTGACGGCGTTGTTGGGCGAGCGGCAGGCGGGCTTGGAGTTCGCGTCGTTGCCGCCCACGGTCATGCTGCTGGTGGGGCTCCAGGGGTCGGGGAAGACCACCACCGCCGTGAAGCTGGCGGCCCGGCTCAAGCGGGAGCAGAAGGCCCCGTACCTGGTGGCCGCGGACGTATACCGGCCGGCTGCTGAAGAGCAGCTGCGGCAGCTCGCGGCCCGGGTCGAGGTGCCGGTCTATGGACAGGCGGACAGGCGGACAGACGGACAGGCGGTCAACCAGGCGGCCGCCCGACCGCCTGACCGCCCGCCCGCCCCCGACGTCGTGGCCCTGGTCCAGGCGGGTATCGCGGCGGCCCTGAGCGCCCGCGCCCGCACCGTGCTGGTGGATACCGCGGGCCGGATGCAGCTCGACGCCGAGATGATGCAGGAGCTGGTCCGGCTGAAACTGGCGGTCCAGCCGCGTGAGGTGCTGCTGGTCGCCGACGGGATGACCGGTCAGGACGCGGTGCGGATTGCCGGGGGCTTCCATGAGGCTGTGGGGCTCACCGGCGTGATCCTCACCAAGCTGGACGGGGACGCGCGGGGCGGGGCGGCGCTGTCGATGTACGGCGTGACGCACACGCCCATCAAATACATCGGCACCGGCGAGCGTCTGGAGGCTCTGGAGCCGTTCGATCCAGCGCGCATGGCGGGCCGGATCCTCCAGATGGGGGACGTCGTGGGCCTGGTGGAGCGGGCCCAGCAGACGGTGGACGAGGGCGAGGCCCAGCGCCTGGCGTCGCGCGCCACGTCCAAGCGCGGCATGGACCTGGGAGATTTCCTGTCGGCGCTGAAGCAGGTGCAGTCCATGGGGCCGCTCGAGAGTCTGGTGGGTATGCTGCCCGGCGTGAACGCCAAGCTGATGAAGCAGGCCAAGGTAGATCCGCGGAGGATCAAGCACGTCGAGGCCATCGTGCTTTCGATGACGCCCAGTGAGCGCCAGCGGCCGGACCTGCTCAATGGGTCGCGGCGGGCGCGCATCGCGCGGGGCTCGGGGCGGCCGGTCCAGGAAATCAACGCGTTGCTGAAGCAGTTTGAGCAGATGCGAAAGATGATGCGGGGCTTCGGGGGGGTGGGACGGCGCAAAGGGTGACGGTGAGGGGTGAGGGGTAACGGGCAACGGATAACGGACAAGGGATAGGGCTGCTATGCCAACACGAATTCGACTGCGTCGCACGGGGCGGAAGGGCCAGGCGTACTTCCGGATCGTCGTCGCGGATCAGGAGATGGCCCGCGACGGCCGGGTGGTGGCCACGCTGGGCCACTACAACCCACGGGCGAACCCCGCGGTGATCCAAGTGGATGCCGAGCGGGCTAAGGCCTGGCTGGGCAAGGGAGCGAGGCCCACGGATACGGTGCGGTCGCTCCTGCGCAAGGCGGGAGTCCTGGCGAGCAGGCGGACAGGCGGACAGGCGGACGGTTCGGCGGCCGAATCGGCTGACCGCCCAACCGCCTGACCGCCGGACCGCCTGTCCGTCCGACCGCCGGCGTGGTGGAGGAGCCCGCCAATCTCGTCGTCGCACGCGTCCTCAAGCCGCACGGGTTGAAGGGGGAAGCGCTGGTCGCCGCGCTCACGGACGATCCGGAGACGGTGCTGGCGGCGGGGCGGCGCCTGGTGGAAGTGGACGAGACGGGTGCCGGTGTGGGGGGTGGGTTGACGGTGGCACGTAGCCGCGCCGTGCGGCAAGGCTGGCTGCTCGGGTTTCACGGGGTCGAGAGCCGCACCGTCCTGGAGCAACGGGGGCTCAAGTACCTGGGCGCGCGGCGCGACGAGCTTCGGCCGCTTGGGGCCAACGCCATGTACCTGCACGAGATCCCGGGAGCGCAGGTGATCGAGCGAGGCCAGGTCATCGGCGTCGCGCGCGATCTGGTGGGGGGACCGGACGCCGAGCTGCTGGTGGTCGAGGCCAACGGGAAGGAGCACCTCATTCCGTTTCGGGCGCCCATCCTCAAACGGCTCGACCGGGCGGCGCGACAGATCGAGGTCGAATTACCGCCGGGGCTGCTGGAGCTGTAGGTGCTGCGGATCAACGTGGTGACGCTGTTCCCGGAGGTCTTCCGGGTGCCGTTCGGCACCAGCATTCTGGGGCGCGCGCAGGAACGGGGGCTGGTGCAGTACCGGGTGGTGCAGCTGCGCGACTACGCGCACGACCGTCACCAGACGGTGGACGACTACCCGTACGGGGGCGGGGCGGGGATGGTGCTCAAGCCGGAGCCGTTTTTCGAGGCGCTGGACGACCTGGCGGCGCGGGCGCCCATCGTGCTGCTGTCGGCCCGGGGGCGGCCGTTCCGGCACGACGACGCGGTGCGGTTCAGCGTGTCGGAGGAGCTGACCGTCCTGTGCGGGCATTACAAGGACGTGGATCAGCGGGTCGCGGTGCGGGAGGGTGTGGAGGAGCTGTCGGTGGGGGAATTCGTGCTGTCCGGCGGTGAGTTCGCCGGACTGTGCATGGTGGATGCGGTGGTGCGCCTGCTGCCCGGGGCGCTGGGGGACCACGAATCGGCGGCGATGGACTCGTACTACGACGGCGGCCTGCTGAGCCCGCCGAGCTATACCCGCCCGCCGGTGTATCGCGGGCACGCCGTTCCCGAGGTATTGTTGAGTGGCGACCATCAGAAGGTCGCCGAGTGGCGCCGGGCCGAAGCCGAACGGCTCACGCGGGAGCGACGGCCCGACTTGTGGGAGCGATATTGCGGTGAGACGTGAGATGTTCGGCGGTTCGGCGGTCCGTTGGATCGTCAGACAATCGAACCGTCAAACCGCCGAACCGTCGAACCGCCTTTTTGACGCGAGGCAGAACGCCATGGAAAAGCTGGACGCAGTGCGCCGCGAGGCCCTCAAGGAACACCTGCCGGAGTTCCGGCCGGGAGACACCGTCCGGGTGATGGTCCGCGTGCGCGAAGGGGACAAGGAGCGCCTGCAGGCGTTCGAGGGCGTGTGTATCGGGCGGCGGGGTGCCGGCGTGAGTGCCACGTTCACCGTCCGGAAGGTGTCCGCCGGCGTGGGCGTGGAGCGCATTTTCCCGCTGCACTCGCCCAGCGTGGCGGACATCGCGCTGGTGCGCCGGGGACGGGTCCGGCGGGCCAAGCTGTACTACCTGAAGAAGCTCTCCGGCAAGGCGTCGCGGATCAGGGAGCGGCAAGAAGCCATCGGTGGCGCCTCGCCCGACGCTACGGCGTGAACGCGCGCTGTGGGCGCAGGGGCTCCGCTACGTCGCGGGGCTGGATGAAGTAGGCCGGGGACCCCTGGCCGGCCCGGTGGTCGCGGCGGCGGTGGTGTTCCCGCCCGGCCAGCGCGCCATCCGGGGGCTTCGGGACTCCAAGCAACTTACCGCCACACAGCGCGAGCGGCTGGGACGCCTCATTCGCCGCGCGGCGGTCACCTGGGCGGTGGCGGCCGCGTCGGTCAGAGAGATCGACCGCGTCAACATTCGCCGTGCCACCGCCCTCGCCTTTCGGCGCGCCCTGGCCCGCCTCACCCTTCCCGTAGACTACATCCTGCTCGACGGCACCGCGGTCCCCGAGCTGGGCCGGCCGCACGAAGCCATCGTGGACGGGGACGCCTGCTGTCACTCCATTGCCGCCGCCTCGGTCCTGGCGAAACTGGTGCGCGATCGCCTGATGAGCCGTTTGGCGCCGCGCTACCCGGCGTTTCACTGGGACGCCAACAAAGGGTACGGGACCGCCGACCACCTCGCGGCGCTGGACGCGGGCGGACCCACGCCGCACCACCGAAAGACCTTCACCCCCGTGGTGCAGCTCCGCATTTTCTGAAAACAAAACGGGGCCGGCGAGCGCGCCGGCCCCAGGGGGCTGGATCTGACTGCACACCTGCTACTTCAGATGACGGTTGACCAGCTTCGTCATCTCGAACATGTTCACCGCCGAGCGGCCGTTGAACACCGCCTTCAGATTCGCGTCGGCGTTGATCATCCGACGATTCTTCCGGTCCTGCAAGCCTTTCCGCTTGATGTACTGCCAGAGTTTCTTGGTGATCTCGGTTCGCGGCATCGCCTTCTCGCCCACCACGGCCGCGAGCTTGTCGTCGGGCCGCATGGGTTTCATGAACGCCGCGCTGGGTTTCCGCTTGGATTTCTTCTTTTTCTTCTTGGCCATTCGAACCTCGACACTGGGGTGAATGGTGAGGGTACAACCCAGCCCCGGACGCCCCCAAAGTACCATTTTCCCTCGGAAGAACAAGTGTTTTCCCTCGGGAATCACGTGGTTGCCCGAGGGAGGCCCCCCGGGGGAAGGGGTCCCCCGACCGAGTGACGGCCTGGCGGGTGAACGCCCCACCCCTGAGTCCGCGGAACCCGCCGGCTGTTCGGGTTGATCGAGCCGGCCGGTCGCTCCCCCGGGGAAACCGATCCAAACGGTGGCAGACTTGCGTTTGGTAATACTATTCGCCATTCTGGCGGCATGCGGCTCCGCCCTTTCTGGACCGACATGATCGAGCGCGCCTGGCGCGGCCGCAGCGTCGTCTGGCTGCCGGGGGTGCGCCGGGTCGGGAAGACGACCCTGTGCCAGAGCCTACCGGACGTGGAATACTTCGACTGCGAACTCCCGCGCACCCGCCGCCAGTTCGAGGATCCCGAAGCGTTTCTCGCTTCCGTGCGTGGGAAACGGATCGTGCTGGACGAGATCCATCGGCTGGCGAACCCGTCAGAGTTGCTCAAGATCGCCGCGGACCATTACCGCGACGTGCGCCTGCTCGGCACCGGCTCCTCGGTCCTCGGCGCCTCGGCTCGGTTCCGCGACACCCTGGCGGGCCGCAAACGCGAGGTTTGGCTCACGCCCATGGCCATGGCCGATCAGGCGGCGTTCGGCTCCGCGTCGATGGGGCACCGGCTGCTGCGGGGCGGGTTGCCGCCGTTCTTTCTGGCCGACGACTTCCCGGAGGCGGACGTCCAGGAGTGGATGGACGCTTACTGGGCCCGCGATATCCAGGAACTGTTTCGCCTCGAGCGCCGCCACGCGTTCCAGCGTTTCGTGGAGCTGCTGCTGGCCGCGAGCGGAGGCCTGTTCGAGGCCACCCGCTTCGCGCGCGACTGTGGAGTGAGCCGCACGACCATCAGCAACTACCTCCGCGTTCTGGAGGCCACCTTCGTGGCGCACGTGATTCGCCCCTTCACGACGCGCCGGGCGACGGAAATCCTCGCCGCGCCCAAGGTCTATGCGTTTGACACCGGCTTCGTCGCCTACTACCGCGGGTGGCAGGAACTCCGGCGTGAGGACTTCGGCGCCCTGTGGGAGCACTTCGTGCTGAACGAGCTGCACGCGTCGCTCCAAACGCGGGACGTTCGCTACTGGCGGGACAAGCAGGGACACGAGGTGGATTTCGTGCTGCCGCGGCGCGCCCCGGGGCCGACCGCGATCGAGTGCAAATGGTCGGCGCGAGACTTGGATTCGACGAACCTCAAGGTTTTCCGGCGTCACTACCCCAGAGGCGACACGTTCGTTGTGGCCGCCGATGTGGACCGGCCGTCGGTTCGCAGGACCGGCGACGTCACCCTTACGGTAATCGGGTTGAAGGACCTCATCGAACGGCTGGGCGCGGGGCGCGGGCGGCGGGCGAGCCCATCCTGAGGAACGGGGCCGCCTTGTCCAACCCCTGGGAGGCTGCGAGCTTTCGGCAACCTGACCGGGTAGCTCAGTTGGCAGAGCAACGGACTTTTAATCCGTAGGCCGCGGGTTCGATCCCCGCCCCGGTCACTCGCACGCTGCCGGCCATCCCACCGCGTCCTTCCAGGAAATGCCCCCCGCCCGCATGACTATGCAGCCGGAGGCATGAATGCGTCCGGCTTCCACAGGCGGGCCGGGGCCCGCACCGGTATAAATCCGGGGCAGGGGGTATACGGTGTTGTATACCATACACTTGCGTCCGGTGCCTCCCGGGTCCTAGGCGACTTGACAGGCTCGAAGAGGCCCGGCAGGCTTCATGAAGTCTCCTTCACGCCGGCTTTAGGACCGTGACCCGTGCGAAGGATGATGTTTGTCTGTCACTGCCGCCTTCTCGGGTCTTCGCGTCACCAGGCAGCCCGGGTCGCGTGGCTCCCACTGAACCGGAGGGAGGCCATCGGGTTCACAACGAAGTGGTCCGAGCAGAAGCCTGACGCGGTGAGTCGCGCGCCAGGTGGCGTGTCCACCGGATGGGCGGTGCGTCGGGGGCAGTGCTCCGCGACGCGGAACCGCATCACCACACTGCAGGAGGATTCATGAGGCGTAATGCATTCGTGTTCCTCGTCCTGGCCGTCTTCGTGGCCCTGCCCGGTCTGCTGCAGGCGCAGATCCGGAGCGTCACGGGGCGCGTGACGATCGCCGAGACGAACGAACCGCTCGAAGGTGCCCGGGTGATGATCCGGGGCACCACCGTCGGTACCTACACCGACGCGCAGGGGAACTTCACGCTCCGAGCGCCCGCGGACGCCCGGACCCTGGTCATCACCTACATCGGCTTCAAGTCGGCCGAGGTATCGGTGACGGACCGGGTGGACGTCCTGATGGAGCGACAGGCCATCGCGCTCGAGGGGATCGTGGTGACGGCCCTGGGGATGCACCGGGAGAAGCTCGACCTGGGCTATTCCGTGCAGGACATCGAGGGCTCGGAGCTGATGAAGGTGCCCGAGCTGAACCTGGTCAATTCCCTCAAAGGGACCATCGCGGGGGTGCACGTGACTGACGCCGGACCCACCGGCGGCACTTCCCGGGTGGTGATCCGCGGCTCCAGCTCCATCGCCGGGAACAACCAACCCCTGTTCGTGGTGGACGGGATCCCGGTGGACAACGCCGCCTCGGGCGTGGAATACATCCGGAACCAGGGGTACGGCGGAATCGACTACGGCAACGCGGTGCAGGACATTGACCCCGCCAACATCGAGTCCATCAGCGTGCTGAAGGGCCCCAACGCGGCCGCCTTGTACGGGTCGCGGGCCTCCAACGGCGCCATCGTTATCACCACCAAGTCGGCGCGCAGCGGCAGAGGCGGCGGGCTGGGGATCAGCGCGTCCACCAGCTTCACCATGGAATCGCCGCTCCGGCTGCCCCGTTACCAGAATGCCTACGGGCAGGGGGTGAACGGCGAGTTCGACTGGGTGGACGGCGCCGGCGCGGGGACCTGGGATTTCGTGGATGAGAGCTGGGGTCCCAAGATGGACGGCCGGCCCATCAACCAGTTCACCGGCCCGGCGCAGCCCTGGGTGGCCCACCCGGACAACGTCCGGAGTTTTTTCCGGACCGGGCGCACCTGGACCACCAACGCGGCCGTCTCGCAGGTGAGCGACCGCTCCAACGTCCGGCTGTCGTTGACCAACACCGCGGTGGAGGGAATGGCCCCGGGCAATACCATTGGGCGCGTCAGCGTGGCGCTCAAGGGCGGGGCCCAGATGACGGACCGCCTCTCGTCTGAGGCGTCGCTGAACTACACCAAGTCGGAAGGGAAAAACCGGATCGGCACCGGGTACGACGAAGACAACCCGATGCAAAGCTTCATCTGGTTCGGCCGCCAGGTGGATATGGAGGCCCTCCGGAACTACCAGTGCGCGGGCACGGAGCCCACGCCCTGCACCAAGGACGCCCAATACAACTGGAACTACAACTACCACAACAACCCGTTCTGGGAGCAGCTGGTCAACACCAACGCCGACGAGCGGGATCGCTTGTTGGGGCACGTGCAGCTGGGTTACCAGCTGACCAACTGGCTCTCGGCCACCGGCCGAGTGGGTCGTGACTGGTACCGGGACCACCGCAAGGCCGTGACCGAGTTCAACAGCCTGGACGACGCGGGCGACGGCGGGTTCACCGAGAATACCATCTACCGCGCCGAGACCAACGCGGACTTCCTGTTGACCGCCACGCGGCAGCTCACGCCGGACTTCACGGTGGACCTGAGCGGCGGCGGCAACCTCCGGGAGAACAACTACCAGCGGGCGGACATGACGGTGACGAAGCTGACCGCTCCCGGCATTTACACCATCGACAACGCGGCGGTGACTCCCAGTCCGACCGACTACGACGAGCAGAAGAAGACGCGCAGTCTCTACGGATCGTTGTCGCTCAACTACAAGGGGTATCTGAACGTTGACTTGACCGGCCGCAACGACTGGTCCTCCACCCTGCCCGACGGTGCCAACTCGTACTTCTATCCTTCGGTCTCCGGCGCCTTCGTGTTCAGCGACGCGCTGGGGCTGGAGAGCAACTTCTTGAGCACCGGGAAGCTGCGGGGGAGCTGGACCCGCGTGGGCAACGACACCGACCCCTACCAACTGGCGGCGGTGTTCACCGCCCAGCAAGCCTTTGGCCAGGTGCCGATGTTCTCGGTACCGAATCAGCTGGCGAATGCCGACCTGAAGCCGGAAGAGACCACCGCGTGGGAGGCCGGCGCGGACCTGGGCTTCTTCGACGAGCGCCTCGGGCTGGTGCTGACCTACTACAACCGGTCCACCCGGAACCAGATCCTGGGCGTGCAGATCTCCTCGACCAGCGGCTTCACCAACCAGGTGTTGAACGCCGGTGAGGTCAGAAACTCCGGGTTGGAACTGCTGTTCCGCACGGTGCCAATTCAAAGCCGCGGCGGGTTTGGCTGGGACATGACGGTGAACTGGAGCAAGAACAACAGCCAGGTCCGCCAGCTCTATGGTGACCTGAAGACGCTGGTGCTGGGCAGCTACTGGAGCCTGGACGTCGAGGCTCGGGGCCCGGAGACCGATGCCACCACCGGCGAGGTGACGTATCACCCGTATGGTACGCTGTTCGGCAACGGCTACCTGCGGGACTCGCAGGGCCGGTGGATGCTGGACGCCGACGGCCTGCCACGCATCGATCCGGTGCGCCGGGTGTTGGGGCAATACCAGCCCGATTGGCTGGGCGGCGTTCAGAACCGGTTCACCTACGGGCCGGTGGACCTGAGCGTGCTGCTCGACGGGCAGTGGGGTGGCAGCATTTTCTCCACCACCGACTGGTTCGGTGAGTACTCCGGCGTGCTCGAGTCCACGCTGCGCGGACGAGAGACCGACTGGTGTGACCCGGGCATCGTGGTGGACGGCGTGCTACCGGACGGTTCGGTGAACGGAGACGGCACCAACGACGTCACCGCCTGCCCCATGGACTACTTCCACGCCAACTTCGGCAACCATGAGGCCAGCATCGTGGATGCGAGCTACCTGAAGCTCCGGGAGCTCCGTCTCGCGTACCAGCTGCCCTCCGGGTTCATGGAGCGGCTGGGATTCTCCGGCGGTGAGATCGCGCTGATCGGGCGCAACCTGGCGTTGTGGTCGAAGACCAAGAACATCGATCCCGAGACCGCCTTCGACGCCAGCAACGTGCAGGGTATCGAGTTCGGACAGATCCCGACGGCTCGAAGCATCGGGATGTCCCTCTCGATCCGGCCATAAGGAGGAGGCCCACATGAAGCGATACATGCGAACCCGTGGAGCCCTCGCGGCCGGCTTGGTGCTGGCTCTCAGCGCCTGCGAGGCACTTACCGATGTCAACCAGAATCCCAACGCGCCGACCGACGTGGGGCCGGAGTTCTTGCTGCCCCAGTCCATCCGGTCGGCCGCGGAGAACACCTGGGGGTCCTTCATGCTGCTGAGTCACACCGGCATCTGGGCCCAGCAGACGGTGCAGATCCAATACCCGGACGAGGAGCGTGGCAACGTGCGGCCGGGCAACATGCAGGCGTTCTGGGACAGCTACTACGCCGGGTCGCTCCGGGACGTGCAGAACGTGATCGACAAGGGGGTGGAGGATCAACTCCCCAACGTCGAGGCGGTCGGAAAGATCTGGCAGACCTGGATCTACTCCCAGATGACCGACCTGTGGGGCGACATCCCCTTCTCGGAGGCGCTCCAGGCGGATGAGGGGAACACCACGCCGGCCTACGACAGCCAGCAGGCGGTCTATGCCGGGATGATCCAGACCCTGAAGGACGCCGTGGCCAAGTTGGATCCGGCGGGTGACGGATTCGGCACCGGCGACATCCTCTACGGCAACGACTTCACCCGGTGGGCCCGTTTCGCCAACTCGCTCCGCATGCGATTGGCTATGCGGACGTCCGAGGTGTCCGCCGCGACCGCCCAGGCGGAGTTCGTGGCCGCGTACAACGCCGGCGGGTTCCAGAGCAACGCGGACAACGCGATGCTCGAATGGGCCGGGCCGCCGTACGACCCGCCCATCTACGAGAACTGGCAGACTCGCGACGACTACGGCATCAGCCGGAAGATGGTCGACACCCTGGCGTACCTCAACGACCCGCGCCTGCAGTTCTACGCGGAACCGGCCACCGCGGATGGGCAATACCGCGGGCTCCAGAACAACGTGGCCGTGCCCCCGCTCTCGATCGCGAACTACTCGAGGATCGGGAACTTCTGGCGGGCGGACGGCCAGGGGACGCCCACCGCGATCATGACCTATTCGGAGGTGCTGTTCCTCCAGGCCGAGGCGGCGGAGCGCGGGTGGATCGCGGGGACCGCGGCCACGCTGTACGAGAACGCCATCCGGGCGAACATGAACCAGTACGACGCCTGGTCACCGGCCAACGCCCCCACGGACGCGGAAATCAACGCCTACGTGGCGCAGGCCAACGTGGTGTACAGCAATATCGACCAGATTCACCTGCAGAAGTGGATCTCGCTGTACGTCAACGGCAACGAGGCGTGGGCCAACCAGCGGCGCACCGGTGTACCGAACCTGGTGTTCGCCAACGATTGGCTGCACCCGAGTCCGCCGGTGCGGTTCTCTTACCCCGCCGGGGAGCAATCGTTGAACAAGGCCAGTCTGGATGCCGCGGTCCAACGTCAGGGAGGGGGACTCAGCCTCCTGACGCGAGTCTGGTGGGACGTGCAGTAGCGTCGCCCGCCGGACCAACCGCACGAACAACGCCCCCCGGAGAGCACCCCGGGGGGCGTTGTACGTGGCGGCCGGCCTCGATGCGACGCCCCGACTACGCTGAACGCATGAATACCAGGATCAGTCCGTGCGCGTGGGTGCCGTAGCCCGGCCGGGTGGTGAAGCCCTGCGGGTACACTTCCACGCGCTCCACGTCCTCCCGTCGCAGCGCATCGAGGACGCAGGTGTCGGTGGCCCGGGTGCCGTCGACGTAGACGTGGGGGTTCACCACACCCATGAATGTCACGTTGCTCCGGAGCGTGATCTGCGGGCACTCGTTCCCATGACGCTGCACGCGAAAGTTGGGCACCTTCCCCATCATGGTGCCCAGCAGCGACCCGGGGCCATCTCCCAGCGCCGAGCCGGTCAGGAACACGGCGCCTTTCTGAAACGAAACACCGTCCTCGAATTGGTCGTTAGTCGCTCGTTGGTGGGAGGCGCAGGCGAGTGAGGTCAGCAACGCGCCTGGGAGAATCAGGGAGGGCAGGCGGCGGGTCTTCATGGGGGTCGCTTTCTAGGCTCGCCGGTCACAGTACACCGCGGCAGCTCTCGCCGTCAAGCGACCTTCATGATTGGCACCGCCGTTTGGGACCCGGGGTCACGGCGCGTCCGTGGTGAGCAGGATCGCCCCGTCCGGGTGGCCGGCACCCCACCGCATGGTGGCACGGGCCGCGTCGAGAAAAGCCGCTCCGGTAATCGTCTCGATGGGGACCTGGTCCAGCACCTCGAGGCCGCCAAGGAGCCCGCCTTCCAGGTACACCCGTATACCGGCAGGCGTGAGCGGGTCGGCATCGGGGCGGAACGTGCTCGGGCCGCGCCGGCGAAGCCACTGTGGCCGCAGCGCCCGTAGCAGCTCCGCGACCGTTCGGCCCGGGAAGTACCGGATCTCTTCCGCCGTAATGGGCCGCGTGTCGTCGGCGAGCGCGACGTGCCGTCGTTCGGGGGCCGCATCCCCCCCGCCGCTGCGGCCGATGATGACACCAGCGATCAGCCCCAGCGCGGCACCGGTCACCGAAAAGCGAATACGCTGAGCACCTCGGCCCTCGCGGTTCTGCCAGTCGCTCCAGGTGACCTGGGAGGTCATGTAGCCGCCCCAGGCGCCAACCAGCGCGCCGCCAGCCGCGTGAGCCGCGACCCGCAGCAACGAAGCGTGAGGCGGCTTTGCGGTTTCCTGTGCCGTCGCCGCCACCGGGCCGGCGGTGAGAACCACCACCGCGGCAAAATGCCCGCGCATGCAGGCACGGTACACTCCGGAGACTTCCGCCGTCAAGCGGGTTCCTGAAGGCTTCAAGCGGTCGCGGGTTATTTCCGGCCGCTGATCACCCGCCACATGCCTCGCATGCCTCGGTGCAGGTACAGCGCGGGCAGCAACACCAGGCCCGGGCCCGAGCCGTCCAGGCCGTAGGCCTGCCGCATGTACGCCGGGGAGGGAAGCGCGATCTCGCGCAGCAGTCGCAGCCGGTCTTGCCAGCGCGCCAGCCCGCGGAGATTGGCCACCGTTTCACGTGCCCAGGACCGCTCCACCGCCAGATAGGCCGCCGTGGGCTGTTCCCCGGGCGGCGCCCCATCCAGCCGCTGGAGCACGCCGCTCGGAATCTCGGTACCGAACCAGGCCCGCGCCGCGCGCAGTCCCTGAGCGCAGACCGCGGCGACCCGCTTGTCCGTCGCCCAAGCCGCGAATTCCTGGAAGGCGCGAGCATCCAGGGTCTCAGCCAGCAGGTGGACATCGTAGGCCCATAGGAGTCGCCGCTGGTTCTGGTGGTGCATCACCGGATGGATCAGGGCGAGGAGCAGCGCGTCCACCGTCGCGGGAACCCGGGCGCTCGCTCCCAACGCCGGGGCCTCAACGGCACGCGCCGCCAGCTCGTCGTAGGTGAGGACCTCCGTGAACGCCGCCTGGGTGCTGATGGCCCAGTGGACGTCCAGCGCGTGCGAGACCCCGAATTCGTCCTCCCGGGCCCATTCGAACTGGCGGAACAGCCACTCTCCGTCGCACAGGAGGGACGGCGTATAGCCAAGTGCGGCCAGCGATGCTCTGACGGCCTCCGTGTCCGTCTGGCGAACCAGCAGGTCCGTGTCGGATCGGGGCCGCAGGCTGGGATGGGGATACACGGTGTAGGCCAGCGCCGTGCCCTTGAGCAGCACGGGGTGGACGTCGTGGGCGCCCAGGGCGTCCAACACGCGCCGGACTTCCCTCTGCACTAGCAGCTCTCGCGCCACCGCGGCCCGGCTCGCGTCCGCCAGCGTTTCGCGCACGGTACGGGGCCACGTGGCGAACGCCGGGGCGCCCCGCAGATGATGGTAGAGGAGGCCGGAGACCTCTTCTTCACGGCAGGCGTCAAGGAACGTGTGGGGCTCGCACGCGACCCGGTCCCAGGTCATGGACGCTCGTCGGAGGAGCGCGGCCAGCGTGTCCAGGATCATGGACCTGACCCGGCCAGCGGCACGAACGAGGGGAGGTCATCCAGCCACCCCACGACCACGCGCTCGCCGCTCAGCACCCACGCGTGTGCCTCGATCCGTCCACCGGCAGGGGCCGGTCGCGCGCCGATCACCAGCTCGGCGGGCGCTCCGTGGCGTTTCAACATGGTCTCGGCGGCCAGGGCCTGTGGGAGGCAGTCACGGAACGGAGCCGGGAGGCGGCGGGCCGCGGCCGCGACGGCCCAGGCCACGCGCTCGGAGGTGCGCGGCGCGGCGCGCGAGAAGCGGGCGTATCTCTCCAGCAGGCGCCTCGCGGTGGCGAACGGCAGCAGCCACACGGCCAGGCGGGCTGCCACCAGCGTTGCCAGCGCCTCCAGGGCGAGGGCCCGCTCCTGCGGCGCGGCCCGCCGCACCTTACGCCACAGGGCGATCATCGGCCACGCGGACCAAACCCCGCTCCACCAGCTGGTGCAGTAGCTCCCGGAGGTCGCGCTCGCAGCGCCTCGGCTCCACGTCGTATTCCTGGACCAGCGCGTCGCGCAGCGCGGCCAGCGACGTGGGCGATTTCAGGAGCCGCCAGATTCTGGCGCCCGCTTCTTCGAGCCCGTAGTATACGCCGGTACGGAGGTCGAGGATCACGGTTTCCGCGTCAAACTCGCCCGAGAGCAGTTCGCCCGCTGCGACGAACGTCGTCGAAGGATCCATCGGCACACTGGCAATCTACCCATGAGCGGCATCGTCGGGCTGTGGAACCTGAACGGCCGGCCCGTGGATCGCGCCACGCTGGCGACCATGAGCGAGGCCCTTCGCCACCGGGGCCCGGATGGCGATCGCCTGGTGATCACAGGCTCGCTGGGGCTGGCGCACCGGCACCTTTGGGTGACGCCGGAGGAAGTGGGCGAGCGGCAGCCATTGGTTGGTCCCAGCGGCGCGGCGCTGGCGCTGGACGGGCGCGTGGACAATCGCGATGAGCTGCTCGCCCGACTCGACGCGCCACGGACCGCGAGCGACGCGGCCTTGGTCCTCTGGGCCTACGAGGCGTGGGGCCCGTCCGCGCTGGAGCGGTTGGTCGGCGACTTTGCGCTGGGATTGTACGACCCCGCCCAGGTGTCGCTGTGGCTGGTGCGCGATGCCATCGGCCTCAAGCCGCTGTACTACTATCAGGGCGACGGCGTGGTGGCCTTCGCCAGCGAGATCAAAGCCCTCCTCGCCCACCCCGCCATCCGCAGCTCGCCGAACGACGACGGCGTGGCGGACTACCTGCTGCTCGGCCGGCGCCCCGCAGGGCTGCTGGAAGTCACCTGCTTCACAAACGTACGGGCGCTGCCGCCCGCCCACATCCTGCGCGTCACCTCCCGGGGAGTGGACCGACCGCGGCGGTATTGGGATTTCGACGGGAACGCCACGGTGCGTCTTGGGACGTTCGGGGAATACGCCGAGGCCTTTCGCGAGCGGTTCGCCCAGGCCGTGCGGCGACGCGCGCGGAGCGCCTATCCGGTGGCGGTATCGGTGAGCGGCGGGCTCGATTCATCGTCCATCCTTTGTCAGGCTGAGACGGAGCGACGTGCGGGCCCCGCATCCTGGCCGGCGATGTTGGGGTTCTCGTACATCGGCCCGGAGGGAAGTACATCGGACGAGCGCCGCTATCTGGACGAGATCGAGCGCTCCTACGATGTGTCCATCGAGCGCATCGCGGCCGCGCCGTTGCTAGGCCTGATGGAAGGCGCGGAGCTTCAGGCCCGCCACAGCGAGGCCCCCTTGCTGGACTCGCTCTGGCAGATCACCCACGCGATCCAACAGGCGGCGGCGCACCGCGGCGCCCGGCGATATCTGACCGGGCACTGGGGCGATCAAGTGCTCCACGGCACGGCCTATCTGGTGGATCTGATCGGGAGACTCGCCTGGCGGACGGCACGGCAGCACCTGGCAGCCTTCGACCAGTGGTTCGAGCCGGACGAAGCGCGCAACCTCCGGAAACAGGCGGCGTTCGACCTGGTGCGCCACCACGTGCCGGTGATGTTCCTGCCGCTGCTCAAGTGGGTCCGGGGTCGCGTGTCACGCCGTGGCGCTGGGCGCGGGTGGTTGGCACCTGGGTTTCAGGCGCGCGTGCTGCACGGCGCGAACCGGCCCGCTGCGATCGGCGGTCACCTCCGTGGGGCGCATGCGCGGTCCCTCTATCTGGAGACGCGAATGAAGTACAGCGTGCAGTGCATGGAGTGGAACGACAAGATCGCTGCGCTGCACGGCCTGGATTACGCGGCACCGTTTCTGGACCGGGACCTGATCCAGTTCCTCATGGCCGTGCCCGGAGACATTCAGGCCGCGGGCGGCGTCCCGCGCGCGTTGCTGCGCGAAGGCCTTGCCGGGGTGCTCCCGGAGGCCATTCGGCGGCGACGATGGAAGGCGGACTACTCCGAGCCCGTCAACCAGGGCGCCGCCCGGGACCTGGCGTCGGCCCGCGCGCTGTTCGCCGACGCGCCCCGGTCGGCGGCCCGGGGGTACGTGGACCGGGAGCGGGTCCTGACAGAGTTGAACCGGTTGGCCCCGCGGCTCGAAGGGCCGGAGTGCGTCGCCAGCTGGGCGCTCACGGATCTGATTGGTCTGGAGTCGTGGCTGCGTGTATTCTTCGAAGGCGGTCAAGAAACTGCGTAAGGGGAAGGTGTGCATGAAGCGGCAGCGGCAGTCCAAGAAGCCCTATCGCAAGCCCCGGCTCAAGGTCCACGGTGACCTTCGGGCACTCACGCGGGCGAAAGGCGGGAACCGGGCCGACGGAGCGGGCAAGCCCCGCACCAAACTGTCCGGGGGCAACGCGTAGCCGTGCCCGGCGGGACCTACCGGCTGTACGGTCTCGCCGTGCGGTCTCCCCTGGCGCTGCCGTGTCCGCGGGATCCGCGGCGGGCCAGTGTGGCGATTCGGCGGGTCGGCGGGTCGGCGGGTCGGCGGTTCGAGGAGTTGAGCTCCTCGCGGTCCTGGTTTTCCTACCAGGGGCATTCCGACGGCTCGGCCTTGCTTCGCTGGCGGGGGCTGTCGGATTTCATCGTCAGCGCTGACGGCGCCACCGTCCGGTGGCGTCGGCTTCCGCGAGCCACCAACGAGGCGTTTCGGGCGTACCTGCTGCCGCAGGTGCTGTCCTTTTCGCTGCTGGCCAGAGGGCAGGAGCCGCTCCACGGGAGCGCGGTGGCGGTGGATGGCGGCGTGATCGGGTTCCTGGGCGACTGCGGCATGGGGAAGTCGAGCCTCGCGGCCGCGTTTCTTCAGGCGGGCTATCCGCTGGTGACCGACGATCTCCTGGTCCTCATCCGGCGCGGGGCGGGTTACGTGGCGGAGCCGGGCATCCCGAGCATCAAGCTGGCCCCCCGCGTCGCGCGCCACCTGTTGGGTATGCTGCGCACCGGGCCGCGCATGGCGCCGGGCGCCGCCAAGCGCATCGTGCCGTTGCCGTCCTCTATGAGCGTGCGCGACCCGCTGCCCCTGCGCGCGTTGTACGTGTTGACCCGAGGCTTGGCGGTGCGCATCACGCCCCTGGCCCCGGCAGCCGCGTTCCTGGAGATCCTGCGTGATGCGTTCAACACGGTGCAGCTGGATTCGGGGAGGCTGGCAAGCCAGTTCCGGTTTGCCCGGCGGCTGGCGGGCACGGCGCAGGTGCGGCTCCTGGCCTACCCCCGGCGGCTGGCGGGGCTCGAGGGGGTGCGCCAGGCCGTCCTGGAGGATTGCGGCCCCTCGTGACGCCCGTCACCCCGGGGAGCCGGGACACTCCCTAGCTTGCAGTAGCGTCAACACTTAGGCGGGTTTTCGGCACTTGACTCGTGTCGTGGGCCGGACTCATATTGGCCGGACCTGCCAAAGTCCCCATCAGGGTTGAGGCACTAGGACGCCATGGCGTGGAGAGTCATTGCAGCGGAAGGCCAAGTGTGGCACGTGCAGGCCGCGGCCGAGCGCCGGGCAAACGTGCAACTCTGGCAGCTCATGCTCTCCTTCCGCACCGCGAACGCCGACCGGGAGCCGCGTTCGTTCTGGGCCCCGTACCCGTTGGAGTCGGTTTCGAAGTCGTCGCTGTTTCTCCAGGCCGACCGCATCACGGACGAGGCGCTGCGGGCAGTGCTGGAGCAGCACATCGGCTGAGCATCCGGCTGCCGCCGTTGCCGTGACCATCGCGTCGCTGCAGGAGTTGCGCCGAATCGCCGAGGCGGTGGGGCATTTGCGTGACCGGACCGTGCAGGACGTGATCATTCGGTCCGATTGCCGCCAGCTGCGGATCACGATGGAAGACGGTCAGGTGCTGCTGGTGACGGTGCTGATGGATGACGGGGGGAAACCGCGGCTGGACGCCGACCTCATCCGTGCGGTGGACGAAGCGCCTCAGGGGCAGCTCGAAGTTCGGTTCGACGGCGACGAGTAGCGCCTTGAGCGGAGGGGAGGCGCGTGACGGCAGGAGCGGTTCGCGAGCGGCTCCGGTTTGTCGAGTTCGAGTTTCGACGCCTGCCGAGCGGTGGGTGTCAAGCCCGGGTGGTGCTGGAGTGGATGCCCGGGCAGCCGTTCGTGGGCGTGGCCGAGGGCATCGCGTCCCAGACGGGGGCGTTACGGTGTGCGGCGGAAGCCGCGGTCCGGGCCATCGAGCAGTCCATCAACGTGCGCATGACGTTCGAGTTGCTGGGCGTCAAGGCGCTGCGGGCGTTCGACTCGACCATCATCATCGTGTCGCTCGCCACCCATCTGGAGGCTGAGTCCCGGCGCATCGTGGGCTCGTATCTCACGGAGGACGGCCGCGAGCGGGGCGCCGCCCTGGCGGTGTTGAACGCGACGAACCGGCTGCTGGGCAACCTGTTCGTCCGCACGGAGACGACGTAATGGACGGTTTCAGGCGCAGGGTTGGAGCAGCGGTTCTCTGGGGAGCGGCCTCGCTGGCGTGGGCCTGTGGCGGGCAGCGCGTCGCGCCGCCGGCGCCCGAGGCGTCCGCGTCCCTGGCCCTGCCCGGTTCGCAGGAGCCCGCTCCCATCCTCGCCGAGCCGCCTGAGGATTCCGCGGCCGACCAGGCCGCCCTCGCGGCGCTGCAGGAGCTCGAGTTCAAGGGATTGGGGAAGGGGGAGACCGGGGCCCGAGGCGTGTTGCCGGTGCCAGCCGCGGTCGGCGAGCGGGAAGTGACGACCGAGGCGTCCCGCCTGTTCGAGGACGCTGGGGGTGGCGCCGCCAGCGCCGCCGGCGTCACCTGGGATATCGACGTGGAGTCGTTTGCCGCCCGGTCCCGGGTTCTGTACTACATGAACTTCTTCCAGATCGACTCGCGCGACCGGTTCACGATCTGGCTGGGCCGCCTGCGTCGGTACGAAGGCATGATCCGCGCGCGCTTCAGGAGCTATGGCGTCCCCGAGGACCTGGTGTACCTGGGGCTCATTGAGAGCGGCTACTCCAACACGGCGGTCTCGCGCGCGAAAGCCGTGGGGATGTGGCAGTTCATGACGTACACGGGGCGACGCTACGGCCTGCAGGTGGATCAGTGGGTGGACGAGCGGCGGGACCCGTTCAAGGCGACCGACGCCGCGGCCCGGCACCTGCGGGACCTGGACAGCATGTTCGGGTCGTGGTACCTCGCCGCCGCGGCCTACAACGGCGGCACCGGGCGGGTCATGCGGGGGATTCAACGCCTGCCGGGCGAGCCGGAAGCGCTGAGCGACGAAACCTTCTTCTCGCTGGCGGAGCGGCGGTACCTCCGCCCCGAGACGCGGGATTACGTCCCCAAGCTCATCGCCGCCGCCCTCATCGCCAAGGATCCCAAGCGGTTCGGGTTCGACGAGACGCCGGACCTGGAGCCGCTGGTGTTCGACGAGATCACCGTTCCCGATGCCACCGGGTTCGATGTGATCGCCCGGCTGGCGGACACCACCACCGCC
The DNA here is from genome assembly GCA_035287045.1 of Gemmatimonadales bacterium. Classification (GTDB taxonomy): domain Bacteria; phylum Gemmatimonadota; class Gemmatimonadetes; order Gemmatimonadales; family GWC2-71-9; genus JACPAP01. The sequence goes on along the minus strand of DATECF010000024.1, from coordinate 22,643 downwards.
GCGCTGTTAGAGCTCAACCCCCAGTACTACCGCGGCGTTACGCCGCCCCGCCGCTCCGCCATCGTTCGGGTGCCGCGCGGCGCCGGTACCACCGTGTCGCAGCGCTACCTGGAGCTACCGGCCAGCGAGCGCGTGAACTTTCTGGAGCACGTGGTGACGCGGGGTGAGACCCTGTCCGGAATCGCGGAGCGCTACCGGGTGAGCGTGAGTCTGCTCCTTGCCGCCAACCCGGGGGTCAAAGCGCGCGCGCTGCGCATTGGGGCGCGGCTGAAAGTGCCGGTGAGCGCCGTCGCCCGCGGGGTCGCCCGACGTCCAGCCAACCGCGCCACGCAGCAGGCCTCCTCCGGCGTAGCTTCTGTGGCCCCTGCGGCTCCTCCGGCCGGCACCGTCCACGTCGTGGAGCCCGGGGAGACCCTCTGGTTCCTCTCCCGACGCTACGGCGCGACGGTCGCGGCCCTTCGGCAGTGGAACGGGATGTCGGCCGGTGAGGTGCTGCGCGCCGGCCAGCGGCTGATCGTTGCCGCGCCCGCTAGCGACGACGGCTCGCGCGAGGACTGAGCACCGACGTCGCGTAGCCGTTGCCGGGTTCCTTCCCGTCCCCCAACAGCTGATTCACCTTCGCCGGGCCGCGGTTGTAGGCCAGCAGCGCGAGCCGCAGGTTCCCCTGGTACGTCCCAATCAGGTCGCGCAGGTAGCGGAAGCCGATCCGCAGGTTGGTGGGGGGGTCGAACAGCCCCTTCTCGGTAATCCCCGGTTCGTAGAACCGCGCCGTCCTGAGCTGGATCTGCGCCAGTCCGATGGCCCGGGCGGAGCTCACGGCTTTGGGGTCAAAGGCGCTCTCGACCCTCACCAGGCGGAACGCCAGGTCCGGGTCCAGCCCCTCCCGGAGCGCCGTATCGTAGATCAGAGCCACCAGGTCCGAGGGGACCTGATAGCGTGACGAGTAGTCCAGCAGGGCACGGGCCCGCCGCAGCTCTAACTGCATCAACTCCAGCTCGCCGCTGGTGCGGTCGAGGGAGCTTTGCAGGCTCGTCAGCTCCCTCACGATCGCCGTACCGGTGTAGGCGGCTCCGCCGTCTCCCGCGCCGCCCCGCGCCGCCAGGGCGCGCACCGTGGTGACCAGCAATAACGACGCCACGAACAGGGCCAGGCCCCGCAGCATCAGCACCTGCGTGGCCGAGAGTCTCAGGCCCCGTCCGATTTGATTCGCCGACGTTGGTTCGGTCATACGCCTCCTCTGATACAGGGCAGCTGACGGGTTACCCGGGACGTCGCCAGTCGCCCGACTTGCCGCCGACCTTCTCGAGCAGCCGGATCCCTTCGATCTCCATCCCGCGGTCCGCGGCCTTGACCATGTCATAGACCGTGAGCAACGCCACCGCGGCCGCGGTCAACGCTTCCATCTCCACCCCGGTCCGCGCGGTGGCACGGACCGTCGCGCGAACCCGCACTCCCGGGACGGTGGGATCGAGCGATACCTCCACCGCCACGTGGTCCAGCGGGAGCGGATGGCACAATGGGATCAAGTCCGCCGTGCGTTTCGCCGCCATGACGCCGGCGAGCTCGGCGGTGGTCAGTACGTCACCCTTGGGGCCGGCGTTTCGCTGGACCTCGTCCAGCGCCTCGCGGGCCATGCGGATCAGCCCCTCAGCCACGGCCGTCCGCTCGGTCGCGGCCTTCGCGCCTACGTCCACCATGCGTGGGCGGCCGGCCGCATCGACGTGGGACAGGCTCACGCTAGGTTCTCCAAGTCGCTCGCCAGCACCGCCAGGGCCAGTTGGGGATTGGCGTTGCCCTGCGCCTCGGTCCGGATTCGCTCCACGGCTTGCAGGGCGGCAAGGCGGCGACGCAACCGCTCGGGGCTCGCTAGCGCCTCCTTGGCGGCACCATCGCGCAACCTTAACGCCAGTGCGTCCAGGCTGGCCGTAAAGTCCCCCCGGGCCGCCCAAGGCGCCTGCGCCAGGGCCGCCGCCGCCCACCTTGAGGGTCCTCCCCCAACCGCGTCCAGAAGGCGCTGTGCCGCCTTCTCGGCCGAGTCTCCCTGCCCACCAGCCGCCAGGGCCCGGCCAATGCTCCCCTGAGCCAGCAGGACCCGCTGCTCAAGGGCCGCGCCGCGGGGTGCCGGATCCAGCTCGGTCTGAAGGAAGCGCCGCACGGCTTCATCGCCCACGCCCCCAATGCGAACCGGGACGAGCCGGGAGCGGATGGTTGGCAGGAGGGCCCGCGCCTCTCTGGCCGTGAGGATCATGAAGGTGTCGTCCGGCGGCTCCTCCAGAACCTTGAGCAGGGCATTCGCGGCTTCCTGGCTGGCCTCCTGCACCACCAGGCGCTCGGCGTTGCCCAGGATCAGCACTTTCCTGGCCCCGGCAAAGGGGCGCAGGTTGACGCGACGCTGTAGCAGCCGGATGCTCGCCAGCGGGTGGCTGGCCATGGGCTCCGGGGGTCCGTATAGCGGGTCTGCCCGCCGTGCCGCCATGGCCTCGGCCAGGAGCGCCTCGACCTCATCCACCTGCTTGTCCTGGTCCCCGGTTTTCGGGCGGACGACGGGGACAAACCAGTGCAGGTCCGGGTGGTTAAGTCCCAGCACCCGGCGGCACGAGTCGCACGCGCCGCACGGGGCACCGGGCCCGCGGTCGCACAGCAGGCCCTGGGCAACCCAAACCGCGAGGCGCTGCTTGCCGACGCCAGCCGGGCCGACAAACAGGGTTGCTTGCGGGAACCGGCCGGAGGTTAGTGCGCCCTCCAGCCGGCTCAGCAACGGCTCATGGCCGTAGACCGGGCGAAGATTCATGTGCTTTAAAGGTAACCAACTGGGCGCGTCCTTTGTACCAAGATGCCGTAACCATATTAACAGTCAATCAGTTACGCATACTGCAACGGCCAGATTCCCTCGAGCCGGATTCCGGTTAAGTGAGCGACCCCTCACTCCTGCAGCACAACCGGCAGGCAGAACGTGAGTCTTTGCTCACTACGAGCGGCAGGGTCAACATAGCGGCGCGAGGTCGAACCGGCGTCATCAATCGCACGCGGGAGAGTTACCTTTTGCCGCGGAGAGACTGAGCGACTCGAGGGCTTCTGGTATGGAGGGCCTCTGGCATGACCAGGTTTGCACTCCTGACTGTGGCTCTGGCTGCCGCGGCGAGCACCGTGGACGCCCAGGTAGCTGACGTTGTCCTGACTGGCGGACGGGTCTGGGCCGGCCCCGGGACGCCTGTCGCCGGGCTCGAAGCTCCCAGCGCCGTCGCCGTGAAAGGCGGCTGGGTGGTGGCTGTGGGCTCGGACGCCGAGATCGAACGGCTGACCGGCCGGCAGACCCGGCGGATCGCCCTCGCCGGCCGCCGGGTGGTGCCCGGCTTCATGGACAGTCACACGCACTTCCTGGCCGGCGGGTTTGAGCTCGCGGGGGTACAGCTCCGCGACGCCCGGATCCCCGCGGAGTTCGCCCGGCGGATCGGGGAGCAGGCCCGTCGCGGTCCGCGAGAGTGGCTGCTCGGGGGCACCTGGGATCATGAGCTGTGGGGCGGGGAGTTGCCGCGGCGAGACTGGATCGACTCCCTGACACCGCAGACCCCGGTCTTCGTGAGCCGGCTGGACGGGCACATGGCGCTCGCCAACACCCGCGCGCTCGAGCTGGCCGGCGTGACCCGGGAGACGGCTGATCCCCCGGGTGGCACCATCGTGCGGTATCCGGACGGGCGCCCCACCGGGGTCCTGAAAGACGCGGCCCAGGCCCTGGTGGAGCGGGTCATCCCCCCACCGACGGATACCGAGCGGGACCGGGCGCTGCGCGCCGCCATGGACCACGCCCTGGCTCGCGGGGTGACGTTCATCGCGGACATGGGGTCCTGGGAGGGCCTGGCCACCTACCGACGGGCGCGTGCTCGCGGGCAGTTGGATCTGCGGGTGTACGGCGTGGTACCCCTGTCGAGCTGGCAGCGCCTGGCGGATCTGGTGGCCAAGGAGGGCCGGGGAGACCACCGGCTCTTCTGGGGTGGGGTCAAGGCGTATGTGGATGGTTCGCTGGGTTCGACCACCGCCTGGTTCTACGACCCCTATCAGGATGCACCGGAGACCCGGGGCCTGGTCGTGACGGACTCGACGGAGCTCTGGCGTTCCATCGTCTCGGCGGACTCCGCCGGGCTGCAGGTGATCGTGCACGCGATCGGCGATCGGGCCAACGACTGGCTGCTGGACGCCTTTCGTGACGCTCGCTCCCTGAACGGGGCGCGCGACCGGCGGTTCCGGATCGAGCACGCGCAACACCTGACGCGGGCCGCGATCCGTCGGTTCGCTGAGCTGGGCGTGACCGCGTCCATGCAGCCGTACCACGCCATTGACGACGGCCGGTGGGCGGAAAAGCGGATTGGGCCGGAGCGCATCAAGACCACGTATGCCTTCCGTGACCTCCTGGACGCCGGTGCCCGGGTGGCGTTCGGCAGCGATTGGACCGTGGCGCCCATCGATCCACTGCTGGGCATCTACGCGGCGGTGACGCGCCGGACCAACGACGGCGCCACGCCCACGGGATGGATTCCGGAGCAGAGAATCAGCGTGGAGGAGGCGTTGACGGCGTACACGGCCAACAACGCCTACGCCAACTTCCTGGACGACGTCCTCGGCACGCTGGCACCGGGCAAGGCTGCGGATCTGGTAGTGCTATCGGAGGATCCCTTCTTCATAGATCCGGTGCGGATCGAGAACGTGAAGGTGGATCTCACGATGGTAGAGGGGAACGTCGTGTGGCAGCGGGAGGCGGCTACGGGGAGAAGCAGACGGTAGCGGAAAAGCCGGGAGTTATCTCCCGCGCCAGATCTTCCAGCGGTCCACCACGGTGTCTCCCTGTACCACGTGGTACTCGTCAAAGCAGGCCGTGGTGAGACAGGAGTGATTGGGCAGGATCCGCAGGCGTTGGCCCACCGGCAACCGCGCATTGACGACGCCGTGCTCCTGGCTGACGGACACCAGGTGCGCGTCGGCGCGTAGGCGGCCGGTGGCATAATCCTCGAACATCTCACCCATGGTCTGGCGGGGGCCGTGCTGGGGTCCGGCGTCCTTTGAAAGCGCCAGCGCGCCCGCATCCACCACGCTGTGGCGGGCTCCGGGCTGCGAGGAGACGACGCTGGCCAGCACCGTCACGGCGCAGTCGGTTACCGTGCACGATCCCAACACGGTCTGCGTGTAGTCGTAGAACGCGTAGTTCCCCGGCCGGGCTTCATCCACGCCGTCCAGCCGCTCGACCACGCTCATGGCCGGCGTGGAGCCCACGCTTACCTGCGGAACCCGGATCCCCGCCTCGCGCAAGCGGGCGGCGAACGCGGTCATGACCCGGCGTTCGTCCTCGGCGGTCGCGGCCATGTCGGCCCGTGAACCGGCGTGATACGCGTGGCCCGAGTGGCTGAGGATGCCGGCGAACCGCAGGACGCGGGACTCGTGCAATACCCGCGCCAGCTCGAGCGACGAATCCCGGCAGGGGTCCACACCAGCCCGGTGGTACCCGCAGTCCACTTTGAGCCAGGTGTGGAATGGGTGCCCAAAGCGTTCCAGCGCCGCCACCGTTTCAGCGGTGTCGGCCACCAGGCCGAGGCGCGCGCGCCCGGCCACGGCCTGTGCCTCGGGGAGACGGGTGAGCGGCACGGGGAAGGCCCACGTGAGGTCGTCGAACCCGTGCTCAGCGAACGCCTGGGCCTCGTACCGTGTCGATACCGTGATGCCGGATGCGCCCAGGGCCCGCTGGCGCTCGGCGATTTCGAGGCATTTGTGGGTCTTGATGTGCGGGCGCAGCGCCACGCGCAGCGACCGCGCCCGCTCGGCCATGCGCGCGAGATTGGCCTCGAGGCGGGGGAGGTCCAACAACAGGGCGGGTGTGGGCAAGTCGGGGATGCGCATGTCGGTGAGGTGGTCAGCGCCGCCGTGTCTGTTCCAGTTCGGTCACGATCCGCCCGGCCCCGTACACGTGCCGCAGCGCCTCCAGGATGCCGGCCGAGTGCACCGCCACCGCTCGATTCGTTTCCGTGGTGTAGATGAAATCGCCGGGCAGGCTCTCGATATTCCCGTCGAAGATCAATCCCACGAGCTGGGCCCTGGTATTGATGACCGGGCTGCCCGAGTTGCCCCCAATGATGTCGTTGGTGGTCACGAAATTGAGCGGTGTGGCGAGATTGAATCCCGCGGGCGGCGTGAGCCACCGGCTGGGGAGCGCCCAGTCGGACCGGCCGGCGTGGGAGAAGTGCCGGTCGTACATCCCGTAGAACGTGGTGAACACCGGGGCCACCGTGCCGTTGTACTCGTAGCCTTTCACCACACCGTCGGCGATACGCAGCGTAAAGGTCGCGTCCGGCGGGATCTCGGTGCCGTACACCTCGAACAAGGCCCGCGCCAGGCGGCTGGTACGGACTTCTTCCGCGCCGTTCAAGCGCTGGTACTCCTGGAACGCGGCGCGGACCCGGGGCAGGGTGGCCCGCATGAGGCGGATCGCGGGGTCACGGGTGGTGGCGACGTCCGCCGGGCTCGCGAGCAGCGCCGCCCGCTGCGCCGAGTCCGGCAGCACGGAGGCGTTGACCATGGCCGTCGCGGCCGCCTCCGCGGTCCGCCCCTGCAGCGCGTCGCGGACGAAGGGATCATCGGGTCCCAGGAGGTCCGCCGCGTCCTGGATCTGCGCCGCCAGGATCATGGCGTCCAGCTCCCGGTTGATCTCGGTGCCCAACAGCTCGGTGCGGTACTCCTCCAGAATGCTGTCCGGCACCATCCCGGACGTGGCGGCTTGGGTGTACTGGAGCACGCCGAGGGCGGTGGCCAAGGTCTGGGACCGGATGCTCCCGCCCTGGTTCAGCGCGTTGACCCGAGGGGCCACGTCGGCGATCTGGCGGCGTAACCGCGCGATTTCCTCCCACAGCGAGCCGTACTGCCGCCGGAGCGTGGAGTCGTTCCGGACGGCGGCCTGGAAGGCCTTCTCGAACGCCACCTTCCGCGCCATCAGCTCCGGCGTCCGCAGACCCTTCAGTTGGCCGGTGTACGCCTTGAGGGCGTTGGTGAGGCTGAAGTAGTCGTCGATGTACGTCGTGCGCAGGTCCGGATGGCGCGCCATGAACTGGTCCAGGATGCGCGCCCGGCTCTCGAACAGGCGGATCGTCATCGGGTACTCGTGGTCGCGTTGGTAGTCGAGCTGCGCCACGGTGTTGAGCCGCGAGGTGGAGCCGGGATTGCCGATCACGAACACGGTCGAACCTTCGGCGGCCCCGGAATCGCTCCATGTGAAGTGGTGCGGGGACTGGAGCGGCTGCCCGTCCGGGCCGTAGACCCGGAAGAAGCTCACATCGAGGGCGTAACGCGGGTAGGTGAAGTTGTCGGGGTCGCCGCCGAAGTACCCGATCCGGGTTTCCGGCGCGAAGAGCAGCCGCACGTCGTCGTACCGGCGGTAGCAGTAGCTCGAGTACTTCCCGCCATGATACAGCGACGTGACGTCGCATCGAAGTCCGGTTTCGGCGCTCAAGCGCTGCGCGACCTCCTCGATCTTCTGGTCGCGGGCGGCGACCTGTTCCTCCTCGGACGCCCGCGCCGGAATCCCGGCCTGCACGTCCACGGTCACGTCCCGGATGACGACCAGCTGGTCCACGTAGAGATCGGGCACCCGTCGCTCGTCCGCCGGCGTGGCGGCGTAGAAGCCGTTGGTCCCCAGGTCCTCACCCTCCCGGCTCACGGCCGTGGCGGACTCGCGGGCACAGTGGTGGTTGCTCATCACCAGCCCGTTGGGCGAGACGAAGGACGCCGTGCAGTTGGGCAGGCGCAACGCGGCGAGGCGCACCCGCTCCAGCCACTCGGCGCTGGGCCGGAATCCGTATGCCTGCTGGAAGTAGTCGAGCGGCGGGTTCTCGAAGGTCCACATCTTGCCCGTATCGAACCGCCCGGCCTCCACCGCCGGCAGCGTGTCCATGACGGTCGGCGGGCCGATGAGGACGATCGTGTCGCCGCCGCTGACGACGGGTTGCCCGCGGGCCGGGGCTGGAGCTGGCGGGCCGCCGGTGGTGCCAGAGGAACAAGCGACCAGCGAAGCCACCAGCACCAGTGCGGCGGCGCCAGCCATATCAAACTGTTGTAAACGCATAAGGGGATTTCCTTGGTTCATTCTGCCTGTTGAACGTCGGCTAAGGACAATTCACCGCAGAGGTCGCAGAGGACGCGGAGGTCGCAGAGATGAATGCGAAGGGGCTTCCCCATTCAACCTCTCTGCGTCCTCTGCGCACTCTGCGGTGAGTCAGTCGTTGTCATGGAAGCCGGCGAACCTATCGAACGAGATGTAGGGCGGACTGCCGGCGGAGCACCCAGCGCATGGCGCCGCCGGCCGTCATCTCGGCTTCTTCCTCCTGCGCCATCCGCACCGGCTGGTTGCTCCATTCGGGCACCGGAGTCGTCGCCTGCAGCTCGATCGAATGCCACATGCTCGGGAGCAGTGGCAGGTCGCCTCGGCCCGGCACGCCGTCCTGGCGATCCCACAGGCCGATGAGCGGGCCGGCGGCGTGTCCGTGGTCGCCGATAGGATGCGTGTAGATCGACCCGTCTATTCTTTCGGCCCGCATCTGGTCCAGCGCGGCCTTGAGCGCTTCGTTCCCCGTGCGGCCTGGCTTCATCTGCGACAGCAGGATGTCCTGCAGCCGGTTGCTCACGGACAGCGCGTGCTTGATGCCCGCCGGCGCATCGGCTTCCCCCTCCCGCAGGACGTACCCCATGTGCTGCGTATCCGTATTCAGCCCCAGCGCGGTGATGCCGAAATCACAATGGAGCACGTCGCCCCGTTGGATCACGGGGGCGGTGGAATCCGCCAGGTTGACGCCCCGTCGCTGGATGTCCACTGACGTCTGGAACCAGGTGGCCAGCCCCAGATCGTTCACGCGCTGCCGCATCCACCACACCACGTCCTCGGTGGTGGTGACGCCGGGCTGGATGACCTGGTTGGAGAAGGCCGTCGCTATCGTCTGGTGGACGATCTCCTGCATCCGGCGGTACACAGGCAGCATGTCCGGGACCCGGATCGCCAGCAGGTCAATGGGCAGCCGCTCGGCGCGGACCACCCGCGGAAGCAGCTCGGCGCCGAGGGCCTCCTGCAGCTGTTCCCATTCGCCCACGGTGAGCCCGTCGGCGAAGGCGTGCGTTTGAGAGATGTTGAGGGCGATCCGGCGGGGATTCCGCTCACGAACCGCCCGGGCCAGCAAATCCCATTGGGCCTTGCCCCACAGCTCGCGCTGGCGCCCGTCGGGCGCCCGTTCGGTCTCGCGTATGGCCTGGTACAGGCCGCCCTGCGACGAGCCGCCCAGCGCCAGGCGTTCCACGCCGCGCTCCGGCCCGCGGTCGAAGAACACGTAGATGGTGCGCCGCCGCGCGTAGAAGGTCGTGGGAGACACCAGCGCGCGGAACACGGGATCTTCGTTGTACTCGCGCATGGTGACGATCCACATATCTATCCCGTGCTCCCGCATGAGGCGGGGGAGGACGGTTTCGAGACGCTGGGAGAGCCACCGTTGTTGGATCCCGGCCTGGTCCCGCAGGGTGCCGAGCGGGCGTTCCGGAGCGGCCTGTTGGGCCCGGGCCGGGAGCGCCAGAGCCAGGAGAAGCAGCGCAAATCTCACGGGGCGACGCATACAGGTTTGCTCCGACATGGGCGGTTCACGCGCGATTCCGTCGTGCGTGTCCCAAGATATCCGCCGGCGCGTCTCCCCGCGATGCGGGTGCCTCTTGGAAGGGCCGGGTCACGTGGACGCCCGTGGTATCTAAAGCTAGTAACCGTTATGTTTAGGATGGGATCCTTCCGCGGTGTTACAATAGGAGCCGACATGCACGTCCCGCAGCGCGACGCCGAACTCTCCAGCCTGGCGGCATTGGGTGATCCCACGCGGCGCCGGCTCTACGAGTTTGCCGCCCAGCGCCGCTGCGGGGTGAGTCGCGACGAAGCGGCGCGGGCCGTAGGCATCAGTCGCATGCTCGCCGCCTTTCACCTGGACAAGCTGGTGGCCGCCGGGCTGCTGGTGGCCGAATACCGCCGCCTGACTGGGCGGAGCGGCCCCGGGGCCGGACGACCGTCTAAGCTCTACCGGCGCTCGCTCCGCCAGATCACCGTCATGTTGCCAACCCGGCGCTACACCGACGCGGCTCGGCTGATGGCGACGGCGGTGGAGGCGGCCGGCCCCCGCGCCACCCGCGCCCTGCACCAGGCGGCGCAGGCCCTTGGCCGCGAGATGGGGGAGGCCGCCCGCGACCGGGCGGGCCCGCGGGCCGGTCACGACCGGCTGCTCGCCGCCGGGGAGCAGGTGTTGCGGGACTACGGGTTTGAGCCCGGCCGCGCCAATGGTGACCTGCTGCTCCACGGCTGCCCCTTTGACGCCTTGACGCAGGCGCATCGCGAGACGGTGTGCCACATGAACGTGGAGCTCCTGACCGGCTTCGTGCGCGGGCTCAAGGCTCGCGGCGTGCGAGCCCGGCTGGCCCCCGGCGCGGATCGGTGTTGCGTGGTGCTGAGCGGCCTAAGAGCTCACACCCCCGCGCGTGGATAACCCGGCGGAGCTCGAGCTCGGCGGCGACGAGCTTCGCCGGCTGATTCAGCTCGCCACCGAGCGCATCGCCCGGTTCGTTGACACGCTGCCAAGTCAGCCCGCCGCGAACGTCTCCGGCGGTATCGAGTTGGCTCGTTCCCTGGTGGAGTCCTTGCCGGAGGGGGGCACCTCGTTCGAGAGCCTCCTGGGTCTGTTGTTTGACCGCGTGGTTCCCACAGCGTTCAACACCGCGGGGCCCGGATACCTGGCCTACATCCCGGGCGGCGGCCTGCTCCAGACGGCCGTAGCCGACTATATCGGCGACGCCGTCAACCGGTACGTCGGCGTATGGGCCGCGGCCCCGGGGATGGTGCAGCTGGAAGCCAACGTGATCCGGTGGTTTGCGGACATCGTGGGATACCCGGCAGGCGCCTCAGGATTCCTCACCAGCGGCGGGTCCCTGGCCAACTTCGGGGCGATCGTCACCGCGCGCCACCAGCTCCTGGGCGAGCAGTTCCTTCGCGGCACCATCTACGCATCCGATCAAACCCACCACTCGGTGGAAAAGGCCGCCGGGCTGGCGGGATTCCCGGCGGCGAATGTCCGGGCGGTGCCCAGCGACGATCGGTTCCGGATCCGGGTGCCGGCCTTAGCGGAGCGGATGGAGGCCGACGTCCGGTCAGGCTCCCAGCCGTTTCTCATCGTGGGCAACGCCGGCACCACCAACACCGGCGCGGTGGATGACCTCGACGCACTGGCGGACCTCGCCGCCCGGGAGCGCCTCTGGCTCCATGTGGATGCGGCGTATGGTGGGTTCTTCATGCTCACCGAGCGCGGCCGGCAGGTGATGCACGGGATCTCGCGGGCGGACTCCATCACGCTTGATCCTCACAAGGCCCTCTTCCTGCCGTACGGCACGGGTTCACTGCTGGTGCGCGAGGGGGAGCGGCTCCGGCAGGCGCACGCGCTGACCGCCGAGTACCTCCCCGCCATGCAGGACACGCAGGACCTGGTGGACTTCTGCCAGGTGTCGCCTGAGCTGTCGCGCCCGCCGCGGGGTCTCCGGGTGTGGCTGCCCCTCAAGCTCCACGGGGCGGCCGCCTTCCGGCGGGCCTTGGATGAGAAGTTGGATCTGGCGGCCTGGGTGACGCGCGAGTTACACGGGCTGGCGCCCGCCATCGAAGTCGTCGCCGACCCGCAGCTCTCGACCGTCGCTTTCCGGCTTGGCCGGCCGGCAACGGACCCGGAGGCCCTCAATCGACTGAACCGCGCGTTCCTCGAGCGGATCAATGCCCGGAATCGGGTCCATCTTACCGGCACCATGCTGGGGGACCGGTTCGTGCTGCGCATCTGCGTAGTCTCCTTCCGCACCCACATGGACCGGATGGAAATGTGCCTGGAGGATATCAAGGCGGCTCTGCAAGACTGACAGACGGGCGGGGTCAATCCCGACCAGATCACGGCCCGGTTCGAGGATGGCGTCCTGACGATCACGTTGCCCAAGGCGGAGAAGGCCAAACCCCGGCAGGTGCTGATCGAGCCCAACGGCAAGTAGTGAGCGATTGGCCGGATGTGCATCGAGGCCCGGGCACCGTTCGCCGGGCCTCGCTGTTTTTAGCGCTTTTCGGGGTCCACCACCTCGCCGCGCAACCCGGCCAGGGCCCGCCGGGCCCGCTCCACCATCGGCTGCACCACCTCGTCGCCCTCGCTCCACGCGTCCACGAACTTCTGGTACATCTCGATCGCCTTGGCACGATTGCCGAGCTGCTGGTACAGGGCCCCCCGTTCCGCGTACGACCGGACCAGGAGGCCCCAGTAGTTTCCCACTCCCCAGAAGGCTACGCCGTAAGCCGCCGCGTCGAGCCGTTGGTACGCCTGCACGGCGCGGTCGAGCTCGCCGAGCTCGGCCAAGAGGTCGGCCCACGCGTATGCGTCGGCAACGTCCTCGCTGATGGTCGCGGAAGGACCCGTGCGGATCGGCTCGGCAGGCCTGAAGTGCTGAGATGCAAGCTCTCGGGCGAGCGCGCGATCGCCGCGCTTCATGGCGAGGTGCGCCTCGGAGCTGCGCCACATCGGGGAGCGCGAGTCGTGGATCCATCGCTTCAAGACCACCGTGTCCCGCGAGGCCAGATAGGCCACGAGGTAGACCGACTGGCGGGCGACGACCTTTCCGTAGGCGACGGAATCGTACCCATACGCCGCTCGAATGCTGTCGAGCGACTCCATGGCCAGCGCGCGGACGCTTGCGCTGTCCGCGCTGGCCTGACTCAGGATGGCAAGCTCGACGCCCGGCCGCCATACGCGCTTGGGGAGGGTGATCCGGTTACCGTCCGCGTCCGCCCAGCCGGGTCTCGCCACCCCCCAAAGATCCCAGACGCGGCGCTCGGTCCGGAGGCCTTCATGCACCAGCCCCGCAGCGGCGAGCGTGACGCCAGCGCCCCAGTGCGCTTGGTGGTAGGACAAGATCTGTTCATCCGACGCGGCGCCGAGCGCCTCCTGCATCGCTCGTCCGGCCTCGCGGAACCGCTTTTGCCCCAGGAGGGTTTGTGCCCGAAGCACAGCAGCGAGTGCCCCCAAGCCCTGCGACGCCAGCCGCTCGGTCTCCACTTCGGCTTCGCGGTACAGGCCTGCGCCGATCAGCACCTCGATCAGATACTCCCGAACCACTGGGCTTTCCGGGGCAGCCGACGCCCAGGCGTAGGCCACTTCGATGCGCTGTTGGCCGGCGTCGTGGCGCAGCCGGTCGACGTTGGTGGCCCCGTACTTCGCTCTCAGTTCGGCGGACGGCCCGTACACCGCGGAGTCGGCCAGGCACAGGTAGTTCGCGGTGGCTTGCGCACAGTACCCCAGTGCGTCAACGATGTGGCGGTAAGCCACCATGTAGGTCGAGTCGAGGGCCAGGACCCGTTCGAATATGCGCAACGCCTTCCCCGCATTGCCCAGCGTGTCGGGGTGTGGGAAGGCGGTTGCTCCCTGATGGAAGTGTGTCTCTCCCAGCTGGTACCAGGCCTCTACGTCGCCGGAGTCCCGGGCAATGAGCTGTCCGGCGATCGACCGGCCGCGGGCCCACTGCTCATTGTCGATGGCCAGCTGGAGCGCGATGAGCGAGCGAACCCGCGGTGGGAGCGATCCCCCGTGGCGTTCCGCCTGCGCGCTGAGCGCTCGACGCCGGTTGGGGTCTCCGGCCCCCGCCCGCCAGCCCTCGACCGTGCTCTGGCGCATATACGCCAGCGCAAACGTCGAATCTATGGTTGTGGCACGGTGGAAAGCGGAATCGGCGGCGTCGAGCTGGAACTGGAACAGCGCCCGTATGCCGGCCAGGTACTGCCGGTAGGCCTCGAGCGAGCGGGTCGTCTGCGCCACGACGTCCGGGCGGGTGCCAGCGGGCGCCCCGCTCAGGTTCAGGAGCCGGGTGACCACCGAATCGAACAGCAGGCGAGGATCGTCCGTCACCCCGCGCACGATCTCGGTCATGATCCGATCGCCCGAAGCGACGTCGTGCACCTTGGATTCCACGATCCATTCGCTATTCTCGCGGCGCAGGTCGCCGAGTACCAGCGTTCCGACGCCGGCCTCCCGGGCCATCTCGATGGCGTCTTCCAGATCGAGCGAGGCGGCGTCCGCCAGGTTGCGGCGGCGGAGCAGTGACGCGGTCCGTTCGTCGTCAACCACCCGGAGATCCTCCCAGTGCGCCAGGCCAAGGCTCATGAGATTCATCGAGGCCTCACTGAGCCAGTCGTGCGAGGGATCGCCGGTCCGGGTATCAAACGGGAAGACGATGATACTGCGCCGCGGATCGCCCTCAGCGTGCCACCCCCGCGGCCACAGCACCACCGCGGCTAAGATGGCCAGGGCCGCCACCCCGCTCGCCATGGCCCACCTCGTTCGCGTACCAGCGTGTGCGGTCGGGCGCGGTCCCGTCGCCACCTTCACGGCGTCACGGAACTCGGCCGCCGTCTGGAGACGCTCCTCCGGTTTCTTGGCGAGGGCCCTGGCGATGGTGGTCTGGAGGCTTCGAGGCGCGTCAGGCCTCAGCTCGTGCAGAGGCGTCGCCTCTTCAGTGAGATGCGCCGCCATCACCGCCTGAATGCTGGGACCGGTGAAGGGCTGTTGCCCGGTCAGCATCTCGTAGCCCACGACCGCCAACGAGTACACATCTGCCCGGGCGTCGAGGTGTCGTTCGCCGGCGACCTGCTCAGGGGACATGTACCCCGGCGTCCCCACCGCCATCCCCGTCGCGGTGAGTCGGCCGCCGCTTCGCGCCTCGGTCACCGCCCGGGCAATCCCAAAATCCGTGAGGACGGCGTGCCCATGCTGGAGGAGGATGTTCTCCGGCTTGATATCGCGATGCACCACACCGTGCGCATGGGCGTAGGCCAGGGCGTCCGCGACTTCCCGGAGAATGTCGGTCGCTTCGTCCAGCGGCAGCTTGCCATGACTGATGAGTCGCTGGCGGAGCGACTCGCCCGGCACAAACGGCATCACGTAGTAGATCAGGTCGTCGGTGGCGCCCGCGGTGAGGACCGGCAGGATGTTGGGGTGCTGCAGGTGCGCGGCGAGCTCCACTTCCTGGTTGAATCGCGCGGCGCTTACGTCACTGGCCATCTCCGGCGGGAGGAGCTTGATGACTACCTGGCGGTTGAGCGAGGCCTCCGTCGCGAGAAACAGCCGCGACATCCCACCGCCGCCGATCTCGCGTTCGAGGCGGTAGGCGTCGCCTAAGGCGCGCTGGAGGCGTTCCTGGAGCTCGGCCATCTGGAGGCGAACGGAAAATAGGCCTGGGGCGCAGGACGTGCGAGAGGCAGCTTCTAGAGAATTCGGCGGAGCAGGGCAGGGTCCACGTTCCCGCCGCTCACCACGCACGCCAGGCACTGACCGGGGTCCGTCGTGACTGCACCAGCCAGGAGCGCCGCGAACCCGGCCGCCCCGGCGGGTTCCGGGACCAGTTTGGCGCGCTCCATGATGAGCTTGAGCGCCCGCAGAATCGCTTCGTCCTCCACCAGGACCACCTCGTCAACGTCCCGCCCGATCTGGGCCTGGGTGTGCTCGCCCGCGAACGGGGCCGCGAGCCCGTCCGCCACGGTCCGGGGTTTCCCCTCCAGCCGGAGCGGCTTACCCGCCTTCAGGGAGCGGTAGACGATATCGGCGCCCGTGGGTTCCACGCCCACGACGCGCGTGTCGGGCCGTCGGCCCTTGATCGCGGCGGCGATGCCGCTCAACAGGCCTCCTCCCCCGACCGGCACCAGGACGAGATCGACGTCCGGTAGGTCCTCCAGAATCTCCAGGCCCGTGGTTCCCTGACCGGCGATCACCGCCGGATCGTCGAACGGGTGCACCAGGGTGAGACCGCGTTCCCGCTGGAGCGACAGGCAAGCGTCGAGGAGGTTCCCTTCGGTGAGCACCACCTCGCCGCCGTAGGCGCGTGTCGCGTCGATCTTGGATTGTACGGCGGTGGCGGGCATGACGATGGCGGCCGTGGTCCCCACGGCCCTCGCGCCCCAGGCCAGCGCCGCCGCGTGGTTGCCCGCGGAGAGCGACACCAGGCCGCGGGAGCGTTCCGCCGGATCCATGGCGAGCAGCTTGTTGAGCACGCCCCGCACCTTGAAGGAGCCGGTCTTCTGCAGCAGCTCGGCCTTGAGGTGGAGGCGGACGCCCGCCGGCTCGCCCAGGGAACGGGCCGAAAGCAGCGGCGTACGGTGTACCCGGCCGGCGATCCGGTCTCGGGCGATGAGGATGTCGCTCAGTTCGACCACGGTTTAGGAGGGTCGCTCGGTGACGGATGGGGCCACGCCGAGAAAGCCTCGCGGGATATCCTGCTCGAGCACCACACAACGTCCCTCACACGGTGGCCCACCCGCGTGGTCTGGATACAGCGAGCATTCGGCGAGCACTGGCGCCCCGTGTGCGCTGCTGACCATCACCTGCACCCGGGCGTCGACTCCGTGCACTGGACAGCGAACTCGAAGGGGTAGGGGGATCGGACTGCCCCGTTCTTCCATCTGCCCAGCGACGTCGGTCGAGCGCACGTTCACCATTCGTCGGACAACGGCGTGCATCCACACCAAGCAGGTCACCGAGATGACGAACAGGAACATCCAGCTCGTGGTCCAGATTCCCGTCCACTCAAGCAAGTAACCGAACAGGATGGGGCCGGTGAAGCCGCCCAGGCCGCCAATGACCCCGACGATGCCGCCGACAGTGCCGACGTCCTTTGGGAAGTAGTCGGGGATGTGTTTGTACACGGCGGCCATGCCGACCCCCATCAGGCTCCCCACGACCATGACCAGGCCGGTAAACACCCACATGTTCGCCTGGAAATAGAGATGCGTAACTCCCTTCGCCAGGAGCGTACGTTTGACGACCTGGTCTCCAGGCTGTACGACCGGCTCCTGCCACGTCGCCGTCGTCGGCCAGATCAGGATACCGTCTCGTTGTGGATCACCGGATGCTCGGGTGCGCAGGGGGTATCGCCGATCGTCCACGTCGATCGCATCGTCGGCGACCGCGCCGACCGTCCCTGGCCGGACGGCCATCACTCCCTCACCGGGTGACTGGATGTCCATCCGGGGCACCACCAGCAGGAGGCATCCAACGGTGCAGCCGCTCAGGACCCAGTACATGACGACGCGCGGCCCGACCCGATCGGACAACCACCCCCCGAATGCCCGGAACAGGCCCGACGGCAGCGAGAAGAGGGACGTCAGGAGACCGGCCGTGACCACAGTGAGGGCATACACATTGACGTAATAGGGAATCAGCCATTGGGAGAGCGCGACAAAACTGCCGAACACCAAGAAGTAATAGAGACCAAACCGCCACACGCGCATGACCTTCAACGGTTCGAGCCGCTGGGTCAACGTGCGTTCCGCGGCCTCCTCCGGCTTCCTGGGAAAGGTGATCAGCCAGAACGCCACCGCCATCGCCACCAGAAGGAATGCGTATGCGCGGGGGAGCATCCGCCACCGCTCCAGCTCCGCACCGCCGTGCGTGAAGATGCCGAGCAGCGACGGAGCGAACATTGCCGTCATGGCGGCGCCGATGTTCCCGACCCCGAAGACCCCGAGCGCCGTGCCCTGGCGCTCGCGTGGAAACCACACCGCCGTGTACGCAATGCCGACGGCGAAGGACGTGCCCGATAACCCGAAGCCGAGGCCTCCGACGAAGAATTCCCAGAAGCTGTCGGCAAAGCTGGTGAGGTACACTGACAGGGCCGCCGCGAGCATGACGCCCGCATACACCGGGCGTCCCCCGTAGCGATCCGCCAGCATCCCAACGGGCAGACGGAAGATCGCACCGGTCAACACCGGGATCCCGATCAACCATCCCATCTCGGCTTTGCTGAAGTCGTAAACCTGCTGGTCGACGAGGTAGGTGATCAGCACGCCGTTCATCATCCACACGGCGAAGCAGACGGTGAATGCCAACGTGTTCGCCGTGAGCACGCTCAAGGCCTTCGCGCGATTGCTCATCATGTCGTCACTCCGCGACGCGCCGGCATCCGACCGCGGCTTAGCTGTTCTGGGGCCGTGTCTTGCTCCACGGCGTCCCTGGATCGCGAACGGCCTTGCGGTCCCAGTTCCAGATGACCTGCTGATACGGCCGCACTATGTAGTCCAGCGGTGCCACGATGAAGTGCACCAGGCGGGTGAAGGGGACCATGAACAGAATGGCGAACGCGCCCACGATGTGGAGCTTGATGACCCAGGGCAGGGCGAAGACGGCCCCGGTCTCAGGGGAGAACGTGACCAGCGACCACAGGTAGGGTGAGAGGTCGGCCGCGAACCAGGATGAGCCCCAGCGAAAGCCCAGCGCGATCCAGCATCCCAGCACGACCTGAATGAGCAACAGCACCTCGATCGCGAGGTCCATCCTTGTGGTCACGGCCCGCACGCGCGGGTTCGTGATGCGCCGCACCATCAGGGCCACCAGCCCGATGAGCATGGTGACGCCGAACACGAACGCCGTCCCCTCGAGCACGATCAGCCGGAGCGGAATGCTGTTCCACGCCAGCGTGGCCCGCGGCAGCAGGAAGGCGATCAGATGCCCGAAAAACACGACCAGCACGCCGATATGGAACGGGAGCGAGCCCCAGAAGAGCGTCCTGCCCTCGAGGAACTGCGACGAGAGCGACGAGACGGTGAAGCCCTTCTGCCGGTAGCGATACGCCACGCCAACGACGAACACGATGATCGCGACGTAGGGGAACGCGACGAACAGAAACGCGTTGAGCGCGCTCATACGCTGCTCCTGGCCGCCGGCGGACGGTGCTCGTCGGTTTCGATGTCCAGCTCGCTGCCGATGGAGCGCAAGAAATCATTGTGGCGCTCCGGCCGCGCCGGTTCACCGAGCCCGAAGTCCTCTCGCAGCACCGTCACGAGCGCCGCCAGCGGCTCGCGAAAGATCGTGCCTCGCTCGGCCGAGGAGGCGATCAGAGTCTTGAAGTGCTTTCCGTACAGGGTATTGCGTTGTTCCATGCGCTCGCCGCCGAACTCGGCGATCATCCGTTCGAGCGTGGGATGCAGGATGTGCTCGACGAACTCCAGCACCATCTCCGGGTCCTGCCACCTGGCCATCAAGCGCAGGACGTTCGGCAGGTGGTCCGCCAGCTCGCTGCCGCAGTCGACCCCGGCTTCACGGTGTTCGCGGTTCAGGTTCACGAGCAGCTCACCCCTCTTGTAGTCGTCCCCGAACATGACGTAGCCCACGCTGAGGGTCGTGACCGGTTGCACGTCGAACGACCGCGTGAAGATCTCCTGCACCTCGTCCAGTGCCGCCGCCGAGAACGTCTCGCCCTCGGATGGCAGGGCGTCCCCAAAGGCCCCGAGCCGGGCCGCCGCGAGGGGATAACGCCCCTCAAGGACCCGACAGGCCGTTCGGACCTGCGCCGGATAGTCCGGTTGGGGGTACTCGAAGAGCGCAGCAAGCTGCTCGTAATGCGTCAGCGGCTGCATGCTACGAACCCCTTTCCGCCGACCCGGCTTTGAAGCCAAACCCGGTGCTGCCCCTCACATCGCCGGTGAACTCCATCATCTCGACGGCCTGTTCTCGGTGCGCCGCCGGAATCACGAAGCGGTCGTTGAAGGTCGCCAGCGAGGTCAGGTAGTAAATGTCGTCAGCCAGCTGCGGGGTCAATGCGGTGCCGGCCAGGGCCTGCGTCACCGTGTCCTCGGGGACATCGCCCACCGTTTTCCGCCGGCGGTGGAGCCGCACGGCCATGAGCTTCTTCAGCCGGGCCGCGACCTGGGCGATATCACCGGCACTGAACAGGTTCGCCATGTACTGCAGCGGGAAGCGCGCGTCATCGATGGTCCCGAAGAGCTGTTCGGTGCTGGTGTCGTAGAGCCACCTGTCGGGCCAGTACTTCCCGATAGGGTGCATCTTCCTCGCCTGCTCGCCGGTGTCGGCAGCGGAGACCGAGGCCATCACCGGCAGCAGCGGCGGGACGTAGAACAGCATGGGAAGGGTCCGGAACTCCGGGTGCAGGGGGAGCGCCAGATCCCACTCCTTCACGAACTTGTAGGTGGGCGATTTCTGCGCCGCATCGATGGTGGAGTCGGCCACCCCGTTGCGCTGCGCGGCGGCGATGACCGCGGGGTCGAACGGGTCGAGGATCAGGTCCATCTGGCGGCCCATCAACTCGGCCTCCTGGGCTGAGGCGGCCGACTCAATCTGGTCGGCATCGTAAAGCAGGACCCCCAGATAGCGGATCCGCCCCACGCACGAGTGCATGCACGCCGGCGCGTGGCCCGCCTCGATCCGCGGGTAACACAGGATGCACTTCTCGGACTTGCCCGTGCTCCAGTTGTAGTAGGTCTTCTTGTAGGGACAGGCTGTGACGCACATGCGCCATCCGCGGCACACGGACTGGTTGATGAGCACCACGCCGTCCTCTCCGCGCTTGTAGATCGCGCCCGATGGACACGAGGCAACGCAAGCGGGGTTGAGGCAATGGTTGCAGATCCGCGGCAGGTAGAAGAAGGCCATGCGCTCCAACTGGAACATGGCGTCCCGCTCGGCGGGTGAGAGCTTCTCGAGGTTGGGGTCGTGGCGGGCGTAATCCGGCGATCCACTCAGATCGTCGTCCCAGTTTGGCCCCATCTTGATGTCCATCGGCTCGCCGGTGATCATCGAAATTGGGCGCGCCGTGGGCTGGTCGTCGCCGGACGGTGACTCGATCAGGTCCAGGTACTTGTAGGTGAACGGCTCGTAGTAATCATCGATCACCGGCAGGTGGGGATTGTGGAAGATGTTGGTCAGGCTCTTCGGCTTGCCCGCGCCCTTCAGCGTGATGCCTTTACCGTTTTTCTCCCAGCCGCCCTTGTAAATGTCCTGATCTTCCCACTTACCGGGATAGCCGGTGCCGGGCTTGGTTTCCACGTTGTTCCACCACATGTACTCTGCGCCCTTGCGGTCGGTCCAGATGTTCTTGCAGGCGATCGAGCACGTGTGACACCCGATGCACTTGTCGAGGTGGAACACCATCGAAATCTGCGAGCGCACATCCATGTCAGGTCTCCAGTTCTCCGAGCGGTCCCCGCCGCATCAGAACACCACCTTGTCCATCCGCTTGACCACCACATGGGTGTCGCGGTTCGGCGCGATCGGTCCCCAGTAGTTGAAGTGGTAGGTGAATTGTCCGTACCCACCGGCGAGGAAGTTGGGCTTGAGGTGGATACGGGTGAAGCTGTTGTGCCCCCCGGCGCGCTTGCCCCCGCGGACCTGTGACTTGGGGATGCCCACCGTGCGCTCCGGGACGTGGTACACGATGCACACGCCCTTGGGGATGCGAGCGCTGACGTTGGCGCGGGCGCAATAGACGCCGTGGTCGTTGTAGACCTCGACCCAGTCGTTGTCCCGGATGCCCAGATCGGCCGCGTCTCCCTCGCTGAGCCAGACCGGCTCACAGCCCCTGGAGAGGGTCAACATCCGGTGGTTGTCCATGTAGGTGGAGTGGATGTGCCACTTCCCGTGCGGCGTGAGACAGTTCAGGATCCTGGCCTCTCCGGCCTTCAGGGTCTGCTTCAGGTCGCCATAGGCCTCGGGTTTGGGAGACGGCTTGTAGGTCGGGAGGTTCTCGCCATAGGCGAGATACATCTCATGATCGAGATAGAAGTGCTGGCGCCCCGTCAGCGTCCGCCAGGGGACCAGCTTCTCGACATTGTAAGTGTAGGGGGCGTACGCCCTCCCACCGGTCATGACCCCGGACCACAGCGGCGAGGTGTTGTACCGGCGCGGCTGGGCCTGCAGGTCGGCGTAGCGTATCCGTAGGTCCTCGCTGCCGGCGCCCAGGTCGACGAGCTCCATGCCGGTTCGCTTCTCGGCCTCCCGATAGGCGCGCACGTTGAGGGCGCCGTTGGTCAGCGTCGAGAGGTGCAGCACCGCATTGGCCGCCCACTCGTCTTCCTTCAACGATGGGTAGACGTTGCCGTTCTGGCGCTCCACCGGGAAGTGGTTGGACGCGACCATCTCGTCGTACGCGTCCGCGCACTGGAAGTGGTTGCCATGCGCACCAAGACCGCTCGTCCGGAGACGATCGCCCAGCGTGATGAATCTGTCGTAGAGCTTGGTGTAGTCGCGGTCCACCACGGTCAGGCCGTGCATGGTCTTGCCGGGCACCGCCTCGCACTCGCCGTGGTACCAGTCCTTGATGACCGGTTGGGAGATTTCTCCGGCCGAGTCGTGCGCGATGGGGGACGCGACGATGTCCTTCCGCGGCTGCGGGAAGTACTTCGCCGCCGCCTCGCTGGTGGCCTTGGCCAGGTCGCGGAAGATGTTCCAGTCCGTCTTCGACTCCCACACCGGCGGAATGGCCGCGGAGAGTGGGTGGATGAAGGAGTGCAGGTCGGTGCTGTTCAGATCGGCTTTCTCGTACCAGGAGGCCGCAGGTAACACGATGTCGGAATACAACGCCGAGGAGTCCATCCGGAAGTTGAGATCGACAACCAGGTCCATCTTCCCGACGGGCGCGACATCGTGCCACTTCACCTCGCTAGTGTGGTCCTCGGAATCCTCCGCGATGGCATTCGAGTGGGTCCCCAGGTAGTGCTTCAGACAGTACTCGTGTCCCTTCATGCTCCCCATGATGGCGTTGCCACGCCAGATGTACCACACGCGCGGGAAGTT
>DATECF010000023.1:0-30349 GCA_035287045.1 Gemmatimonadales bacterium | reverse complement strand
ACCTCAACGAGGCCAACGTGCCGACGCCGGGAACCACTCGGTCCGGCGTCGCCGTCTCGGTGGCGGACGGCCCGTCCGGGACCACGGACGCGAGCGGTGTGGCGGTGCTGAGTCCCGTGACCGCGGGAGCCAAAACGCTGTCGCTGAGCGGCGGCGGGGCCAGCGGCCAGGTAAACGTCAGCATCGCGGACAAGGACCTGCGCGAGGTCGCCGTGGCGCTGAGCGGAACCACGGCGCAGGTCATGGCCAACGTGCTGTACGCCTTCGGCGGGACCGTGGTGGAGATCAACCCGTCCATGTCGCTCGCCGACGTCAACGCCGCGCTGGCCCAGAGCGGCACCATCGTGTTCTTCGAGGCCGGGACCTATACGGGGGACCTCAATTTCACTGGGAGCGGCGTGACCCTGTTCGGCGAAGGCAACCAGGGTGGCTCGGTGACGCTCAACGGCAACGTGACGGTGGAGGGAAGCGGGAACCGGATCCGCGGTGCCCGGATCACGGGCAACCTCACCGTGCCGGGAAGCCAGTTCGGGATGGCGTTCAGCCGAGTGGCGGGGGCCTTCAGCATGGAAGGGAGCGGCGGGACGCTGCTCAACAACGCCCTCTGCGGCACGGTTACCATCGCCGGCAGCGGGGCGCGGCTCCTGGGGAACGCGGGGCTGGCGCCCATTCCGGAGCCCGCGGCGGGCTGCTAGGCCTCGCGGGGCGGGCCGGCCTTCCGGTACCGTGAGGTTTAGCAAACACGGCGTGCGTCTGGGGGAGTGCCTCAAAGGCGGGGATGCTCGGAAAACGGAGGGCGAGGGACTCGAACCCCCAAGGGCTTGCGCCCAGCGGTTTTCAAGACCGCCGCCTTACCAGTTAGGTCTAGCCCTCCACGAATGGCGTAAGCTACGCGGCGGCCCAACTGCGGCACAAGTTTGCCCTACGACGCCCGCCGCCGGGCCAGGACCCCGAACTGAAGGAAGTACTTGCTGATCCCGCGCGCGGAGTCGTGGGGAGGATGGTCATCGAAGAACAGCCGGCAGAACTCCTCTCGCGCCCGGAGCACTTCCCGCCGGCGATGTCCTCGCCAGCGACTGTCAGTCGCGGTCAAATCGAAGAGCTCCAGCGCTCGTTCCAGGGCCCGCTCGAACCGATCGAGCCGCTGCGCCTCCCACGCGGCAATCGCGCGATCCACCTCGCTGCCGACGTTGGCAAGCTGCTCGGCGAGGCCCAGGGTTTGCCACCGTCCCGCCGCAAGGTCCGCATGACCCGTCATGGCCCGTCAGTCACCAGGGACCAGCGCGGCGACCACCGCGACGATCGCCCGGCGCAATCCGGGATCGTCGACGCCGCGGGAGCGGTTCCCCTGGGAAGGGCGGATATTGATCATGGAATCGAACTCGATCCACTCCTCCCCGTGTTCCCCTGGATACAGGTTGATGCCCCAAAGGTCCTGTTGCCGGGAGCCATCCTCAAGGAGGGCTGCCTCCTCGTCCGAGTGAAGCTCACCGCCGACGGCCATCACCCGCCGACCCAGGTCCACCACGGCCTTCACCATGTCCCCGAACTGGGTCTCCGCAATCGAGGCGAGGTTGCCGCGGCTGGTAGGCGTGCGGACCAGGAGGATGCTCATGCGGCAGGAAACTATCCCCCCGGCACCCAAGTGACCAACGTGGCCCGCTACGGTCGCTCGCTCACGTGTCTCGCCAGGAAGGTCTCCGCCTCCCGCATGGGCCCGTACCCCGGATCCGCCCGATGCCAGATGACCTTGAGTTGACGATAGGTGGCCACGGCCGTCGCGGCGTCCCCCGCCTTGGCGCTCGCCCGCGCCAACCCCAGCAACGTGGCCGCCCGCTCCGGCGTCCGGCGAAGGGCCTGGTTGAACGCGCGGACCGCGTCGGCCGGCCTATCGAGTCGCAATAACAGCTCGCCTTCCAGCTCGCGCGGCGGCTTGTAGGTGGCCGGCGGTCCGAACTCAAACGGCAGGCGCTCTTCCAGGTCCGCGGCGCGTCTCAACTCGGCCAGCGCGGCCTCCGCCTGTTGCCGGTCAAAGAGCACCAGGGCATGCCGCATGCGCTCCACGACCTCGTCCGTTCCGGAGGGGGCTGACTCGCGCTTGAACCAGGCCTCGGCCGCCGCCATGGGTCCCTGCCAATCCAGTGTGTCCACCACGTACATGGCCCGCATGCGCTCGAGCGACCCCGCGGCCCCTCGCTGGCGCTCGACGTCGGCCCGGCATTCCTCCACCAGACGCGCGGCGTCTCGCACGCGTCCCTGCTGCAGGTAGCCGTACGCCAGCCACTCGTTGTAGTGGCGGCACCCCACGGGCGAGCGACCCAGCTGGCGTTCGGTCACCCGCATGGCCTGCTCGTTGGCGGCCACCACGTCGTCCCACATTCCCAGGGCCACGAAGATGTGCGACGTCATGTGCTGGGCGTGCGCGGCGTCGGGCGCGATGCGCGAGTACGCGCGCGCGGCCTTGAGCCCCAGGGGGGCGTGCGTGGGGTCGTCGAACGAGTGGATCACGTAGTGCGCCGCGCCGGGGTGATCGGGATTGCGCTCGAACACCTGCTGCGCAACCGCGGCCGCCCGCATGTAACTCCAGACGTCGCGTTCGCCCTGGCCGAGTCCCAGGAGGGCCAGCGCATAGAACGCCCTGGCTTCGTCGTCGTCCGGAAAGGCGCTGACCAAGCGCTCCATGGCCGCCGCGTAGAGCGTGTCGCGCCGGGCCTTGGGCCCCTCTCCGTAAAGAACCTCGATGGTCTCCAGGTACGCCCGCTCGCGCGGGGTGGGTGCCTTGGCTTTCCGGGCCTCTGGCGCGGGTCCCAGGCGGGCCAGCGCGGCCCGCGCTGCTGCCAGGTCCTGCTGGTTCCAAACGGGGTGGGTGTAGGTCATCGCTTCGCCCCAGTACGCCAGGGCGAACCCCGGATCCAGGCGCTGCGCCTCCCGAAAGCTCCGGTTGGCATCGTCGTACTCGAAACTGTGCAGCAGTGCCGTACCGCGAAGGAAGGCGGCCTGAGCGGCAGGGGCGCCGGAATTGGGGAACGTGATGGTCCCCAACTGGCCTTGGGCGATGGCGGTGGGGCCGGCGAGCAGCAGAGTGCACACGACGATCGTGCCGGCGCGGCGGATGGGCGAAGCGGTCATGAGGTCCATTCCCGGGAGGGGACGCTTGGTGGACGATCCAAAGATGTCCCCCTGGCCGAACGGGCGGGAGTCCCTATTCACCTGGGGTTCATCATCCCTTTAGCCCGGTTTCGGGAGGTTGAACCAGGCCCCTACTGAGGAGTTGCCTATGCCCCCCGTCACCGTACTCGCGATCGTCGCCCTGGCCGTCGTCCTCCTGCTCATCGCCACCCGCATGGACGGGCTGGCCCTGTTCGCCCCCAAGAACACGCACGGCATGCGCGGGTCGGCGCAACGCTTCTGCCTGGACCAGTGCAAGCTCCCGGATGGACGTTGCCCGCTCAGTGTGGGTAATTTGGAGCCCGAAGATTGCCCGTTGTGGAAGTTCGTCGCTGCCGGCCTGCCGACGGACATGCGGCTGAACCGCATGGAGCCGGTTGGGCCGGGCGGAGGGGCAGTCGGGCCGTGAGACGTAAGAAGTGAGACGTGAGACGGGCTACGCGAGTCTCACTCCTCGCTTCTCACCTCTCACTTCTCACGTCTTACACTACCGGGGGAGCTTGCATGAACAGGGGATCGTGCAGGGTGGGACTGCGGGGCCGCTGGCTCTATCTCGCGTTGGCCGCCTTGACCGCTTGCGGGGGCGGTGCGTCCCAGCAGGGCGCGTCGGGCGCAGCCGGAGCCGACTCGGCCCAGGCCGGCGCCGAGGGCGTGAATGACCGGCTGCTCCTGGCTTCCGCCAAGGCGGCCCTGCCGCCGCCTGGCGTGACGCCCGCCGACCTGCCGGATCCAGCGTCCGTGGGGGCGCAGGCGTTAGGCCAGTTCTGCGTCGCGTGCCACAACCTCCCGGCCCCCACGTTCCATGCAGCCACCGACTGGCCCAGGGTGCTGCGCCGCATGTGGCTCCGGATGGAGCTGCTCCCGGCCGGCCTCCGGGTGCCGGTCCCCTCGGAGCAACAGCGCCAGGCGATGGTGGACTACTTGACCTCGCACGCGCTCCAGGTGAGTGGCGCCGCGCTGCCCGAGGGCGCCGGCCGCGCGACGTTCTCCGGGATGTGCAGCCGCTGCCACGCGCTGCCGGATCCGCGCCAGCACTCCTCGGCCGATTGGCCCTCGGTCGTGTTACGGATGGAACAGCGAATGGATCAGATGAACGTGGACCGGCCGTCGCAGGGGCAGGTGAGCGAGATCATTCTCTACTTGCAGCAGGCATCGAGGCGCACCACGCGGTGAGATGTGAGACGTGAGGTGTGAGAAGGGCGCGGGGGCCTGGATCGTCGCCTCCGCGCCCTTCTCACTTCTCACCTCTCACGTCTTACCGTCTTACTCGTCGTCCAACCCCAGCGTTACCCACAGATAATGCAGATGCTCCGGGACCGGCAGCTTCGCGGCGTGGGGGTCGGGCTCCGGCACCGCGGCGAATTCCGAGCGCGTCGCCTCGGCCGCCCTTCGGCGACGTGCCTCGGCGGCTTCTTTCTCCACCCGCTGGCCGAATCTCTTGAGCGCGTCCGCCGCCGCCTTGAGAAACACCCGGCGCCACGAGTCCAGCTCGTCCACCGGGACGCCGGTCTCCGTGCTCACCATGTCGATGGACTCGCCCTGCAGCAGACGCAACACGACGGTGACCTGCTTCTCCACCGTCCACTGCGACGCCTCGGCGACCTGGCCGTGCCGACCCAACGAGATCATCTGGTCCTCCCGCGGTTGCCTCGATCTTGCCCATCAGGCTAGCCGCGGGGGTGTGAAAACCGCGTGAAGCGGTGATGAGAGCCCCACCGGGGCTCTCAGATCTGCACGCGTAGCTTCGCGACCACCACGCGGCCCATTTCCGGAACCCGGACGAACTCCCGGTGGCGGGAACGCAGCCGCCAGCCGCTTCCGAAAGCGTCTTCCCCGGCCTGGATCAGGTTCCAGGCCGCGAGGCTCAAGCGGGTTCGCGGCGCGAAGGGGACACGGAGGCCCAGCTCAGCGTCGAGGACCGCGTACGGTTGCACCCTCCCGGCGAAAAGGCCGGATTTCACCGGGAATGCGCCCACGTAACGCCCCACCGCCCGGACGGTGAGCCTGCGCGCCTCGTCCGCGTAGGTGGCAGTGAGCGACGCCTTGTGCCGCGGAGCGTTCAGCGCCAACGTGTCGCCGCTCCCGCTCAGGTTGGTGAAGAGATTGTCGCTCACCCACGAGTAGGTGCCCCCCAGCGTCATGGGATCGCTGAGACGGAACGTCGCCGCGGCGTCCACCCCCCACAGGCTCACGCGCCCGTAGTTGCGGTAGGTGGCCACGATGTCCGTCGGATCGAACGCCTGTTCGGGCGAGACGGTGCCCACCGGGATGGTCGCAACCACGGTGGCGATTTGTCCGGCCTGGGCGGCCGGCAGGAATCCGGCCAGGTAGGTCCCCAGGCTCGGCCCGTCAAACAGCACGTTGGGCGTGGCGATGTACTCGCTGGTGAAGCCCTGATACCAGCTGTAGTAGAGGTCCACGGCCGCCAGCAGGCGGTCGGTGAGGAGGCCCTTGTAGCCCGCCTCCAGCGTGCTGGTGGTCTTGTGTCCCAACGGGTCCAGGTCCGTGACGTCGTCGGGCTGGATGGGGTTGAACCGCCGGTTTCCGGCGTCCAGCCGCCCGAGGACCGATCCCACCTGCGTCGAGGTCGGCGCCGGTATGCCCGTCAGATCCACGCCCCGGTTGCGCAACGAATCCACCAGCACGTCCCACAACAAAGTCGCGTCCGCGGCGAGGTACTGCGTGGGGCCGCCGAGGGAGGCGGGGGCAAACGGCGAGCGCATGCACAACTCGCCCAGGCCCCCAGCACAGTTCCGGCGATACGTGAAGCCGGATTGGGGCACGCCCAGCACGCGGACGGCGTAGGGAATGGCGATGTTGGTGGCGGGATCGCGCAACGAGTCCACCAGCAGATCCAGGAACAGGTCGTTGCTGGTGGGCGTGCTGAAGGCGCGGTTGTAGGTCAGCCGCACCGTGTGCTCGGGCCCGGGGTGCAGCACCAACGCGCCACGGGGCGATAGCACGATCCCGGGGACCCGGCTGTGGTGATCCAGGCGCAGCGCGGCCACGAGATCCACGGCGCGCAACCGGGTTTCGGAATGGAGGTACGCGCCCGCCTCATTGGTGAGGTCGTCCGACTCGTACCGACCGTATATGGACCCCCCGGTGCGCGGGTCGGTGCGCTGGACGTCCAGGCCCCACGTGAGCGTCTCATTGGTCAGCGGGCGCACCAGGTGCTGGAACTGGCCTACCAGCATGCGGGACCGGTCAATCACCGGGAGGCCGGTCCGGAGCTGATAGGTGTCGCCGGCGTCGCTCCCGTTGTAGAACACCTGGGCAAAGAGATCTGACCGGACCAGGCGCACCTGAGCGTACTGGTAGCGCCAGCCGTGAACCTGCGCCGCCCCGAATCCGGTGATGTCCACGTTGTTGATGGCCTGGTTGAACCCCACGCTTCCGATCAGGGTCGTGAGGTCGCCGGCCCGCACATCCACCCGGGCCTCCCCGGACACCCGCTCAATGGTCGAATCCCGGCGTCCCACCCGCAGGGTGTCCGGGCTGGCGCCCTGGCTCAGCGCGGCGTCACGGTTGGCCTGCTCTTCGGGGTCGGTGAACCCGAAATCGTCCGCGCGGAAGTACTGGCCGGAGAGCTTCCACCCGACCCGGGAGCCGATCGTCGCCGCGTGACGGGCCGCAACCTGGAAGAGGCTTCGCTCCCCCCCAGCCACCGTCACGGTGGTGCCGCGCGAGTCGAACGGGGAGCGGGTGAGCAGATGCAGGACACCGGCCGTGGTATTGGGCCCGTACAGCGCCGCGCCGGGCCCCCGCACCACCTCGATCCGTTCGATATCCTCGTCGGTCAGGGGGATGAAGTTGTAGGCGTTGACCCTGAGGGACGGGATGGCGGCGTTGCGGTTGTCGCTCAGCACCAGGAGCTGGCCCGAGCCCGCGTTGTTGAACCCGCGGGTCACCACGTTGTGCTGGGTGAGACCGGAGGTCACCACGTCCACGCCGGGCAGCTCGGCCAGGTAATCGGCCGGCGTGAGCGACGGCTGGGCGCTCAGCTCTTCGCGGCCGATGACCGACACCGAAGCCGGCGCGTCCAGCACCTTTTCCACGCCCCGCGACGCCGTGACCACCTCCGCGTCCATGGTTACCGCGCGGGGGAGGAGCTCGATCGTGAGGACCGTGGTCTCACCAGGCCGCACCGCCGCCGTCGTGACGGCCGCGGCGGCGTAGCCGATGCGGTTCACGGTCAACTGGTAGGTGCCGGGCGATAGGGACTGGAGACGGAATGAGCCGTCGGCGTTGGTGGTGGCGCGCGCGGCAACCCGTCCGTCAATGGCGGCGGCGACGCGGGCGCCGCTGACCGGAGCGTGGCTCGTGGCGTCCGCGACGGTGCCGGCAAGCGCCCCCGTCTGGGCCCGGAGGGGCAGGAGGGGCAGGAGGAGCAGAAGAAGCAGAAGGGCCAGCCGGAGCGGCAAGAGCGACTGGGCGGAGGTGCGTCTCTGAGCGCGCGTCAGGGAGCGCGCGCCCTGAGATTCTCGTTCGTGGAAGGCGCGCGCGGCACTGCAGCGCGCGAAAAGACGTACCTCCGCCGGTCGCTCTTGCCGCTCGCTCACGGCGCCAAACCTACGGTTCGGGTTTGACGGCGGCCAGGGCCATGCGTAGCATTGGCGCCCCATGAGACTCGTCGCCACCAGTGCCCTCCTCCTCGTGGCCGGTGCGGGCTGGACGCTCGCCGCTCAGGAAGGTCCACCCGCCGACAGCACCCGCGCGGATTCCCTTCGGCCGGTGCTGCTGGCACCGGTCGTCGTGTCGGTGACCCGCTCCCCCACCGACCCGGGCCGGGTCCCGTTTGCCGTGGCCACCGTGTTGCGGGACGAGATCGCGCGCGGGCGTCCCACGCAGAGCCTGAGCGAGGCGTTGGTCACGGTGCCGGGCGTGTTCATCGCCGACCGCAACAACCCCTCGCAGGACGACAATCTCTCGATTCGCGGTTTCGGCGCTCGATCCGCCTTCGGCGCCCGCGGGGTCAAGATCCTCCTGGATGGCATCCCCCAGACCCTGCCGGACGGCCAGGGTCAGTTGAGCAACGTGGAGCTGGCGCGAGTGAGCCGGGTGGAGATCCTGCGCGGCCCCTCCTCCAGCCTCTACGGCAACGCGTCCGGCGGAGTGATCAGTCTGTGGACCGACGTGGTGCGGCCGCCGGGCGTCCAGCTGGAGTCTCGGGCGTTCTGGGGCGCGTACGGGACGTGGAAGGCCTTTGTGGGCGTCACCGCGCCCCTGGGTCGCGGCGTGCTCTCGGCGGACGGGTCGAGCTGGGCCACGAATG
Source organism: Gemmatimonadales bacterium (assembly GCA_035287045.1). Lineage (GTDB taxonomy): Bacteria > Gemmatimonadota > Gemmatimonadetes > Gemmatimonadales > GWC2-71-9 > JACPAP01. Next base: position 21,906 of record DATECF010000023.1, on the reverse strand, counting down.
GGTTCCGCGATCACAGCCAGGGGGAGACCCGGCGGGCCGGCCTCCGATACGGCGTCGAGCTGACGTCCAGTACCCGCCTGGTGGGACAGCTCCTGGTCGCCGATAGCCCCAGGCTGGATGACCCCGGCGCCCTGACGGAGGCCGAGGCCGATACGGCACCCACCGCGGCCAACCCGCGCAACGTGGCCGTGGACGTGGGCAAGACCGTGAGCCAGGGGCAGGCCGGGATCGCGCTCGAGCATCGAACTGCGTCGGGCCGGCATTGGAGCCTGGCGCTGTTTGGCCTCAAGCGGGACCTCGAGAACCCCATCTCGGTGCGGTACATCGAGCTGGACCGGTGGGCCTACGGGGCGCGTGGCAGCGCCACGCATCCCCTGTCGGTGGGTGGACGGCCGGTGCTGGTGACCTTCGGCCTGGACGCCCAGTGGCAGCGCGACGATCGCCTGAACCTGTCGGTGGACCGGACGCTCACCACGTTGGATCAGCTGGAGCGAGTGAGCGAGGTGGGGCCGTTCCTGGAGGTGCGCGCCGACCTCACGGCCACCGCCTCGCTCACAGCCGGGGCCCGGTACGATCGGGTGGCCTTCCGGGCGGATGATCGCCTGCTCGCGGACGGGGACGATTCCGGCACCCGAGTCATGGCCTCGCCGTCGGCCAGCGCCGGGATCACCCTGGATCTCGATCCCGCGGTCCAACCCTACGCCAGCGTGTCCACCTCGTTCGAGACCCCCACCACCACCGAGCTGGCCAATCGCCCAACCGGTTCCGGAGGCTTCAATCCGGACCTGCAGCCCCAGCAGGCGGTCAACCTTGAAGCTGGTCTCAGGGGTCGGGTGTCCGGGGTCCTTGGGTACTCGATCAGCTGGTATCAAGCCGAGGTTCGGGACGAATTGATCCCGTTCGAGGTCCCCGGAGATCCCGGGCGCCGTTTCTTCCGGAACGCGGGCTCGGCGCGGCATCGCGGTGTGGAAGCCGGCGTGGCGTTCCAGCCGATCCCCACCCTGACGCTGGTGGGCGCCTACACCTTCACGGCCTTCCGGTTTCAGGAGTTCCGGACTGCGACCGATACGCTGGACGGCAATGCCATCCCGGGCGTGCCGGCGCACTACCTCCACGGCTCGGTGCGCTACCGGGGACCCCTGGGGGTGTGGGCTGCCGTGGACCTCACCGCGTCGGCGGGTCTGTTCGTGAACGACCTCAACACCGTCCAGACCCAGCGGTGGCAGACCGTGGGAGCCCGGATCGGCTGGGAGGGAGCGGTCGGCGGATGGCGGATTTCCCCCTTCGCCGCGGTGCGTAACCTCTTGGACGAGCGGTACATCGGGTCGGTCTCGGTCAACGCCGGCTTTGGCCGGTTCTTCGAGCCGGCGCCGGGCCGAAACGCCCTGCTGGGAGCCGAGATTCGGGCCTTCTGAAGGTCTGGTGACTTTTCCAGCCCCTCCCAGGGTATTAGTCTTGAGCACTCCCCACCGAGACCCCGAAGGAGACCGAGGCCATGAGGCTGAACACGTGGTATGAAGCTGGCTTGTCTGTCGGTGTGGTTCTGCTGGCCGCCTGCGGCGGCGAGACGCTGGAGCCGCTTCCCGCCAAATTCCAGGCGGTCTCGGCGGGCGGCATCCACTCGTGCGGCATCGTGACCGATGGCGCGGCGTACTGCTGGGGCAGAAACGAGGAGGGCCAGCTGGGCGACGGCTCGCGGACGTAACGCGTGTACCCGGTGCCGGTGGTGGGCACGGTCCGGTACCAAGCCCTCAGCCCGGGAGCCGGGCATACCTGCGGGATCGCGACCACCGGCGCCGCGTACTGCTGGGGGCTGAATTTCAACGGCCAACTGGGAGACGGGACCAACGCGGATCGGTCCACGCCGGCCCCGGTGGACGGGGGCAAGAGCTGGATCGCGCTGAGCGCCGGCGGCGCGTACACCTGTGGCATCGCGACGGACAGCCTGGCCTACTGCTGGGGCTGGAATGCCGTTGGCCAGCTGGGGGACGGCACCGACATCGATCGCGCGAGCCCGACCGCGGTGAGTGGCGGCCTCAAGTTCCAGGCCATCAGCACCAATGCGTACCACACCTGTGGCCTGACCGTCGGGGGGGACGTGTATTGCTGGGGCTCCAACGAATACGGAGAGCTGGGTACCGGGAACACCGATGACAGCCTGGTGCCGGTGTTGGTAAGCGGCGGGATGACCTGGGTGGCGGTCAGCGTGGGCTTCTCGCACGGCTGCGGCATCGCGACCGACGGGAGTGGACACTGCTGGGGCAGGAACCACTACGGGCAGCTGGGCATCGGCGACACGCTCGGTGGCTTGAGCCAGCTTTCCCCGTTTCTGGTGAAGGGTGGAATCAGCTGGGGCAGCGTCGAGCTCGGGGCTTACTTCAGCTGCGGAACGGCGGCGCAGGCGGCGGGGGCCTACTGCTGGGGCTACAACGGCAGCGGCCAGTTGGGCGTGGACCTGCCCAGCAGCAATTGCACGGAGGAGGGTGGAGCGCCATCCCAGTGTTCCCTGGAGCCTGCGGCGATCAGCGGTGGGCTCACCTTCACGACCGTAAGCGCCCATACGCAGCACGCCTGCGGTCTCGCGGCCGATGGCTTTGCCTACTGTTGGGGGTCGGGGAGCGAGGGGCAATTGGGCACCGGGGAAAAAGGCAATCAGGTTTTCACCATTACCCCCTTGCGGGTGGCCGGGCAGCCATGAAGACGCCAAGACGCATCATGGCGCCCGCGGCGGCGTGGCTCCTCGCGGCGTACCTCTCGGCCTGCTTTCACTACGTGCCTGCCGAAACGCTCCCGCTCCCCGAGCGCAACACCGACGTTCGCCTTACCCTCGCCGAGCCGCTCGACATCACCATGGGTGAGTTCACGCTCAACGACGTGACCCGGATCGAAGGGACCGTGGACCTGGCGGACGGGGATACCCTGGGTCTCGTGGCGAAGTGGCTGTATCCGCGGTTGGGGCGGAAGTACGATGCGCTCTACGGCTCGTACACGATACCGGTGTCGGGGATCGAGCAGTTGGAGCGGTGGCGCTTCGATACCAGGCGCACGGTGCTGTTCGTGGGGGCGACCGCCGGGATCACGGCCTTCGTGTTGAGCCAGGTGTGGCGGGTGATCAGCGGGGGCTCGATCACCGAGCCGGATCCGCCGGCGGCGTCCGTGATGGCACCGAGATAGCGTCGTCACCTCGGTCGTAGGCAAGGAGAAAGGGCCGGTGCAAGCACCGGCCCTTCGTTGTTGTGCCTCCTGCTGACGGCTACGTGATCACGTCGAGCAGTTCGCCGCGGTAATGTTCGGGTTGGACAAGCACTCGGTCGCGGGGATTGGGAAGAACAGGCCCGGGCTCGCGACCACCTGGGCACCCCCCGACCACTCCGGCGAGCCCACGCTGAACCGGTAGTGATCCGAGAGCCGCCTGGTCTCGAGAAAGAGGTTGCTCTGCCGGGAGTAGATCAGCATGTCCTGCGCCGTCACGCTGCTCGCCGGCGTCCAGTCGGTGAGGCCGTCCAGGTCACGCAGGTTGTTGATCGCGGTCTGGAAGCCCGTCACATCGCTGCCTGCCAGGGCCGCCTCCGCCAGGATCAGGTGCATCTCCCTGGCGGACACCACCGTGTAACCCGAATACACGCCTTCCGATCGGAACCGCTTCTGGATGCGGTCCACGATGGGCGAGGGTGTGGTATTGTCGATCGGGTCCATCAAGACGACCTGGTCCAACCAGGTGGGATCGGTGGGATGCAGCGCCACGTAAGCTCCTCCCAGCCGGTTTTCCTGGCGAGAGGCGATCCACGAGCCCTGGGCGGACTGCCCGGTGCTGACGCTGAAGGTGAAGCGGAACTCGTAGTCCGGGCTGCCGGCCATCAGCGCCAACGCCGCCTGCGCGTCGGCCACCGCCGCCGTCGTGTAGGAGCTGGTGGTGACCAGGCCGGCGCCGGCCCGCGCCGGGTTGACCGTGGCCCAGATAGCCCGGTCGAAGTTCGCCCGCGCCCGCATCGCCCGGATGGCGGTCACGTGGGGGGCGTCGCCCACCGCCGTGGCGATGGTCAGCCCTTTGTTGAGGTAGTCAATGGCCGTGTCGTAATAGGTCCCCATGTTGTCGGGGCCCGTGGGCGGGGCCGGCGTGCGCCGGTCCGAGAGCGCCCAGTCGTCGTACACATTGGCGATGGTGACGTAGGCGATGGCCCCGTACAGGTACACCCGGGCCAGGCTCAGCCGGCTCACGATGGAGCCGTCCGCGTCCTGGGCCTCCAGGATCTTGATGGCCTCGTCCGCCAGCCAGCGCCCTTCCGACAGGCTGCCCGCCGCGTAGTCACGGTAGAACCCGTCCGTGAACTCGTTGTAGGCGTTGGAGATCTTGCCCTGGTCCAGCTCGCGGAATCCGTCTCGGGAGCCCTTCCAGGCCAGCTCGTCCGTCATGGTGTGATAGACGATCGCCGCGCCGTTCACGCCGTGAGCCACCAGGGCCTGCACGCCGTTCGCCAGCGCCACGCCGGCCGCCGGGAGCGCGACGTCTTCCCCTTTGACGTTGTTGGGGTTTTCCACGTCGAGCAGGCCGCCACACCCGACCACGGCGCCGGCCACCAGCCCGAGGAGGGGGACGCTCCACGCGGAGCGCCCCTTCCCGATTCTATAGGTACCAGTCATGGGTTGTCTCCTCATTTCATTTCCGTGCGGCGCGGCTAGAAGCCGAACCGGACCGAGAAGGCGACGCGGCGCGGGAGCGGTAGGCTCCACGCGTCCACACCGTCCAGGAATCTGTCGTTGAGGCCGTTCCCCCGCCCAGAAACCGCGTTCATCTCGGGGTCGATCCCCTGGTAACCCGTGATAAGGGCCAGATTGCGGCCGCTCACGTTGAACGACAGGTTGCTGAAGCCCAGCTTCTGCGCGAACGACGCCGGCGCGGTGTAGGTGATGCCCACCTCACGCCACCGGAGGAAGTCCGCCCGCTCCGCCAGATTCAGGCCGGGAACGGGCGACAGCTCCTTGTACACGTCCATGAACTCGATCAACGCATCGGCTTTCTCCGTCGCCGACGCCGTGGGGCTCTCGATGATGGCCTCGATCTCCGCCGGCCGCTGATTGTTCCGGCCGATCAGCGGGTTGGAGTTCCGGAAGCCGTCCGTCAGGTTGCTGACGAAGTAGTTCCCGAACTTGTACTCGAACAGCAGGTTGATCTGGAAGTTCCGGGAAATGGTGACATCGCCGCCGAACGAGCCGGCCCAGTCGGGTGTGGACTTCGTCAGGCAGTACTCGTAGTCGTTCCCGGCCGCGTCCTTCATGATCTTGAAGTCGCCGGTGGTCTTGGAGCTGGTCCGGTCCGCCATGCACTCGGTGAGGAAGTCCCGGTTCCCGTCCCGGTCGTCCAGGAACGGTCCCCGGCCGCCGGTGCCCGCGACCCCGGTGAATGAGGGGCTGTTGAAGAGATCGAGGATGCATCCGCCGGTCCGGTTGCAGTTGGCGGCGAAGTAGGCCTCGATGTCCGCCCGGGTATCCAGCTGGCCGTCCAGGTTCACGTCGAATGGCAGCTGGCCGGCCTGCAGGCAGAACACCGCCTGCGTGCCCGTGCCGCACTCCTGCATGATCACCGCCCCGAGCAGGACGCCGGGCGCCTGCCCTTCGATCAGGTAGTTGCGGTACCGGTCATAGGTGCCGCCCACCTTGATCGGCGGCGAGCCGCCCATGCTGGCGATGCGCTGGAACAGGTGCGCCGCGTTGCCGAAGAGGTTGAGCGAAAATCCGGGCTTGTCGATGACCAGGGCGTTGACCTTCAACTCCCACCCCGTGGCTTCCAGCTCGCCGATGTTGCTCAGCTGCTGGCGCCAGAAACCGCCGCTCGGCGGGTACTGCTTGTCCACCAGCGCGTCCTTGGTCTTGCGCGACCAGCGGGTCACGTCCAGCGCGAGCCGGTTGTTCAACAGGCCCATCTCCGCGCCCGCTTCCCACTCGGTCGTCACTTCCGGCTTCAGGCTGTCGTTCCCCAGCTGCCGCGGCGAAAGGCCCGCCCCGGCCTGCGAGGTCTGCGGCCCGAACGTGGTGAACCGGTCAAACGCTCCGGGCTGCAGCCCGGAACGCCCGAGGGCGCCTCGGACCCGCAGCGTCGAGACCGTGGTGTTGGTCCAGTTCGGCATGTCGCTCAGCACCAGGGACGCGTTCACCTTGGGGTAGAACGCGCCCGAGGTGGCCTCGCCGAAGGCGCTGTTGCGATCCCAGCGGCCGCCCACGGTCACGAAGGCCCAGTCGTTGAAGCCGATCTGCTCCTCCCCCATGATGCCGACCTGCACCACCTCCGAGAACGACTCGTCGGTGGATTGGTTCGCCCCCGCACCCGCGATCTCAAGCCCCGGGCCCGGGAAGTCCCGCCCGCCGCCCGTACGGAAGTGGTTCTTGGAGATGAAGCCCTGCCCGCCGGCGGTGAACTGCGACGAGATATTGCCGAGGTTCTCGGTCCACCGTGCCCTGGTGTCCACCGTGACTTCCCGGTTGTACCGGGCGTCGTAGAACTTCCACCCCAGGGGGCGCCGGGCCGAGAAGGCGTCAATGTTGTTGCCCCAGGGCAAGAAGCTGGCTTCCCGCGAGTTGGTGATGTCCGCCCCCACCGTCAGGTCGAAGCTCAGCCGCGTGGTGAGCGGCGTGTAGCTGACTTTGGCGTTGGCGTTGAAGTGGTCGAAGTCCACGCTCGTCCGTGACATGGTGTTCTCGCGCGGCGTGGAGAAGGCCAGGTTACCCCACGGGTTGCCCGGCCCGGCGCAGAAGCCCGGCCGGCTGGAGTCCTCGCCGTAGGTGCCGCCCAGGCCCCGGTTGATGGACTGCTGGCAGTTGCCGTTCTCGGGGCGGGCGTTGAGCAAGGACGACTGCACGCCGTAGATGTTGTTCGCGTTCTCCGGGGTTTGCTGCGCGGCGTCGCTGAACATGAATCCCACGCCCAGTGTCACCCGCTCCCGGGGGAACAGCTGCACGTTACCGCCCAACTGATAGCGGCGGACGAAGTCGACTTTGGCCGGCTCGTAGGGGAGCATGTTGCTGCTGCCCGCGAGCGCGCTCTGGCCCAGGTAGTAGGGACCCACAACCTCGGAGACATCGTAGGGCCCGTTCTCGTTCGAGTACCGGCCAGACACGGTGTACACCGCGTCGGCGCCACCGCCCTGCACGTTCGCCGAGTACACCGACTCGAGCCCGGTGCCCCACGCCGACTTGGCGGACAGATTGGGGAACCCAACCGCCTCGTACGGCTGGATGCCGGCCGTGCCGTTGTTGTCAATGTGGCTGTTTTGGTGGATGGCGTTGAGTCGGTCGGCCTGGGCCTGTGTTCGGGCGAATCCCCAGTTGTCCTCCACCCGGTTGTCCGGGAACTTGGTCATTCCCTGGTCGGTTCGGAACCCGAAGCGGGGCCGGCCCTGCGATCCCTTCTTGGTGAAGATCTGGATCACGCCTGCCGAGGCTTCGGAGCCGTACAGCGTGGCCGCCGCGGCGCCCTTCAGGATCTCGATCCGTTCGATGCTCTCCGGGTTGATGTCGTCCAGCGCCGACAGCCGGCCCGTCGGCTGCTCGCCGACGCTGCCCCGGTCGATGCGGACGCCGTCCACGTAGACCACCGGCTCGCTGGACATCGCCAGGCTGGCGTTGCCGCGGATGCGGATCCGCGCGCCTTCACCGGCCAACCCCGACGACGGCAGGACCGACACGCCCGCCTCCCGGCCCGCCAGCGCGGTGGAGAAGTCCTTGACGGGCGCCATGTCCAGCACGTCCGCCTTCACCGTGGCGATCGTGTTGCCGAGCTGCTTGCGCTCAGCCGAGGCGCCGGAGCCCGTCACCACCACTTCGTCCAGCGCGATCACCGAGGTGTTCAGCGCAAAATCCACGGTGACGGCTTGACCACCAACCACCATGGTCGTGGCCAGGGCACTGCTGTACCCGGGCGCGCGGACCCGCACCTGCGCGCCGCCCGCCGGGACGCCGGTCAACTCGAATTGACCCTGCGCATTGGTCACGGTTGACATCTGCGTGCCGGGAACGAAGACCTGCACGCCCGGGACCGGCCGCTGCGAGGACGCTTCGCGGACCGTGCCGCGAACCGTGCCACGCTGCTGCGCCGTCGCGGGCGCCGCGTTCGTGATCCATAGGGCCAAGGCCCCGGTGATCGCGAACGTCCACCTGAACAACGCGTGATACTTCATACCCTGCCTCCTTGGGGAGTGGGTTGAGGGAACGCGTGGGTTAGGGACTGCTCAATAAAACGTGTCGATCCGGCTGCCGGAGAGCACCTCCAGCGAGCACGCGCGTAAAGAATCAGTTGTTTTTGTGTAAACGGAAGTTCTAAGCGTCCCCAAAGTGCGGCCTGGGCTCCGGTTTGTCAACCAGGGAGTCTCAGATATGTGCAACCTATTATTGTACAATCAGTTAGCCTATCCGCGCGGCCTGTGAGAATGGTTGGGCGGATTGGACTGACACATGAAATTCGGGTGAGGAAATCGCAAGCAAGGAAATGGCCGAAAACCGTTTGGGACTCATCAGCGGAATGCTGCCACGCCGAAACTGGTGTTCCCGAACACCGCCTGCGCCAGGCTGTCGGCCTGAGCCGCCAAGACGGGATTGGCGGGCAGGCTCCCCTGCGGCTCGCGGGCCAGGTCCGCATACACGGAGTAGGTCAGGCCGTACACCACGAGCATGGTCTCCGAGGGCCGATCGATCCAACCCATCGGCCGCCGCCGCGCGGCGCTCCCATAGTGATAGACGTCGAACAGCAGGGTCCGGGTTCGTTCCAGGTCGATCCACCCCAGGCGGCGGTCGAACACCAGCCCCGGGGCGGGCCGCACCGGCCCCGGCATGAGCTTCCGGGCCAGGCCCTGGGTCACGAGATAGGGCGTGTATCCCATGTCGTCCGGGTAGCCGCCGGTGGTCCGGGCGAAGTAGATGGGCCGCTTCCCCAGGTTGTCGCGAATCAGCTGGAAGGTCGCCAGATCCTCCCGCAACAGCGTCGTGGGTTGAAGCCGCAGGACCAGCGAGTCCACCCGGAACTCGGTCGGTCGGGCGAGCGGGTACACCTCGGGGAGTGCGTCCAGTTGCTGATCCGTGAGCGAGAACGGCCGGCCCGTGGGCGCGGGCCACGCTCGCCCGCGGTACGGCGGGGCCGCGGCGGCGGTGTCGAACGGGTAGGTGGGGCGCCGGTTGATCTGGCGTACGTGCCAATCCGTCCGCATCAGGGACTGGTTGGCGATGACCACGTCCCGCCGCACGCCTTCCACCTCCTGGGCGTACCACAGGGGGAAGGTGTCGTTGTCGCCGGCGGTGATCAGAATGGCGTAGGGCTCGACGGATTGCAGCAGGTCAATGGCGAAATCCCGCGGCAGGGTTTCGCCGGCGCGCGACGCGCTGAGGCGGTTGCCGGTCACGGGGATCAGGGAGAGGACCAACGCCGGCGCCGCGAACTGCCAGCGCCGCGCCTCGGGGAGGAAGGGTCCCATCCAGGCGGCCAGCGTTTCGACCAGCGCGCCCAGCCCGATCGCCACCCAGATGCCCCACAAGAGGAATGACGCGACGAAGAAGTAGTCGCGCTCCCGCACCTCCCGTTCCAGGTTGTCGCCCGGCCGGTACGAGAACCCGTACTTGAAGTTGAGGTAGAACACCAGGACCACGGTGATGGTGAGCATGAGCGACAGCATGCCGGCGCCGGCCCGGGGGTCGCGCCGGAGCTGGCGCCATGCGCCCGCGAGCCCCAGCCCCGCGAAGATCACCGCGAAGAAGGCCCGCGCCGAGGCGCCCCAGTCGTGGGCGTACTGCCAGGAGAAGTACTGGACGTAGTTGCCCATCTGGGAGAGGAAATCCGCCTGGCGGTAGGTGATGGGCGGCTTCTGGTATTGCTCGCGCGCCAGGACGGCCTTGAGGGCGTTCCAGGTGGTGGGCTCGCCTTCGTTGATGGGCGGGAAGTGGGGTGCGCGGATCGGGAGGTACACCCAGACGCTCAGGGCCACCAGCAGCACGAACCCGATGGCCGCCCACAGCTGCCAGCGCCGCAGGGCCCGAGGCTCGGTCCACAGGAGGTACACGGCCACCAGCGGTGCGCCGAGCAGGCCCATCAAGTGGTTGCCCGTCGTCAGCATCAGGACGTAGGCGATGAGCACGAGGTATTTGTCGCGGCCCTCCGCCGGGCGGTCCGCCCACCGCACGGCCAGCCACATGACGAACGTGATCGAGAGCAGGCTGATGGTGTAGGTCTTCTCGTTCACGGTGGCCTGGTTCCACACCGTAAACGACGCCGCCCCCACCAGGCTTCCCGCGCCGGCGGCCAGCAGGCGGAGCCGGCGAGGGAGGACCGTGGTGGACGCCAGCATGCGCTCCGCCACCAGAAACAAGAAGCCCGCCGCGGCGGCCGTGGTGGCGGCCGCCAGCAGGTTGATCCGCAGCGCGTAGTGCGCCGATAGCGGCAGCATGCCCCAGACGTTGGCGATGAGCACGAAGAGCGGGTTGCCGGGTGGATGCGGGATGCCCAGCACCTTGGCGGCCGCGATGTACTCGGAGGTGTCCCAGAACTGCGTGGTGGGCGCGATGGTGGCCACGTACAGTGCCAGAATGACCGCGAACACGCCTCCCGCCGCGACGTAAGGCGGCTTCGTCGTTGTGTTATTCACCGCGGTGAAACCCTCGACTCGGTGTCAGACGGAGCGGTTAGTGTCGGAATTGGCGCCTTCCGGTGAGCACCATCGCGATGCCTGCGGCATCCGCCGCGGCGATGACGTCGGCGTCCCGCACCGATCCGCCGGGCTGGATGATGGCCGTGATGCCCGCCTTGGCGGCTTCTTCCACGCCGTCAGGGAACGGGAAGAAGGCATCGGACGCGAGGACGGTTCCCTTGGGATCATGCCCCGCCTGCCGCGCCTTGTGAATGGACAGGAAGGACGCATCCACCCGGCTCATCTGACCGGCGCCGATCCCCACCGCGGCTTCGTCCCGCGCCAGCAAGATGGCGTTCGACTTGACCCCGGCCACCGCCGCCCACGCGAACCGCAGGTCCCGCCACTCGGCGTCGGTGGGCGCCCGCGTGGTGGCGACCCGCCACTCGGACTCGCGCCAGTCGAAGCGGAACCGATCCTGGGCCAGCAGCCCGCCGCGCACCCGCTTGAAGTCGAGGCTGGGCCGGTCGTCCGGCAACGGGAGCTCCACCACACGCAGGTTCTTCTTCTTCTTGAACGCCGCCGCCGCGTCGTCGTGGAACCGCGGTGCCACCACCGCCTCCACGAACAGATCCGCCATGGCCGCCGCCGTCGCCGCGTCCACCACGGTGTTGAACGCCACCACGGAGCCGAAGGCGGACGTGGGATCGGTCGCCAGGGCCCGGCGGTAGGCTGCTTCCGTGGTGGCGCCCAGGGCGATCCCGCAGGGCGTGGTGTGCTTGATGATGGCGCACGCCAGGCGGTCGGTCCACGGCGCCAGGGCCAGCGTGGCCGCGTCCAGGTCCAGGAGGTTGTTGAACGACAGATCCTTCCCGTGGAGCTGGCGCAGGTCGGATACCCCCTTAGGCTCCGGGAGCGCATACAGCGCCGCGCGCTGGTCCGGGTTCTCCCCGTAGCGGAGGCTCTGGATCCGGTGAAGCACCAGGGCCAGCGCGGGCGGAAGGTCCTCGCCCCCGATGCCCAGATACCCGGCAATGGCGCCGTCGTACGCCGAGGTATGCTGAAACACCTTGGCCGCCAGCTCCCGACGGAAATCGCCGCTCACACCACCCCCCTGCAACGCCTCCAGCACGCGCCCGTAGTCGGCGGGATCCACCACCACCGCCACGAACGCATGGTTTTTGGCGGCGGAGCGCAGCATGGAGGGTCCCCCGATGTCGATCTGCTCGATGGCCTCGTGGAACGAGACGCCGGGGCGGGAAATGGTTTCGCGGAAGGGGTAGAGGTTCACCACGACGAGATCAATGGGCTGAAAGCCGTGCTGGGCCAGCGCGGCGACGTGGGCCGGGACGTCACGACGCGCCAGGATACCGCCGTGCACGGCCGGGTGCAGCGTCTTGACCCGGCCGTCCAGGATCTCGGGAAACCCGGTCACGGTCTCGATGGGTGTGACGGCGACGCCGGCTTCCTGAAGCGCGTGCGCCGTTCCGCCGGTGGAGACGATCTCCCAGCCGAGCGTGAGGAGCCCGCGGGAGAAGTCCACCAGGCCGCGCTTGTCGGAGACGGAGATCAGAGCTCTGGGCATTCGGGGTTCAGGTGTCGGGTGTCAGGGTGGGCCCGCCGAAATCCCTGCTCGGAAACAGGGGCACCACGCGTCCCGCGGTGGCCGCGGCCAGCACCACCGCCGGCAGCAGCCGGTGCTCGACCTCCAGCACCCGCGCCGCGAGGGCCTCGGCCGTGTCGCCGGGTTTCACCGGCACCGGCCACTGCGCCACGATGGGCCCGCGGTCGTACTCGGGCGTCACCAGGTGTATCGAGGCCCCGGATAGCGTCGCGCCGGCGGCCAGTACCGCCCGGTGCACCCTGAGCCCGTACATGCCGGTCCCGCCGAACGCGGGGAGCAGGGCGGGGTGAATGTTAATCATGCGATCCGCGAACGCCGCCACCACGTTGGCCGGGACCAGCTTCAGGTAGCCGGCGAGCACCACCAGGTCCACGTGGCGCTGAGCCAGGGCCCGTTCGAGCGCGGCGCCGTCGGCCGGATCGGCGAGGTGCAGCGCCTCGACGTCCGCTGCGCGCGCCCGTTCCAGGGCCCCGGCGTTCGCCTGGTCACTCAGCACCAGCACCACCCGCGCCGGGCTTCGAGCATGGCAGGCATCGAGCAGCGCCTGGAGGTTGGTGCCGCCCCCGGACGCCAGCACGGCAACGCGCATGGGACGCTCGACGGTGTAGGTCATTCCGAGGGCCAGAAGGGATTCACCGCGGAGAACGCAGAGTACGCAGAGTTGGGATGGGGTGAGACGTCGTCACGACCTCCCGCCCTGCCTCTGCGGTCTCTGCGAACTCCGCGGTGAATCCCTTGACGGTGCTGGCCGATCATTGTGCCTGGCGCACGGCGTCAGCAATGATGTCGAACTCGTCATCGGCGATGGTGCGCACGTCCAGCACCACCTTCCCCTCGTGGGCCCGCGCGATCACCGGCGGGTCATGGCGCCGGAGCGCCGCGAGCAGGGCATCGCACGATTCCACGTCGAGTGCCACCAACGTCGTTGGCAGCGTCGCTTCCGGGAAGGCCCCGCCGCCCACGGACGAGGAGCCGAGGATCAGCGTGCCGGCGCCCAGGCGTTTACGCAACCGGGCCGCCCGCCGCTTGAGCTGGGCCGCGTCCGCCGTGAGCATCGCCAGCGTCGGGATGTCCCGGAGCGCGCTCGTCGGATCGCGGTAGTGTGCCAGCGTTGCCTCCAGCGCGGCGACGGTGCTCTTGTCCGGGCGCAACGCGCGGTACAGCGGATGGCGTGCCAAGCCGCTCACCACCGCCGACGGGCCCACAATGAGGCCCGTCTGCGGGCCCCCCAACAACTTGTCGCCCGAGAACACCACCACGGCGCCGGCGGCGACGCTCTCCTGCACCAGGGGCTCGCCGGCCAGACCGTACGGTTCCAGGTTGACCAGCAGCCCGCTGCCCACGTCGTGGACCACCGGGATGGCGCGGGCGCTCATGGCCTGCACCAGCTCCGCGGGCGACGCCTCGGAGGTGAAGCCCTGAAGGCGGAAATTCGAGCGATGGACCTTGAGCACCGCCCGGGTGCGCGGGCTGATGGCGCGCTCATAGTCCGCCAAGCGGGTCCGGTTGGTGGTGCCGACCTCCACCAGCACGCTGCCGCTCTTGCCGATGATCTCCGGCAGCCGAAAGCCGTCGCCGATTTCCACCAGCTCGCCGCGCGACACGAGGGTCTCGCCCTGATCCGCCAACGCGTTGATCACCAGAAACAACGCCGCCGCCGCGTTGGTCACCACCAGGCCATCCTCGGCGCCCGTGACCCGGGTGAGCAACCCCCGCACGTGCGCCTGCCGCGAGCCCCGCTCCCCGGCGCCGGCGTCGTATTCCAGCGTCGAGTACCCCGCGGCCCGCTCCAGCGCGGCGCGTGCCGACGGGGCGAGGGGTGCCCGGCCCAGGTTGGTGTGCAGCACCACGCCGGTGGCGTTGACCACCCGCACCAGCGAGGGCCGTTCCTGCGCCGCCAGGCGGCGGGAGACCTCGGCGACCCAGCCATCTGCCGGTACCTGGATCGTTCCGCCGCGGGCCGCGGCCAGGGTGGCCCGGATCGCGTCCACCACCACCTGCCGCGGCGCCGTTTGCAGCAGTCCCGCCCGCTCAGCTTGCGCCAGGAGCGCATGTACGGCCGGAATCCGGCTTCGAGGCTCAGTCATGGACTGCCAGCACAGGCCGAGTCCGTGTCGGGTAATTCACCGCGGAGAACGCAGAGGACGCCGAGACCGGACGGGAGGGGTCTCTCGCGCCACCGCTCTGCGATCTCTGCGTACTCCGCGGTGAAATCCGTCTCATGGCGTTCGGGCTGGCACGGCGAGCACCTGCCGCCCCTCGCCTCGGATGCCGAGCATGCTGGGCAGGTCGGTTCGAACGAGGTAGCGGCTGCCCGGGCTGAGCGGCTGCTCCAGTCGCACGACGAGGGTGTTACTGAGCTTGGGCCGTTCGCGGAGCAAGCGGGCGGCGCGCGAGGTGTCGGCGGCCGCTCGGCGAGCGGCGGCGGAGTCCGGGCGTTGACCGGCGGCGATCTCGGGCGATGTGGGGCGATCTGGGGCGATCGGTCTCGGGACCGTGTCCGCTGCCGCCGCGGCGGCGGTGTCGGCGGCCGCGGTATCGGCCCGCGCTCCCCGCTGGGCTCGCTCCGCCGCGGCCACCGAGTCGTACTGCGCCACGCTCCAGACCGCGGCAACCGCTACCGGGGTGGAATCCGGCAGCGCCACCACCGTGATGGATCCGGACGGTGGCGGCTCGGGCGGCAGGACCTGGGTGAATTCGACGCGCAGGGTCAGGCTATCCCCAAGGGCGACCCGGGAGAGTCCGGGGCCCAGCGTGTCGCGCTTGAAGGCCCAAAACGTGTGGGTCACCGACGAGTCGAGCTGAATGGTGAGCGAGTCCAATGGCTCCCGGAAATCGAGCCGGCGGTTGTTGTTGGCGTCCACGCCGGCCATCAGGAGATAGCGACCCGGGGGCATGGAGCCCATGACGAACTCTCCCACCGAATCGGCCACGCCCACGTACCGGAGCGAGTCCGGGAGCTGGATGGCTTCAACCAGCCCCCGCGCGGCGACGCGGCCCTGCTCCCAGTCCAGCACCGTGCCCGCGATCCGCGTCGCGGGGATGTCGCCGCCGGTGCTGAAGACCACGGTGCGGCCCTGCGTCAGGCGATTGCCGCGCAGGTCCTGGACGCCCGGCAACAGCGTCACCTGGTACACGGCCCCTTCCCGCCAACCGCCCTTGGGCCGCACCTCGACGGCGGTGCGCTTCCAGGCCACCGATACCTCATCCGGAACCGGGGAAACGGTGATCAGCCGCTCCAGCGAGCCGCCGGAGCGTTCGTCAATGACCTCGTTGAACCGGAACACGACCGCATCGCGCCAGCCGGGGACGACCGCGCCGGAATCCGGCAGCGTCGAGTCAATCGCCGGGGGCGTGGCATCCGGCGGCCCGCCGGGCGGTTCCTGGACCGCGGCGCACGCCGGCGCCGCGATCAGCAACCCAACGCGGAAAGCTTGGCTTGCAGGGCGTCGCGTTGCTCTCGCCACGACTGCTCTTTGGCCCGCTCCCGCTCAACCACCTCCGCGGGCGCGCGCTCGGTGAATTGCCGGTTGGCGAGCTTCGCGCGCAGCACCTCGAGCTGGCGATCCAGGCGATCGCGCTCTTTGCCCAGACGCTCGCATTCCTTGCGGACGTCAATCGCGTCCTCCAAGGGGACGAACACGGTGGAACCATCCGATAATACGGCATGGGCGCCGGCCTCGGACTGCTCGCCGGCCCCTGCGGTCCCTCCGGCCCCCCCGTCCAGCGTCAGCGCACTCAGCTTGGCCAGTCGCTCAATGGTGTTCCGCTCGGCCAGGAACGCCTCCGACGCCGGTGGGCCGGATGGCTGGACGATGGCGCGCACCGTGCGCGAGGGAGGCACGCCATAGTCGGCGCGGACGCTGCGTACGGCGGTCACCAGGGCCTGCACCCGGGCGAAGCGCTCCTCTGCTTGCCGGTCCACCAGCTCCGGTCGCGTCTGCGGCCAGGGGGCCGCGGCCAAGAGCTTCTCCGTGACCCCCGATTCGTGCAGCTGGCTCCACAACTGCTCCGTGATGAATGGCATCACCGGATGGAGCAGCCGCAGCGCGGTCTCGAACACGTAGGCCAGCACCGCCCGCGCCGCGTCGCCCCCGGGAGCCTGCCCGTAGAGCCGCGGTTTCACCTGCTCCAGATACCAGTCGGCCACCTCGTCCCAGACGAAGTGATAGACCGCGTTGGCCGCGTCGCTCAGACGGAACTTCTCGAGGGCGTCGGTGGCGGCCTGGATTGCCGCCTGCGTGCGCGACAGGATCCACCGGTCGGCCAACTCGAGCTGGTCGGTCAGGCGGTCAGGCGGTCGGGCGGTCGGACCGCCGGTCCGCCCGTCCGCCTGTCCGCCCAGATGCGGGAGAATCAGCCGCCCGGCATTCCATAGCTTATTAGCGAAGTTCCGCCCCGGCGCGAAACTGGTCTCGAGATCGTTGGGATCCAGTCGGAAGTCGGTCCCAACCGGGGCGGCCGCAATGACGGTGAACCGAAGCGCGTCCGCCCCGAAGCGACGGATCACCTCCAGCGGATCGATTCCGTTCCCGGCAGACTTGGACATCTTGCGGCCTTGCTCGTCTTGCACCACGCCGGTCAGCATCACGGTTTCGAACGGCCGCTCCCCCAGGAAGTGGTACCCCAGCATCACCATGCGGGCCACCCAGAAGAAAATGATATCGGGCGCGGTGACCAGCGTGTGCCCGGGATAGAAGCGCTTGAGATCGGCGGTCTCCTCCGGCCACCCCAGCGTGGCGAAGGGCCACAGGCCCGACGAGAACCAGGTGTCCAGCACGTCCTCGTCCTGGCGCGCCGGCTGCCCGCAGGTCTCGCAGTGGGTCACGTCCGTCTCGGAGACGGTGATGTGCCCGTCGGGGCAATACCAGGCCGGAATCCGGTGCCCGAACCAGATCTGGCGGGAGATGTTCCAGTCCCGGATCTGCGTGAGCCAGTGCTCGTACACGCCGCCCCAGCGCTCGGGCACGAACGTCAGCCGGCCCCGCCGGTACTCGCCCAGGGCGCGGTCGGCCATTGGCTTCATCTTCACGAACCACTGGTCCGACAGCCGCGGCTCCACCAAGGTGTGGCATCGGTAGCAGCGCCGCACGGCGTGGTGGTGTGGCTCAATCCGCTCCAGGAGCCCCAGCTCGCGGAGCATCGCCACCACGCGCTCTCGTGCGGCCATCCGGTCCAGGCCCTCGAGCTCCGCCGGGACGCGGCGGCCCACGGGATCGCCCGGGTCCCGCATGCGTCCCTCGGGGTCCATCACCAGTGGCATCGGCAGGTTGAACCGCTGGCCGATCTCGAAGTCGGTGGCGTCATGGGCCGGTGTGATCTTCACGAACCCGGTGCCAAACTCGGGGTCCACCGCCGCGTCCGGGACCACGGCCAGCGCGATCTGGGTGAGGGGCAGCTGCACCCGCTTCCCGACGGCCCAGCTGGCTTTCCCGGCATCGGGATGCACGGCAATGGCGACGTCGCCGAGCATGGTTTCCGGGCGCGTCGTCGCCACGACGACAAAGTCGGTCGGGCCCACCACGGGATAGCGGATGTAATACAGTTTCCCTTCGGTCTCGTGGAATTCGGCCTCTTCGTCGGAAAGCGCCGTCAGACACCGTGGACACCAGTGAATCACCCGGTGCCCCCGATAGATCAGCTGCTGGCGATAGAGGCTCACGAAGACGTGCCGGACGGCCCGGGAGTATTCCGGATCCAGCGTGAAGCGGGTCCGGTTCCAGTCGCAGGAGGCGCCCAGGGCCTTGAGCTGGTCGAGGATGATGCCGCCTTTTTCCTTCTGATACGCTTCGACGCGGTGGAGGAAGGCGTCCCGGCCGATGTTGAACCGGTTGGTGCCCTCCCGGGCGAGTTGGCGTTCGACAACCGTGTGTGTGGCGATGGCCGCGTGGTCGGTGCCGGGCAGCCACAGGACCGCGCGCCCCCGCATGCGCTCGAATCGGATCAGGATATCCTGAATGGTGTTGTTGAGCCCGTGCCCCATGTGCAGGATGTCGGTCACATTGGGGGGCGGAATGACGATGACGTAGGGCTGCGCCGCGGGGTCGTCGGCGGGCTGAAACACGGCGGCGTCTGCCCATCGTTGATAGATGGACGATTCCGCGGCACCGGGGTCGTACTGGGGAGGCAGCCCGGTGTGCGTCACGGGGCCGGGATGTCCTGGCCCTCGACCAGCAGACGGTTGATCACGGTGAATCCCGGTGCCGCCGCCCGCGCGACGGCGGCCGCGCGTTCCCGCGCCGCCGGGTTGGGCACCCGGCCCACCAGCTCGAGCAGCTTCTGGCCCAGGACGTGCGGGCGTGCCTTGAGGTAGCGGGTCCCGGCCTCGGCGTCCAGCGCGTTTCGGACGGTCCGCTCGATACCCGCGGTGTCCGCCGGGCCGGCCGGCGGACGGAGCCGGTGGACCGCGCGCTTGACCCGGGCGGCGTCCACGTCGCCCAGCCATTCGCCGGCCACCAGGCCAGCCAGCAAGCCCACGCCAAAACCCGCGGCCGCGGCCAGCGCGATCCCGGCAACGCTCCCGTTACGGTCGGTCATGGTTGACGGGTTGCTGGTCCTCGTGCCGCTCCATCCTCTGCGTCCTCTGCGATCTCCGCGGTGAATATGTACAAACGCCGAGTTTAGCTATTATACGAGCCTGGGCTTCCTATCGGTATGGTAACGTGTGAACGTCCCGAATCCTGACGAGGTCGTGAGCCGCCGAGTGATGGTGCTCTCGGGCGGCGTAGTGGTGGCGCTGCTGCTGGCGATCGGGGCGTTTTTCGGGCTGCGTGGCCGCATCCGGCCGCTGTGGCTCACCAAGCCTTCCAGCGACCGCACCACGACTCCATGAGCCGCGACATCCGGATCACCCTGCCCGACGGGTCGGTCCGCCCGATGCCCGCCGGGACCGCGGCGCGCGCCGTGGCGGAGTCCATCGGCCCCCGCCTGGCCAAGGACGCCGTAGCGGCCAACGTGAACGGCGAGATCTGGGACCTGAACCGTGCCATCCAGCAGGACGCCACCATCGAGATCCTCACGCCCCGGAGCGGCGCGGACGCGCTCTACGTCCTGCGGCACTCCTCGGCGCACGTCCTGGCCACCGCGGTGCGCCAGCTCTTCCCGGAAGCCGGCATCGGCTTTGGACCGCCGATTGACGACGGGTTCTACTACGACTTCGAAGTCCCCAAGCCGTTCACGCCCGAGGATCTCGAGCGGATCACCCAGCGGATGCAGGAGGTGGTGAAGGCCGACTATCAGTTCGTCCGCGAGGAGGTGGACCGGCAGGACGCGCGCCAGCGCTTCAAGGACGATCCCCTGAAGCTGGAGCGTCTCGAGGAGCTCAAGGACGACGAGGTCATTTCGGTCTATACCGACGGGCCGTTCGTGGATCTCTGCCGCGGGCCACACGTCCCCAGCACCGGGCAGGTCAAGCACTTCAAGCTGCTGCACGGGGCGGGCGCGTACTGGCGGGGGGATTCCCGCCGCCAGATGCTCCAGCGGATCTACGGCACGTCGTACTTCACCAAGGAGGACCTCGCGGCCGACCTCCGGCGCCGAGAGGAGGCCGAGAAACGCGACCACCGTACGCTGGGCAAGCAGCTCGACCTGTTCAGCATCCAGGAAGACATCGGCCCCGGACTGATCCTGTGGCACCCCAAAGGCGCGATCATCCAGTTCGAGCTGCGCCGGCTCATCGAAGACGAAGTCCTGCGGCGCGGGTACTCGCTGGTGTACACGCCGCATGTGACGCGGGAGCAGCTTTTCATCCGGTCGGGGCACCTGCCGTGGTACGAGCACAACCAGTACCCGGCGATGGCGGCGGCCGCCGGGGAGGCGGCGGAGGTGCGGTACCGCGTCAAGCCGATGAACTGCCCGTTCCACATCATGATCTACGCGTCGCAGCAGCGCTCCTACCGCGACCTGCCCATCCGCCTGGCGGAAGTCGCCAACGTGTATCGCAACGAGCTGTCGGGGACGCTGCACGGGTTGCTCCGGGTGCGCGGCCTCACCATGGACGACGCGCACATCTTCTGCCGCGAGGATCAGATCGAGGACGAGATCTTCAACATGCTCGACCTCACGGATTTCATCTTGAGCCAGGTTTTCGGGCTGCAGTATCGCATGGACCTCGCGACCCGCCCGGAGAAGAAGATGGGCAGCGACGCGCAGTGGGAGACGGCCGAGAAGGCGCTGGCCCGGGCGCTGGAGCGGCGGGGGCTCACGTACGGCCTCGATACGGGTGGCGGCGCGTTCTACGGACCGAAGATTGACGTCAAGGTCCGGGACGCCATCGGCCGCGAGTGGCAGGGGACCACGCTTCAGCTCGACTACGAGTTGCCCGAGCGGTTCCAGCTGGAGTACACGGGATCGGACAACCGCCCGCACCGGCCGGTGATGATGCACCGGGCGATCTTCGGCACGATCGAGCGGTTCGTCGGCTTGTTGATCGAGCACTTCGCGGGCGCCTTCCCCGTGTGGCTGGCGCCCGAGCAGGTGCGGGTGCTGCCGATCGCCGAGGCGCAGCTGGACGGCGCCCGCGCGGTGCACGAGCGCCTGCGCGCGGCCGGGATTCGCTCGTCGGTGGACGATCGCAACGACACCTTGAACTACCGGGTGCGGGACGCGGAGCTGATGAAGGTTCCTTACATGGCGGTTGTGGGCCAGCGCGAGCTTGAGCAAGGTACCGTTGCCCTGAGGGTCCGCGCCGCGGGCAAGAAACAGGAGCTGCTGCCCGTAGACCAGTTCATCGCGCGCGTCAAGCAGGAGATTCAAACCCGCGCGCTGCTGCCTTGAGAGGGTGGAGCGGCGTCGGTAAAGTTCGAGCGGGAGACATACATGAAGCCTGATACCACGCCGGTCATCGTGTCGGCCGTCCGGACGCCGATCGGCAAGTACCTGGGGGGCCTGGCTCCGCTCAAGGCGACCGAGCTCGGTGGCAGGGCCATCCGCGAGGCCGTCAAGCGCGCGGGCATCGAGCCAGGCGCGGTGGACGAAGTGATTATGGGCCACGTGCTCCAGGGCGGCACCGGGCAGGCGCCGGCGCGGCAGGCGGCCCTCGGCGCGGGCCTGCCCGGCACCGTGCCCGCGGTGACCATCAACAAGGTGTGCGGCTCAGGGCTCAAGGCCGTGATGCTCGCCGCCCAGGCGATCAAGGCCGGGGACGCCCAGTGCCTGGTGGCGGGCGGCATGGAGTCCATGTCCAACGGCCCCCATTACCTGTTCGGCCTGCGGGGCGGAGTGAAGTTCGGGCACCAGCAAGTGATGGACGGCGTGATCCACGACGGCCTGTGGTGCTCGTTCGGCAACTCGCACATGGGCGGCTACGCCGAGTACACCGCGCGCAAGGCCGGCGTCAGCCGCGAGGAGCAGGATCGCTTCGCCCTGGCGAGCCACCAGAAGGCGGTGGCGGCCATCGAGGCCTGCCGGTTCAAAGCGGAGACGGTCCCGGTCGAGATCGCGGGCAAGAAGGGAAACACCGTGATCGACAAGGACGAGAGTCCGCGGAAGGACACGACGCTCGAGGCGCTGGCGGGGCTGAAGCCCGCCTTCGATCGCGATGGGACGGTGACCGCGGGCAACGCGCCGGGGATGAACGACGGGGCCAGCGCCCTGGTGGTGGCGTCGGGGGCCTTTGCCAAGGCCCACGGCCTCGAGGTCCTGGCCCGGATCACGGCGTACGCCACCGGTGGCGGCGAG
>DATECF010000022.1:0-9740 GCA_035287045.1 Gemmatimonadales bacterium | reverse complement strand
CTGGCCAACAAGCGTGTCGGTATGTCGGGTTGGCCGGCGAGCCGATACAACATCCGACCTGTGGCGGTAACGTCCCAGGCACGGAACTGGACGCGGGACCATCCACGGGACTCGTCACCGGATCATCCACCGGAATCGACGCGGGAATTACTCCGGCCCTCGCCGTTTCCATGCCTCCGGCATGGGATAGCCAGCGGGTCGCCGCCCTCGCCGCAAGGGGGTAGTCGCGACGCTCGCGCCCGCGGACAATGGTCCTGCCGCAGTCTGACCGCAGTGCCCTCTGCGTACGCTGGGCGAGTGATTGACCGCGTAGGGACGACCCAGCGATTCGCCCGTGCGCTCGTGGCCATGGCGCTGGTCCTGGCGGTCAGCGGATGCGCGGGAGCCTCGCCATCATCCGCCGCGAGCGGTCGAGCCTCCACGTCGCCAGCACCAAGTGCGACGCCTCAACCGTCGTCTTCCCCGTCGTCGACCCCGGATGGGCATGTAGCCAACGCCTGGACTGCCACCGGGAGCATGATCCAGGGCCGGATCTTCCACACCGCGACGCTGCTGCGCGATGGCAGAGTGCTGGTGACGGGAGGCGGACTGACCTCGAGTTCGGCCGAGCTGTACGACCCCGACACCGGTACCTGGACCGCCACGGGCAGCATGTCGGAGGATCGCTCAGGCCACACGGCAACGCTGCTGCGCGATGGCAAAGTGCTGGTGGCTGGAGGTGCCAGGCGGCCCGGCCGAGAGGCTCGTGCCGAGCTGTATGACCCCGACAGCGGTACCTGGACTGCCACCGGGAGCATGATCCAGGGCCGGAGTGCCTTCACTGTCACGCTGCTCCGCGATGGCAGGGTGCTGGTGGCGGGTGGCTCTGACAATACCGGGCCACTGACCTCCGCCGAGCTGCATGACCCCGACAGCGGGACCTGGGCAGCCACCGGGAGCATGATCCAGGGCCGCTCGCTTCACACAGCGACGCTGCTGCATGACGGCAAGGTGTTGGTGGCTGGTGGCGCCGGCCCGGGTCCATCTTTGCCGGGCTCGTATGGAACCGACTTGGCCTCCACTGAGCTGTATGACCCCGACAGCGGGACCTGGAGTGCCACCGGGAGCATGAACGAGGTCCGCCTCTGGTTCACCGCAACCCTACTGACCGATGGCAGGGTGCTGGTGGCAGGCGTCGCGGCGTCCACAGACACGGAGCCGACCGCTGTTGCCGAGCTCTATGACCCCACCAGCGAGACCTGGACCGCCACCGGCGCGATGACCGCCCGCTCCCAACCCACGGCCACCATGCTCCTCGATGGCACAGTGCTGGTGGTCGGCGGCGGTGGCAGCAGTGGCAGCCGACTCGCCACCGCCGAGCTGTACGACCCCGACAGCGGGCTCTGGACCGCGACTGGCGGGATGATCGACGCCCGCTCGGACTACACGGCCACGATGCTTCTCGATGGCAGGGTGCTCGTGGCGGGCGGAAACAGCAACACCGGTGACCCGCTGACCACGGCCGAGTTGTACAAGCCGGGGATCGGGTCATGAGACAGGCGCTGGCGGCGATTCTCGGCCTGACTGGCATCGTGCTGCTCCTGCTCGGCGCCTTCGTCCTGCTGGCAGGGCTGACCACCAATGATTCGTGGGGCTTCGGCGCAGCTTTCAGGCTCCTCGGATTCATAACGATCCTGTCAGGGGCGCTGCTACGTGCCTTGGCCCGGGCGGTCGCGAGCGGACGACTTCGCGCGCGGACAGCTGGCGCAATCGTCGGGTCGGTGGCCGTGCTCGCAGGCCTCGGCATCACCTATCGCGTGCTCTCCCAACCGGACCTCTGCGGCGGAGGGGACGCCGGGGCAGGTACCGACGGGTGGTCGGCTACCGGGCGCATGGCGGCCGCGCGATATAGCCCCGCCGCGGTGGCACTGCCCGATGGCGGAGTCCTGGTGGTGGGTGGGCGCGGTGACCTCGGGTGCGCCGGTGATCCACTCGAGGCCGAGTTGTACGATCCGGGTACCGGGACGTGGACCCCCGCCGGCAGCCTCGCGACCGCGCGCGGCGAAAGCGCCAGGGCGGTCCTGCTCCAAGACGGCCGGGTGCTGGTCGTGGGGGGCCAGGATCAGCCCAGCGCCGAACTCTACGACCCCGCCACCGGAGCGTGGGCACCGGCCGGGAGCATGACCGAACCGCTCGGCGCGGCAGCCGGCGCGGTGTCCCTGCTCGATGGCCGGGTGCTGGTGTTGCGTGGCAACCAGTTGGCCAGCGCCAACCTCTATGACCCGCTGCGCGGCAACTGGACGGAGACTGTGAACATGCGGACAGCGCGGTACTACGGCGCTGTCGCCGTGACCTTGCGCGATGGACGAGTGCTGGTAGCCGGCGGCTCCAACCAGGGGGGAGACACGGCGCTCACCGAGACGTTCGATGCGAGCAGCGGGAAATGGTCGGTCGCAGGAGAAATGACCGAGCCGCGCGCCTGGCCCGCCGCCGCCATTGTGCTGCGCGATGGACGCGTCCTGGTGGCCGGCGGCTCTCTCCTTTCCAGTGCGGAGCTCTTTGACCCCGATACGGGAGAGTGGACGCCCACCGGCAGCATGGCGCAGCCGCGCGCTGAGGCATCCGCGGTCCTCCTTCCCGATGGCCGTGTCCTGGTAGCTGGCGGCGCGGGGGACGGCCCGGGTGGACTGGGGACCGCGTCGGCGGAAATCTATGACCCCGTCAGCGGAGAGTGGACGCCGGCCGGGAGCATGGGGGCGCTGCGTACCGGCGCCGCTGCGATTCTCCTCGGTGACGGGCGGGTGCTGGTCGCCGGGGGACGAGGCTCGATCGGCGACATCGGCGCCAGTCTGCGTGTTGCTGAGCTTTACGACCCTGCCGGCGATGAATAACGGACATCCACCGATGATTCCGTCGCCAACCACGACCCACCGTTTCGCCGCGATCCTGGCTGGCGCGGCGCTGCTACTGGCCGTCAGCGGGTGCGCCGCGGCGTCGCCTCTGGCGACCGCGAGCAGCAGCACATCTGAGTCAGTCGGACCTGGCGCCACGCTGCAGGCCTCGCCGTCAGCAACGCCCGACCAGGCCACGGTTGGGACCTGGACTGCCACCGGGAGCATGAGCCAGGTCCTTCGCGTCCAGACTGCTACTCGGCTGCTCGATGGCCGGGTCCTGGTGGCGGGCTGGAGCAACCTCAACAGTGCTAGCCTCTCCGCCGAACTGTACGACGCGGACAGCGGGATCTGGACTCCGACCGGGAGCATGAGGGGGTTCCTATCCGCCTCTCCCGCGACGGTGCTGCCTGACGGCAAGGTGCTGGTGGCCGGCGGGTGTTGCACCGAATTCGGCATTCTGCTGTCCTCCGCGGAGTTGTACGACCCCCTCAGCGGGACCTGGAGCGCCACTACGGATATGAACCAGGGGCGCGCTCTGCACACGGCTACGCTCCTGGACGACGGCCGGGTGCTGCTGGCTGGCGGTGGCGGCAGCGACGGCCCCGGCGGCGCCTATGCCGCAGTTGAGCTATATGACCCGCTCAGCGGGACATGGACCACAACGGGAGACATGCTCACGCCCCGTGTCGACCACACCGCTACCCTTCTCCTCGATGGCAGGGTGCTGGTGGCGGGTGGCGGCACCGACGCCACTACCTATGTGGCCTCCGCAGAGGTGTACAACCCGGTGAGCGGGGCCTGGACCGCAATCAGGGACATGGATGCGGTTCGGTCTGGCCACACCGCCACGCTGCTCCTCGATGGCAGGGTCCTGGTGACGGGCGGCCGTCAGGGCGACAGGCCGCTCGATTCCGCCGAGTTGTACGACCCCGACAGCGGCTCCTGGACCGCCGCGCCGGGAATGATCGGCGCCCGCGTCGGGCATAGCGCCACGCTGCTGCTCGATGGCAGAGTCCTGGTGACGGGCGGCTGGATGACGATCGCCGGGGACGCCTCCGTTTCGGCCCCTCCTGAGCTGTACGACCCGATCAGTGGGACCTGGACCCCCACCGGGCCGATGATCGCGGTCCGCGGTGGCAACACAGCCACGCTGCTGCTCGATGGCCACGTGCTGGTGGTGAGCGGCGGCAGCGCGGACCGACCGGCCTCGGCCGAACTGTACAGCCCGGGCAGTGGGTCGTGACATGACGCTCCGGACGACCCATCGTTTCGCCGCGATCCTGGCTAGCACAGCCTTGCTTCTCGCGCTCAGCGGATGCCGCGCGGCGTCACCGTCGACCACAGCCTCCTCCGGGGCATCCGAGTCTTCGCGGCCGAGTGCGACCCCCCACGAGTCGGTGCCAGCATCCTCGACTCCGACCGAAACCGCGCCACTGGGGTGGACTGCCACCGGGGGCATGATTCACGCCCGATCTGACCACACCGCCACGCTCCTGCCCGATGGCAAGGTGCTCGTGGCAGGCGGCGGACTGGCCTCGACCTCGGCCGAGCTGTATGACCCGGATAGCGGGACCTGGACCACCACCGGGACAATGACCGAGAGCCGTGCTGGCCACACAGCCACGCTGTTACCCGATGGCAGCGTTCTGGTCGTGGGCGGCTGGGTCCCTGGGTCGTCGTGCTCGCCGACCCCCTGCAGGGGCAGTCTGGCCCATTCAACGGCCTCTGCCGAGCTGTATGACCCATTCACAGGGCTTTGGACCGCGACCGCCAGCATGACGGTGGGCCGCTCCCTCCACACCGCCACGCTACTGCCCGACGGCAAGGTCCTTGCGGCGGGCGGCGGCACCGGCAGCGACCCTAGCGGCTTCGACTCGCTGGCCTCCGCCGAGCTGTACGACCCCGCCAGCGGCTCATGGGCCGCAACCTCGAGCATGGCGGCGGTCCGCTTCGGTCACACCGCCACGCTGCTGCGGGGTGGCAGCGTGCTTGTGGCGGGTGGCTTCAACAGTGAAGGCGCAGGCGGACCTGGTGCGCTGGCCTCGGCAGAGCTGTACGACCCCTCCAATGGAACCTGGACCGCCACCGGGAACATGAATGCGGGTCGCGCCAAGTACACGGCCACACTCCTGCTTGATGGCCGCGTGCTGGTGGTTGGCCTCGGCCCGCTTGCCTCCGCCGAGCTGTACGAGCCCGGCAGCGGGACCTGGGCGGTTACCGGGAGCATGGACGCCGACCGCGTAATTCACACGGCTACGATGCTGCGCGACGGGAGAGTGCTGGTGGCGGGCGGCGGCAGCCGCGGCGAGGTTTCGCTACTGGCGTCCTTCGCCGAGCTGTACGACCCCGACAGCGAGTCCTGGAGCACGACCGGAAACATGGTCACACCGCGGGACGGTAACACCGCCACGCTGCTGCGCGATGGCAGGGTACTGGTGGCAGGCGGAAGCGGCGACGGCTACGGCCCAATGGCGTCCGCCGAGCTGTACAACCCGGGCAGCGGGTCCTGACATGACGCTCCGCACTACCCATCGCGTCGCCACGACCCTGGCTGGCGCAGCGTTGCTGCTGGCTGTCAGCGGGTGCGCCGTAGCATCGCCTTCGGCGAACGCGAGCAGCAGCGCGACAGCGACTTCTGAACCTAGCGCGACGCTGCAAGCTTCGCGCTCGGCGTCGTCGACCCCCGGCCAAGTCGCGGCGCCTGGAAGCTGGACTGCCACGGAGACCCTGGTCCAGCCACGCCAAGAGCACACGGCCACACTGCTGCGCGATGGCAGGGTGCTCCTGACGGGCGGCGATCCTGCGGACGGCACCGGTCCACTGGTTTCGGCGGAGCTCTATGACCCGCACACGGGATCATGGACGGCAACGGGAAGCACGAACGAAGTCCGATACGGTCACACGTCGACCCTGTTACCCAGCGGCAAGGTGTTGGTGGTGGGTGGCTACGGCGATATCGGGCCATTGGCCTCCGCCGAGCTGTACGACCCCGAAAGCGGGACCTGGACCGCTACCGGGAGCATGATCGAGGCCCGTGCCTATCAGACGGCCACGCTGCTGCGCGATGGCACGGTGCTGGTGGCGGGCGGCAGCTTCGCCTTGAGCGGTGCCCCACTGGCCTCCGCCGAGCTGTACAACCCCGACAGCGGGACCTGGACCGTAACCGGAAGCATGGGCGGCGTCCGTGGCGGTCACGAGGCGACATTGCTGTCCGACGGCCGGGTGCTCGTGACGGGCGGCTTCAGCATCGGCGAGGCTGGGGCGGTGGGACCGGACCCACTGGCATCCGCCGAGCTGTATGACTCGAACAGCGGGACCTGGACCGCTACCAGAGACATGCACGAGGGCCGCTTCCAGCACACCGCTACGCTCCTGCGCGATGGCGCCGTGTTGATTGCGGGCGGCGGTTACGACCCACTAACCACCGTCGAGCGGTACGACCCAACCAATGGGTCTTGGACCGTCGCCGCGCCCATGATCGAGGACCGCCGCGGTCACACTGCGACGGTCCTGCCCGATGGGAAGGTGCTCGTGGCCGCTGGCTTCAACAGCAGCCGTGGCCTGGTGGCCTCCGCCGAACTGTACGACCCGGAAAGCGGGACCTGGACCGCCACCGGAGGCATGATCGAGGCTCGCGACGGTCACACCGCCACGGTCCTGCTCGATGGCAGAGTCCTTGTCGCGGGCGGTGGCGGCAACGGTCACCTGCCGGCCTCGGCGGAACTGTACGAACCTGGCAACGGGTCCTGACGCGGACCTCTACCTCAGGCGGCGCCGCATAGCGCGGACACCGCGCTCACGCATGCGTCACGCGCGGCCGGCAACAAGTCGACCGGCTCTCCGGCCTCGGCGCTGATCAGCCACTCGGACCCCGCCGCCGGGCGAACGGCGATGCGCGCCGCGGGAGCCCGCTCGCGCAGGAAGGTCATGATCGGGCCGAGACCGGCGTCGCCATACTCCTCGCGGATGGCCCCGATATCGACCACCACCAGATCTGGCTGCCGCAGGATCGTCGCCTGGTGCAGGCGCGCCGCGTCGTTGTAGAAGAAGGCGAGGGCGGGGCTCAGCGTGCCGTCAAGGTCAACCGCCAGCTCCCGGTCGCGGGTGAGACAGTAGACGAGCAGCTCCGGCGGTTGGGCATCCACGAACAGGAGCGTAGCACCGGCTCGCCGGAGATCGGGCGGTACAATGGCTCGCCCATGAGCAGCACACCCGTTCGTCGCGCCGACGCTCGCCTCGCACCCGGTCATCCCGCGCTCGGGAACCTGCTCGGGCGCGTCTGGGCGGTCGACCAGGTGGGGGTCGAGGAGCGCGCCGCCTCGCTGGCGAAGCGGAGCATCAAGCGCGAGTCCAAGCTCTGGGCGCTCGACCTGGCGATCCGGATGATCGATCTCACCACGCTCGAGGGGAAGGACACGCCCGGCAAGATCCGCGCGCTGGCCGGCAAGGCGCGCCGCCCCGATCCGACCGATCCGTCGATCCCCAGCGTCGCCGCGCTGTGCGTCTACCCGAACCGGATCGCAACCGCCAAGTCGGCCCTGGCGGGCTCCGGGGTGAAGGTCGCCGCCGTGGCCACGTATTTCCCGTCCGGGCAGGCTGCGCTCTCGGTGAAGCTGGCGGATGTTCGCGAGGCGGTTGCCCTCGGGGCGGATGAGATCGACATGGTGATCGACCGCGGGGCGTACCTATCCGGGGATTACGCGAAGGTCTTCGAGGAGATCGTGGCGGTCAAGGAGGCCTGCGGCGAGGCGCACCTCAAGGTGATCCTGGAGACCGGTGAGCTCGAGACCTACGACAACGTGCGCCGCGCATCGGTCCTGGCCATGGCGGCGGGCGCCGATTTCATCAAGACCAGCACCGGCAAGGTGCAGCCGGCGGCTACGCTACCCGTCACCCTGGTCATGCTCGAGGCGATCCGCGACTTCTACGCGCAGACCGGACGCGCGGTGGGGATGAAGCCGGCCGGTGGGATTCGTACGGCCAAGGAGGCGATCGCCTACCTGACGGTCCTGTACGAGACGCTCGGGCCCGAGTGGATGACCCCTGACCGATTCCGGTTCGGCGCCTCAACGCTGCTCAATGACATCCTCATGCAGATCCGCAAGGAGCGCACCGGCCGCTACTCCGGCGGCGACTACTTCACCCTCGACTAGGCCCATGGTCGACGTCACGCCGGGCACCATCGTCGTCTACTCCGACCTCGGCTGCCCGTGGGCGCACGTCGCCGTGTGGCGGCTGCATGACGCCCGGCGGCGCCTCGGCCTGGAGGAGCGGGTCGCCTTCGACCACCGCGTCTTCCCGCTCGAGCTGTTCAACTCGCAGCCGACCCCGCGCGACGAGCTGGAGGCCGAGTGGGATGCCTGCTCGGCGCTGGCTCCCCGAGCCGGGTGGCAGCCGTGGAGCGCCCCGGCCTGGGCCTGGCCGGCCACCCTGCTGCCACCGATGGAGGCGGTGCAGGCCGCCAAGGAGCAGGGGCTGGCGGCGTCCGAGCAGCTCGATCGTGGCCTGCGTCGTGCCTTCTGGGGCGAGAGCCGCTGCATCAGCCTGCGGCATGTGATCCTCGAGGTCGCCGCCGAGTGCGACGGCATCGATCTCGAGGCCCTGGCCGAGGCGTTCGACGCGGGGCGCGCCCGGCACCTGGTCTTCGAGCAGTACGAGGTCGCCCGCAGTGATGCGGTCGACGGGTCGCCGCACCTCTTCCTGGCGGATGGCACGAACGTCCAAAACCCCGGCATCGAGGCCACTTGGGAGGAAGGGAGCGACGGCTTCTGGCGCCCGACCATCGCGCGCGACGACCCGTCGGCCTACGACGACCTGCTGCGGGCCGCGGCCGCGGCCGGCTGAACGGCTCACGTTCGCATGCCCCGCGACGTTTCACCTCATGTGCATCTGCCGCCGTTCCAGTCGCTGATCGACGACCACGCCACGGAGCTGCATCGGTTTCTGGTGGCCTCGGTTGGGCCGACCGATGCGGAAGACTGCCTCCAGGAGACCTTCATCTCCGCCCTTCGAGCGTACCCGGAACTCCGCCATGCGGATCACCTGCGGGCTTGGCTGTACACCATCGCCCAGCGCAAGGCGACCGATCTCATCCGGCGTCGCGCCCGACACCGGGTCGGGAACCTGGATGACGCGGACCCCGCGCAATTGGCATCAGCCGCGCCCGGCGTTCAGGACGACGGCCTCTGGCAATCGGTCCGGACGCTGCCGCCCAAGCAGCGCGCTGCGGTGGTGCATCGGTTTGTCTTTGATCTGGCCTACGCGCAGATCGCCGAGCGGATGGGCGTCAGCGAGGAGGCTGCGCGGCAGAACGTCAGCGCCGGCCTTCGACGGCTGCGCATGGAGGTGACCCCGTGACCGATATCGAACGCGACCTGCGTGCGTCAACTCCCCGGGGCGCTGATCCGGCCGGGTTTGCGGAAGCGCTGGCCCGCCGCGCGGCCGATGCCGGGCTGCTGGACGTCGCCTACGCCACCACCGATTCGCCGATGGGCGAGCTGACCGTCTTCGTCACCCCGCGCGGCCTCGTCCGCCTTGCCTACCCCGGAGAGCGCGAGGACGAGTTGCTGGCCGAGCTGGCTGCCCGCGTGTCGCCGCGCATCCTGCGGGCGCCGGGCCCCACCGACGAGGTGCGCCGCGAGCTCGACGACTACTTCGCCGGGCGTCGCCGGACCTTCGACATTCCGCTCGACTGGACGCTGGTGCGCGGCTTCGCCCGGGGTGTGCTGCGCGCCACTGCCGATGTCCCGTTTGGAGCCGTCACCACGTACGGCCAGGTTGCCGCCCAGGCCGGATCACCGCGCGGTGCGCGAGCTGCCGGCAATGCCCTCGGCTCGAATCCCATCCCGATCATCGTGCCCTGCCACC
>DATECF010000021.1:0-2544 GCA_035287045.1 Gemmatimonadales bacterium | reverse complement strand
TCCAGCCCGTGGATGATGTCCAGGGGATCGGCCAGGCTGGTGAAGAGAACCACGGGTACGTCCCTGAGCGGGCCCGCCTTGATGCGGCGGCACAACTCGTAGCCGTCCACGTCACCGGGCATGACGATGTCCGAGACGACGATATCGAAGCCTTTGGGCTGCAACTGCTGCAGCGCTTCATCCCCGCTGGCGGCCAGGCCTACCTCGTAGCCGGCAGCCTCCAACGCGGCCCCCAATGCCTGGGCCTGCGTGGGACTGTCCTCTACCACGAGGACCCGCTTGGTGGCGGGCGGTTGCTCCTGGCGCTTCCTGGTCTTGCTCATCGGCGTTCCTTGATCTGCCGGCCCGGGCCCAGCTCGATCAGCCAGTGGACGATTTCTTCGACCGGGACCGACACATCGACCAGGCCGGCGGATACCGCTTCGCCCGGCATGCCATAGACCACCGAGCTCGCTTCATCTTGGGCAATCACCCGTCCACCGTGGGCTTTGACTGCCCGGAGACCTTCCACGCCGTCCTTGCCCATCCCGGTGAGGATCACCGCCGCCGCCGCCGGCCCATAGGCTCGGGCCACGGACTCGAACAGGTAGGTGCCCGAGGGCCGGAGTCCGTTCACCGCCGGCTCGCTGGTCACCCGCAGGCAGCCGTCGGCGCTCACGCCCATCTGGTGGTCGTCGGGGGCGATGAACGCCGTATGGGCCCGCAGCGCTTCCCCGTGTGCCGCCACCTTCACCCGGAGGCTCGCGCTCGCGCTCAGCCAGTCGGCGAGCCCCGCCGCGAAACCGGTGGCGATGTGCTGGACCACCAGGATGGGAATCGGGAAGTCTCCCGGCAGGTCCCTGAGAATGCGCTCCAGCGCCGCTGGTCCCCCGGTGGACGCGGCGATGGCGATGACGCGGACTGGTGCGCCTGGGGCCACCCGCGGCTGCGCACCCGGGGTAGCCGGCTTCCTGGCCGCCCAGCGGCGGACCACCTTCGTGCCCGCCATCGCCTTCACCATGGTCAAGAGGTGTCCTTGTCGCCCGACGAACTGCTCGGACTGCGGATCATCCGGCTTGGGCAGCATGAGGAGCGCACCCGCCCGCATGGCGTTCAGCGAAAGCTCCACGTCGCGCGGGCTGGTGCTGGACGACACGATGATGATTGGGGCCGGAGCCCGGACCATGATTTCCTTGGTCGCCTCCAACCCGTCCAGCTCCGGCATGTGCACGTCCATGGTGATGAGGTCGGGCTTGAGCCGGACGGCCAACTCCACGGCTTCCAACCCGTTCTTCGCTTCGCCGACAACGGTGATCTCCGGATCGCTCTTCAGGATCTCGATCAATAGCGCCCGCACGGTCACGGAATCTTCGGCCACGAGAACGCGAATCATGAGCGGCGTTACCCGAGAAGCTGCCGGATGGTGTCCAGCAGGTTCTGTTGGTCGAAGCTCGACTTCCCGATGTACGCATCCGCCCCCACCTCGAGCCCCCGGGTCCGGTGTTCCGCCGTCTCCAGCGCCGTCACCAGCACCACCGGCAGGCGCTTGAACCGGCTGGACGAGCGGATCGCCTCGCAGAGCGCGAAACCGTCCATGCGTGGCATCTCGATATCGGCCACCACCAGATCGCAGCCCTGTTCCTGGAGCACTCGCCACCCGTCGGCGCCATCCACCGTCGCCAGCACGTCATAGCCCGCCGCCTCCAGAATGCTCTGTTCCAGCGTCCGGGTCGTGATGGAGTCATCCACCACGAGAATCCGTCGCTTGGTAGGCCCACCGGGTTGCGGCTCCGCGACCCTGATCCCGGCGCCCGCCGCGGAGCCCAGGCCTTCGGTGATCGTGGCCTGGGCATTGAGCACCAGGGCCACCTGCCCCGTGCCGAGCAGTGCCGCGCCACTCAGGAGCGGCAGGTGCTGCTTCCCGTGATTCAGCGGGCGCAAGACGACTTCCTGCTCCGCCAGCAGCTCGTCCACCACCACGGCCAGGCGCCGCTCGCCGTCTCGAAGCACCACGGCCGGTACCGGCCCCGCCACGGGCTTTTCCGCCAGCGGGGGGAGGAGCCGCGCCAGGGACACCAGCGGAACCGGTCCGGCTGTCCCCGGAACCACATCACGCCCTTCGGCGCGCCGGATATCTTCGGGCCGCACCCGGATCAGACGCTCGACGTGGGTGGTGGGGAGAGCGAGGACCTGGGGGCCAACGCTCACCAGCACCGCCCGGACCGTGGCCAGCGTCGTCGCGCATTCTACGACGAACGTCGTGCCTCGCCCCTCCTGCCACACGACGTTCAGGCTCCCGCTCAGTCGCTCGACGGCCGCGCGGACCAGGTCCAGCCCCACGCCGCGCCCGGAGACGGCGGTTACCTGGCCGCGGGTGGAGATGCCGCCGCGCAAGAGCATACGGATTAACTCCTGCGGGTCGGTGGGGGCGGGGAGCCCCTTTTGCTCCAGCTGCGCCCGCACACCCGGGAGATTGAGCCCGGCGCCGTCGTCGGCCACCGTGACCACCAGGCGGTCACCGGTGAGCGCCGCGGCGACGGTGATGGTGCCGCGGCGAGCTTTGCC
>DATECF010000020.1:0-8411 GCA_035287045.1 Gemmatimonadales bacterium | reverse complement strand
GATGGCCTTCGCCGCGAGCCCCGATCCGGAGAGCCTGGTGGAGACCCTTCCGCCGGCGCTGCGCGCGGTCACCGGGCGGGACTACCAGGTGCTCGACCGATCGACCGGGGACGTGACCGGCACCTACCGCACGGTGCAGGTGATGATCCGCGATGGCGAGATCGGGCTGTGGCCCGGCTACATGGCCCGCGCCTACCCGATGCTGGCGCCGACCCAGCGCTCCGAGGCCACACGCGCCGCCATTGCCGCGGCCGATGGCGCTCCGAGCGCCGACGCGGCCTCGCCCACCAACCCGGTCGGCAAGCCGGGCTGGAAGCCACCCGCGCCGCTCTCCGGCGACGAGGAGGCATAGGTCGTGGGTCGCCAGAACGTGCCGCGCGACCAATGGCTGGAGATCGGCGCCGAGTGCCCGCACTGCGGCGAGCGGGTCACCGAGGAGATGGTCTACTCGTGGCGCCCGGTGCCGGAGGACCCGAAGCTCCTCCTGCTGTGGTGCCCCGACTGCGGAGACCGCGTCGAGATCAACCACGTCTGATCGGTGATCTGCTGGGCAGCCTTGACGGGCGCCGAAACCTGACAGAAGCTGCCCGCGTCTGAGGACTGGACAGGGGAGATAGCGGTGGGTTCGGTCACGAGGTCCTTCGTCGTCAGCCTGCTTGCGCTCGCCTTGATGGCATGCGGCCCGACGCCCTCCCCAGCCCCTCTACCCTCGAGCCCTTCCGCAGCGACCCCTGGGACCGCGGCGACCCTCATCGTTGAGGGCACCGTGGAGTCCAGTTGCGGGTCGATCGGCGGGTGCGCCTACTGGGCACAGGTGAGATGGCCGCATGGCATCCAGGCACCGATGGAGTTCGTGTCGGGCCGAGCCGGGCGGCTCGTCATCCCCGGCGGTACCTGGGAGCCGATGGCAGCCGGTCAGTACGAGGTGGTGATGACCTCGTACTGGATGTCAGACGTGTTCCTCAATGGCAAGCAGGCCGTCGGCGGTCTGGATGCGCGGTGCAGCAGCGACTTGACCGTGGCCGATGGCCAGACCGAAGTGAGGATCGATGTCGTGTTCAATGCCCGCAGTTGTGAGATCGAAATCCGTGGCGGATAGCGTGAGCCGACCGGCCAGGGTCCTCGCGGTCGCGCTGCTGACGCTTGGTGCGGCGGCCTGCGCCGCACCGCTGCCCACGGCCCCGCCGCCAGTCGTAGTCTGCGCCGATCCGCCCGAGCAACCGTCCACCACGCTGACCTGCAACATGGCGGTTGCCGCCGCGCTGGCTGCCTTACCCGACGATCATCTGCCCATCGTCGGCACCGAGTTCGCCTACGGCTCTTGCCTTCCGGGGTCGTTGTGCCCGGTAGACATGCTGACCGGCACCGATGGCGTGGTCATCTTTAGTACCGCGGGCGATGGCCCGGACCTGTGGGTCCGCGTAGCCGCGGACAGCAACGGCACGGTATCGGTCGTCGACGAAGGGGCCACCGTGCCCTGGGCCGGGTAGCACAGGGTGGGCGGCCAGCCTCGGCGCTGGAGCCGTGCGCCGCGCCGGGTCAGAACCACCTCGGACAATCGAAGCAGTCTCGCGAGGGAATGCCGTGCGCCTGCCACACCGACCCGTGGCCTTCTTGTGCCATGTGATTGGGGCGCCCTGCAGGTGACTGCCGATGGGCACTTGACGCCGTCGTGTGAGTCGGCCACGGTGGTCTCTGGTCTCTGGTCTCTGGTCTCTGGTCTCTGGTCTCTGGTCTCTGGTCTCTGGTCTCTGGTCTCTGGTCTCTGGTCTCTGGTCTCTGGGGCCGTTGTTTCCGCACCGCATCTGGCGGTTGGAGGTTGGCGTAATGGCCGGGCAGTTGCGTCGTTGCGGCATCCTGGTTCCGCTGCTACTCATGGTGGCGCTCTCGGGCTGCTGGGTTGGCGGGCAGGGCCCAGGGGCGGCCACTGACAGGGAGCACCGGCAGGCACAGAAGGCACTCGATCGCTGGGCCGCCGCGGTCGCCGCTGCGGATGAGCAGGCTTGGTTCGTTCCGGTCGGCGAGATGACCGGCCAAGTCGGAGACTGGGAAGCTGGCGTCGGGCAGAACAAGGAAGCGATGTACGCCGGCATGGTTGAGGCAGCCATCACCCTCCCCACCGAGACTCCGCCCGCCGGTGAGGTCCGCTGGGAGAACGGCACCAGCCACCCCCTCGACCCCATCTCTGCTCAGCAGGCGCTGCAGGAGCTGAAGGCGGCGGTAGTGCAGGCTTGCCCCGAATGCGCGTCGTTGCAGATCACCGCCACACGGCTGACCACGGCTCAGATCCAGACCAGCCGTGGCCCTGCCCTTGCCCCTGCGTGGGAGTTCACCATCCAGGGCACCGCAGTCCGCGTGACGCGGATCGCGATCGGCGCCAGCGACACCATCACCGTGACCCCCCCTCCGTGGGACCCCTATGACCCACCGGTGGGGTTATCGATCGAGTCGGCGACGGGTAGAGTCGGGGGCAGGGAGCTGACCGTCGGGTTCACTGGAGCCCCCCGACCCGGTGCCGAGCCGTGCGGTGCCGACTACTCCGCCGAGGCCGTCGAGTCCGCCTCGGCTGTCGTGGTCATCGTCACCGCGCACCCGAATCCCTTCTCCGCCGCGTGCACCCTCGTGGGCGCACGTCGCACCGCGACGGTCGAGCTGGCAGAGGCGCTCGATGTGCGCATCGTCCTCGAAGTGAAACAAGGGCTACCAGTCCCCGTGGTGATGACTCCCTGATCGGGGTGCGCAACCGACGCACCAAGCAGGATGCCTCCTCGCTTCGCGAGCTCGGGACCGCTGGCGCTGGCGTCGACCCGGACCTGTGGCCTGCGCTGTGGCGTACGACCGGAAGGCCCCTGCGCTTCAGCGCCCCAGGCGCACCTCGAAGGTCCACGGACCCTCGACCGGGATGGCGCCACTGGGGAAGGGTTCGACGAAGCGGTCGACGCTGATGGTCAGGACCTCGGCGCGGTCCGGGGGCGCTGGCGCGAAGCGCACTTCGTGGCGGGTGGCGGTCGGACCCGAACCGCCCGTGCCCTGACCGGCGGCGACGTAGGCCGTAGCGGCATCGTCGCTGACCCGGACCTCAACGAAGTGGCCCACCTGACCGATGGGTGGACGGGTGTGGGCCACCAGCGTGGCAAGGCCTCCATCGGTGCGCAGTTCGACCGCAATGAGTTCTAGCCGAACGCCGCCCGTTTCGACCGACGCGCCCACCGCGATGACCCGCCGAAGCTCTCCGGCGTCGATCGCCGCCACGCGCATGGAATCGCGCCCGTGTCGCTCGAGCAGGGCGTGGTCCGGCTCGGTCTGGTTCGGGCCGGCCTTCATCCATGCGAAGCTGGCCGATCCGCCGGACCGTTGCGCGATCGCCATGGCCGCGAGGATCGCAGTAAAGCCAAGCACCAGCCCCACGAACACGCCGATCCCGACTGCGATTCCCCAACCGGCCACCAGCAGGGCCGCCGCGACCACGATCAGGACCAACAGCACCAGGGCGGGCAGCCGTGAGCCGGTTGTCATCGACGCCAGTCTACGGCTCAATCGACCGCGTTCGACGCGTCCACAGCAGGAGCGCGAAGACGGTCATCGCCGTCAGCCCAGCGGCGACCAGGCCGACCGTGACCGCCGGCGTCAGCGAGGGGTTGTAGCTGCCCTCGCCGGTGTAGCGCAGACCGATCAGGCTGGAGCACACCGTGGTGGTCGTGCCGCCGATCGGCGAGCTGGCACTGCAATAGAGGGGTGCCACCGCCAGGAACGCGAGGTTGTAGGCGATGACCGCCGACAGCGGTGGCCAGAAGATCAGCGGACGCCCGCGAAACGCGCCGAGCAGCAGCATCGCCAGTCCGACCCAGAAGAACGGCTGCCCGATACTGAGTGCGCCAAGGAATCCGAAGATGAGGAGCGCCAGGCTGGTGATCCAGTAGGCCATGCTGATCGTGCTCCTGGTACTCAGGAGGACGCCGACGGAGAGACCGGCGGCGCCAGCACCGTCATCAGATGCAGGATGGAGCCGTCCTCCGCAGCAAAGAGGTTGAGGTAGGCGCGTTCGGGGATGCCGACGAACTCGACGACGGCCGAGCCGATGAAGTCCGTGGCGCCCGGCGGCAGCGCAGCAGGCGAATCCGGGGCAGACAAAGACGGCGACGAGGAGCAGCCCGCCACGACGAGAGCCAAGATGACCACCGCCATCGCTCTCATGGCATCCACCTCACTGGAGCTGGCAACCCACAGAGGCGCCAATCATCACCTAGGTTGCGTCTCCGTCAAGACCGATCGGACCAGGTGCGTTTCATCGGTGCAGATCAGACAGCGGAGAGGCACAGCCGACCGGCGTGCCGGTGGGAGGGCGACCCGACCACGTTGGTTATCGAAGGCACACCACCGCAGGTGAAACGCACGGCGGCTGCACGGCATCTGGAAGGACGTGGATGACGCCATGGTCGCATCGGTCGATCAGCTTGTGGTCCGCGCCGCCGACGGAGACGCCGAGGCGTTCGCCGATCTGGTCGCTCGCCACGGGCACGATGTGCTGCGCCTATGCATGGTGATCACCACCGACCGCATGCTTGCCGAGGACGCTGCCCAGAACACCTGGCAGCAGGCGTGGCGCCGGGTGCACACGGTCCGTGAGCCACGTAGCCTGCGGTCGTGGTTGCTGCGGGTGGCTGCTAACGAGTCCAAGCAACTGCTGCGCCGAAACCGCAAGCACACCAGCCAGAGTCTCGACCTGGCCGCCGAGCTGCCGGCCGCGGTCCGCGGGGACACCGACATCGCGTTGCGCGAAGCCCTGGCCTCCCTTGCGCCGGGGGAACGCGAGCTGCTGGCCCAAAGCTATGTGCTCGGGATGACCTCCGAAGAGATCGGGAGCCAGCTGGGCATCAGCGCAGAAGGTGTGCGCAGCCGGCTGAAGCGGCTGCGGGACCGTATGCACAAGGAGATGGAACACGATGACTAGCCGGTACGACCCACACGACGATCCCCGATTGGCGGCTCGCCTGCAGGCTTTCGCCGACGCGCCGCTGGCCACCTTCGACGCCAGTCTGGTCGTGGAGGCAGCCGTTGCCACGGCCCCTCGTCGCGGCTCGCCCTGGCAGCTCGTCGCAGCGGCCGCCGCCGCCATCGCTATCGTGGTCGTGGCGGCCGCCGCGACCGATGCGCTGTGGAATGGCCGGGCGCCGGCTGGCGGACCACCCGCCAGCGCCCAAACCGACGCCACGCCGACGCCGACGCCGCGGCCCTACACCGGCGCCGAGAACGAGTACCTGCCGCAACTCGCCGCGTGCCTGCGCGAAGCGGGCTGGGACGCGGTCGCCGACCCGTCGGGCGACCGCATGTACGTAGGCCCGGCGCCGGCTGACCAGCCAACGGCGCTCGTCGCTGACAGACTGGCGTGCGAGCAGCAGATCGGCACGCCGCCGACGCCCAGGCCGCTCAGCGAAGCGGAGATCAGAGCCAGATGGCTGTACCTGCTCACCGCACGAGAGTGCCTGATAGGCCTCGGCTACGCGATCAGCGAGCCGCCCGACGAGGATACGTTCGTCCGGAGCTGGCAGAACACCACGGTGAACGCCGCGGGACTGACCGAAGACGCGCCGTGGTCGCCGTACAGCGACCTGCCGGATGCCGGCCCTGCTAGCTGGCTAGAAGCGAACCGGGTATGTCCTCAACTGCCTGGTCGAAGCCCCGAGTAGCCGGGAGCGTCAGGCCCAAGCCCGCTGCGAGGCATGTGCCGCTACACGGGCGGGCGCTGACAGCCCGGCCCCATCAATCCAGGTAAGGCGGCCAGGACCGCGAGGAAGACCAGGCCGACTCCCGAGCCGACGCCAACGACCACGGCCGCCCACCGGCCAGCGCGACGCAGCGTCGCCAGGGTCGCGACGCAGATCACTGCCAATCCTCCCCCGAGCACCACGCCGACCAGCAGCGAAGGCAGGACCAGGTCGGCCGGCGTACGAACGGCGCCGAACTCGCAGGCGGGATGGGCGGTGGCGGTCCAGAACAGCAAAGCGGCCACGCCGCTCACGAGCATGCCGACGACGGCTGCGGTGAGAATCGTCTCGCGCCTCGATAGCGGCCGCCACGCGTACGCCGCGACCACCGGGGTCAGCGCCCACACCGGAACGACGATCAGCCAGGCAAACGTCGCGCGATCCAGCGGGCCGATGTACAGAAGGCGGTCGCTGATCCACCACAGGCCGTAGGCGAGAGCCACTGCGGCCAATGGCCCGGCAACCGCGAGCCCCAGGCGAACGGCATGCGTGCGCGCCGCCTGCGGCGCGGGTTCCGTCTCAGTCCTCGCGGTCAATCGCATTCCCCATGGCCCGCCTAACCAGTAACGAGCTTCAAGAGGCCGAAGATCGCGACTAACGCGAACATCGCGAACAGGATCACTATCCCGATCACCACGGCTTGGGTGCGGCTCATAGTGCCGGGTGGGAATCCGCGCTGGCCCGGCGGGATCGCCGGCCCGGCGTTGATGAGGCTCAGCGTGAACCAGGCGGCGGAGTACGAGACGTACTCGTTGGGCATGGCCCGATTCTGCTCGCGGCCGTGCTGGCCGTCAACGACTCTGGCCCGACCCCAAGCGCGAGATTCGCCCCGACTGACTTGAGGGTGCAAGGAGCTTGTGGCGCGATGGCCGCTCGTCGGTCACCGCGGGGTCCCTGGCTATTGACGGGCGCTGAACCGACGCAGATGCTGGCCGTGTCTGGAACACGGACAGGGAGTAGACGGGGTGGGTCCAGTGCCCAGGGGCCTGATCATCGGTCTAGCCGTGCTTGGCCTCGGCGGCTGTGCGGCGACGGCCTCTCCTTCATCCGGTGCACCTACTAACGGAGCCTCCCCGTCGGCAGCGCCGCTCGATACCCCGCTGCCGACAATCGACCCCGGCGCCACGCTGGCACCGTCACTCCCGCCGCACGCGCTGGACCTCAGCGCCCTAGGATGGCGGACGGTCGTCCCAGAGCTGGATCCGACGACCCAGGAGACGATCGGGCATTGGCTGGCGGTTGGCACCCTGAACAGCGAGGACCCCACCTGGTTCGAGCCGCTCACCGAGATGGCCTGGAGATTCGACGTCTTCGCCGACCAGGGACCGGTGGTGGATGGCCCGACCGGCGGCCAGGTGCTGTACGTCTCCGACGATGGGGTTAGCTCGGAGGTACGCGTCGTCGACATTCACGGCACGCAGTCGGCCCTGATCGGCACCACCGATGCTGTCGTGTTCACCGCACGTCTCAGCCCGGATGGCCAGTCGGCTTACGTGGTCCTGCTCGAGCGAGCCACCGGGCGCGACCGGGGCGTATTCCGCGTGCTGGTCGGCGGGGACGGATCCTTCGAGCAGGTCATCGGTCCGCCGACGGTCGACACTGCGGGGGCCCCGGCCGCCATTCGACTGGTAGCCGCCGACCGCTTCGTCCGCACGCTGCGGATCAGCGCCGACGGGTCTGAAGTCGCCCGACTGGCCTGCGGCGAGCCTTTCGGACAGTGCGTCTTCGACCTGCTGGAAGTCGCTGACGGCTCGATCGCGCGCTACAACAACCCCGGAGGGCAGAGCGATCTGGTCGCCATCGGCGACAGCTACGTCCTGGGCGGGTGGCATTGCCTGCCCGACGAGAATCGATGTGTTACCGATGGCTTCGGACTCGCCCGGGGCATGCCGGAGGAGATGCGGGGGTGGCCACCGGCTCTGGATGCGGGGGGCCACCTCGTGATGCTCCAGTTCCCTCCGCCGACGGTCGAGGCCCGGGGCTTCTTCATCACCGACCTGGACGGGAGCAACACGCGCCTCGTCTTCGCCAGCGACTTCGGAGTGCGACCTATCTTCCAGGAGGGCGCCGACTTCGAGGGCACTCGCATGGAACTGCCGTGGGGGTGGGTGGCGGTCCAACTGGACCGGGTGCTGAAGAACGGCCAATACCAGATGATCCCGGCCGCGGTACGGCTCGCCGATGGCGGCTGGGTCAGGTTGACCTTGCCCAGCCTGTACCCCATCGGTGGCGGGCATGACTAACGAGCAGAAGTCGCCATGCTGATCTTCTCCCAGGGCCCAGGGCCCAGGGCCCAGGGAGCCGGCGAGTAGGGAGCCAGCGGAAGTGGTGCCCCCAACCGGATTCGAACCGGTGATCTCCACCTTGAAAGGGTGGCGTCCTAGGCCTCTAGACGATGGGGGCGCGAGCAGACCGCACGGTCTGACCGCCGCATCCTAACAAGGTGCCGCCCCGGCGACCGTCGCGGTCGCGACCGCGCGACGGGCTACAGGTAGAAGAGGATGATCAGGACCGCCGCCCCGGCCAGGGCCACGGCGGCCAGCAGGATCATCACGCCGCCGCCCACCGCGATCGCGAGCGCCATGCCGGCGCCCCGGCTGCGATAGGCCCGCTGCGACCAGATCCACCCCTGCGCGAAGAGGAAGA
>DATECF010000019.1:0-2150 GCA_035287045.1 Gemmatimonadales bacterium | reverse complement strand
CGGGTCCCGCGCCGGCCAGTCCACGTTCACCAGCACCGGCACCTTCCGCTGAGCCAGGGCGGCGGCCTTGGCGTAGCCCTGCTGCGCGCCGTACACGACGGGGACGGTGTTGGTCTCCTGCGCGATCTGAAAGACGCGATCAATCTCGCGCGCCTCGTTCGCCGGGTACAGCACCGGCCGGCGGCCCCGCAGCGTCTCCCGCAGGGGATCCAGCGTCCGATCGTATTCCGGCCGCTCCAGACCGGTGGGTGCGGTGTTGTAGGTGGTCCAGGCCTGATCGTACCAGGCGGCGTCCGAGAAGATCTGCTTCAGGTAGGCGATCACGCCCATCAGCGAATTGGGATATCCACGGTGGCCGGGGCCGGGGGTGAAGTTGACCCGCAACGCCACCGGGGTCCGCACCACCATGTCACTGCCTCGCTCGCCCGCGAGCCCCGCCACGGCGGCCTGGCCCGGGAAGTAGCCGCGCTCCGGCGCCACCACCGCGGTGGTGAAGCCGGCGTTGCGCCAGGTGGCGACGGCCTGATCGGATGGGCTCAACTCATCTGCCGCGTTCACCCACGGCGTAGTGGCTGGCCGGTCCTCAGGCCCCCAAGAGTACGGTCCCTGCTGTGCAGCCGGTGCTCCCGGACCGCCTTGCCCGCCCTGACCGCCGGTCCGCCCTCTTGGTGGCAGTTTGAGCGAAGCCGGGAGTCCCACGGTGCTGAGCGCGTTGACCAGCCCGGGATAGACCGTGAGCCCCGAACCGTCTATCACCCACGCGTCCGCCGGGACCGCCACGCCGGCGCCGACCGCGGTAATCAATCCGTTCTTGAGCACGATGGTCCCGTTCTCGATCACGCGGCCGGCCGCCTGCATGATCCGCGCGTTGCGAATGGCGATGTCGCGCGGAGGGGACGGGGCCGTGGGCAACGTTTGGGCGTGGGCCGCGACGGTGGAGAGAACGGCGGCCGCAAGGGGGATGATGAATCGCTGGGATCGCATTGCTGCTCCTCGGTACCTGAGGGTTCTCGCACGGGCGATTGAAGGGGCCCTAAACATAGGGCGTGGGCCCGGAGGGTTCTAGACCGCGCCGCCGCCCCTCAAGGCTTACGCGAAGCGCGGCGATTCTGTTGTGGCGCCCGTTCGACAGGGCCGCCGTTACTTCCGCGCCCGGGCCCCGGTCACCTGGGAATGAGGCCGTCGGCTGCGGACGGCCACGAACCGGATGGAGGTGCAGCCATGCCCGAGATCAAGGATCGCGCTCAGGGGACCTGGGGTCTGATGATGCTGCTGATGTTTCTCTTCGGCGGCACCGTCGGTTACATCGCCCGCGATGTGCGAGCGGACGAGGAGATCAAGCGGGCCGCGTCTGACGCGCGCCTGGAGGTGCAACAGACCACGCTGGAGACATTCCAGCGGCTGGAGCGAGCGGGGCAGGCGTTGGTCCGGGGCGTCTCGGCCACGGCGGAGAGCACCAGGGCCGCGGTAGGCCAGCCGGCCCAGTCGAGAACAGATCAAGGTCTCTCGACCCAGGCGAAGCCGGAGCCCCCCAAGAAGCCGGACTCGCGCTGAAGACCATCCTGCTCTACGGCCTCATCGCGAAGCCGATGAACCGCTCCAGCTGCTCCCGCGATCTCAGGCCCCGGAACCGGCGTCCGTTGACGAAGAAGGTGGGGGTGCCGGAGACGCCGTAACTCCACGCGTCGAGCAGGTCCTGCTCCACCAGGGTCCGCGTGGCCCGGTCGGCCACGCACCGGCCGAACGCCGCCGAGTCGAGCCCGGCCGGCACCGCGTGCGCCAGCAGCTGCGCGGGGTCGACCGGCGGGGCGGCGCGGAACAGCGCGTCCCGATACTCCCAAAAGCGCCCCTGGCGATTGGCGCACTCGACCGCCTCTGCGGCCGGCAGCGCCAGCTGGTTGACCGGCTGCACCGGGA
The DNA here is from genome assembly GCA_035287045.1 of Gemmatimonadales bacterium. GTDB lineage: Bacteria > Gemmatimonadota > Gemmatimonadetes > Gemmatimonadales > GWC2-71-9 > JACPAP01. The sequence continues at coordinate 233 of DATECF010000019.1, read as the reverse complement.
AGTTCCGCACCACGTACCGCACGCGGTCTCCGTAGGTGGTGAGCACTGCCGGGAGGGTTTCGGTGGCGAACCGGCGGCAGAACGGGCACAGGTAGTCGGTGAACTCGACGATGGTGACGGGAGCGTCGGCGGGGCCGCGGGCGGGCCGGTCGGTGATGGCGACTTCGAATCGGGGCGCCGCCGCCCAGGCCAGGGAATCGGCGGCCGTCGCCGCTCTGGAGGCCCGCACCGAG
>DATECF010000018.1:0-2537 GCA_035287045.1 Gemmatimonadales bacterium | reverse complement strand
CGACCTCCAGCCGCTGAGCCCGCACCAGCGTGGCCCAATATGGCAGGGGCTGTTTGAGCGCGTCCTCGAGCATGCCCAGCGCGGTCACTTCGCCCTGCGCCGCGGCCACATCTCCGCTCCGGGCGGCCCCCAGGCCCCGGGCGAAATGGGAAATGGCCTCGCACGCCTGGCAGTTCTTGGCCGGACGAACGCTGAGGGTCGCCGCCTCGCGCCAGGAGCTTCGCTCCAGGGCATACCGCGCCGGGATCGAGGCCAGCGCGTAATCCGAGACCAATTGATCCGGCGGGATGACTTCCGTGACCGCGGCGGCCTCCGTCACGACCTCGCGCGCCTTGCCGTCCCGGCCGCGTTGCAGGTACCCGTACGCCATGTAGTCCAGGGCGTGGAGGCGGTGGTTGTGCATCGCCTTCCACCCCTGCTGCCGCTCCATGGACCGGGAGGCGTCCGCTGACTTCATGTTGGCGGCCACCGTCTCATCCCACATGCCCAGCCGGACGAAGATGTGCGACGGCATGTGGTGGGCGTGATAGGCGGCGGGGGCGATCTCGGAGTACCGCCGGGCAGCCTCCACGCCGAGGCTCGCCAAGCGGGGCGAGTCGTAGCTGTGGATGATGTAGTGCGCCAGGCCGGGATGATCCGGTTGCTTCGCGAACAGCGGCTCCAGGATCTTGCCGACTTCCCGCTGGCGGGAGAACGAGGTGTCCGTGGTCGAGGCGTTGGACGCGACGGCCAGGGCGTAGAAGATGGTCGCTTCCGTATCCTCGGGGTATCGCTCGGCCACGGCTTTCATCGCCTGCTCGTAGGCCAGCGCGCGGGTGCGGTGCGGCACGGTGGCGTGGTCCGTGAAGTACGCCCGGACCGCGTTGAGATAGGCACGCTCGCGCTCGGCGCCGCCGGTCATGCCGGCGGAACGCTCCAGCAGCTCCCAGCCCGCTTGTTGCGCCGGCTTGGGCGGCTCACCCGCGAACGGATTGTTTCGCAGCGTCATGGCCTGGCCCCAGACCGCCATCAGGCAGCTGGGATCCGCTTCGGCCACCTGGCGGAAGGCGACGCCGGATTCCTCCCACCAGAACGAGTGCAACAGCGCCAGCGCGCGCTCAAAGCGGGGCTGCGCCTGGGCGTTGCACGACGTGGGGAAATGCACCTTGCCGAGCTGTTCCGGCGGTTGGCCGCCGTGCTCGTGAGTCACCTGGGCCGAGGCGGCCGTGAGGGGCACGGATAGGCCTACGGCGAGGAACGCCATGTGAATGGCGGAACGCATGGGACACCTCCTGGAGGGATTCCGCTTGCAGGGACAATTTGAGCGCGGGGCTGCTGCTGCGAAAGGGGCCCTAAACTCAGGACCGGCGCAGTAACGCCCTGATGTGCCCCAGCGTGTTGCCCACCCTCACCACCTGGGGCTCCCGCGCGAGGCAAGCCGCCAGCCGGGCCGGCAGCTCAACCTTCTTTCCGATTTGGGGCTCCACCACGTCCGCGAACTTGGCGGGGTGCGCGGTGGCGAGGAACACGCCGGTGGCGGGCGGGCGTCGGGACCGGGCCTGTGCCAGCCCCAGATACGCGACCGCCGAATGCGGGTCGAGCACATAGCCCCAGTCCGCAAACACCCGGGCGATGGCGCCGCGCGTTTGATCGTCGGTGTAGGCATGCCCCACCAGATCCTCCCGCAGGCGATCCACGTCTCCTCCGTACATCCACAGCAGGCGCGCGAAATTGCTGGGGTTCCCCACATCCATCGCATTGGAAAGCGTGGTCACGGAGGGCCGCGGCGTAAAGATGCCGTTGGCGAGGTACCGAGGCACGACGTCGTTGACGTTGGTGGCGGCCACGAACCGGGTGACGGGCAGGCCCAGCCGCTTTGCCATCAGCCCGGCCGTGAGGTTCCCAAAGTTGCCGGACGGAACCGACACGATCAGCTCGCCGGCCGTCTCGGGAAGGTGGGCCCAGGCGTGGAAGTAGTAGAGAATCTGCGGCAGCAGCCGCCCGATGTTGATGGAATTCGCCGACGTGAGGCGCAGCTCGCGGAGGTCCGGATCGGCGAAGGCCTCCTTCACCAGACGCTGGCAGTCGTCGAAGGTGCCTGCTACGGCCAGCGCGGTGACGTTCCCGCCGAGCGTGGTGAACTGACGCTCCTGGAGCGGGCTCACTTTCCCTTCTGGATACAGCACCACGACCCGGGTTCCGGGCAGGTTGAAGAAGGCCTGCGCCACGGCGCTGCCGGTGTCGCCGGAGGTGGCGACGAGAACCGTGAGCGGAGCATCGTTGGGCGTGTGGTAGCGGGCCATGAGGCGGGCCATGAACCGCGCGCCCACGTCCTTGAAGGCGCAGGTGGGGCCGTGGAACAGCTCCAGCGCGTGCACGCCATCCCCGAGCGCCACGAGGGGAATGGGAAAGTCCAGCGCCTGACTGATGACGCGTTCCAGCTCCGGCCCGGCCAGCGCGCCCTCGAGCAGGTGCTTCGCGACCGTGAGCGCCGTGCGTGGGAACGGGCCGCCGCGGACTTCGGCGAGCGCCCGGGCGGGAAGCGGCCTCAGCGCCTC
>DATECF010000017.1:0-6935 GCA_035287045.1 Gemmatimonadales bacterium | reverse complement strand
GGGGCCGGCCGGTGATGCTCTACTTCTGGACCACCTACTGACCACACTGCACGAGGGAGTTGCCCTCGATCAACGCGCTGTACGAAGAGTTCAAGAGCCGCGGCTTCGTCCTGCTGCTCGTGAACATGGGGGAGGGTCCGGAGATGGTCCGCCGGGCGGTGAAGGCGCGGGGCTACACCGCGCCCGTGCTGCTGGATGTCGACCGAGAGGTGTCGGATGCCTACGCGGTCACTGCAACGCCGACGGTGTACGTCCTGGATCGAAGCCTCCGCATCGTCGGCCGGGCGATCGGGCGGCGCGACTGGGCGTCGGAGCCGGGTCGCCGGCTGATCGCCGCGCTGCTCAAGCCATGAACATCTCGATGCTGGTCGCTGGCAGTGCGGGGCTCCTGTCTTTCCTTTCCCCCTGTGTGCTCCCGCTCGTGCCGTCGTACCTGGCGTTCGTCGCGGGGGCGTCCTTCGGCGACCTTCGGGGCCGCCCCGACCGGGCTGTCCGGAAGGTGGTGGTGCTGAATGCCCTGGGCTTCATCCTGGGATTCTCCCTCGTCTTCATCACGATGGGTGCTGCCGTCACCCTGCTCGGGGGGTGGCTGATCGGCTACCGCGGGATCGTGCAGAAGGTCGGTGGGGCGCTCATCATCCTCTTCGGACTGTACCTGATCGGGATCCTCCGGCTGCCCTTCCTGATGCGCCAGTTCCACATGTCCCTGTCGACCAAGCCGGCGGGGCTCCTCGGGTCGGTCGCAGTCGGGATCACCTTTGGCGCAGGCTGGACCCCCTGCGTGGGCCCGGTTCTCGGGGCCATCCTGACCCTCGCGAGCACCACAGAGACGGTCGGTGACGGAATCCGCCTCCTGGCCGCGTATGCGGCCGGGCTCGGGGTGCCGTTCCTGCTGAGTGCCTTGGCCGTGGACCGGTTCAGCGTGTTCTTCAGGCGGTTCCGGCCATTCCTCCCCGTGGTCAACCGCGTCGCCGGGACGGTGCTGGTGGGCGTGGGGCTCCTGCTCGTGCTGAACTACATGACCATTCTCAACGCCTACTTCATCAGTCTGACGCCGGAATGGCTTCTGGAGCGCCTGTGACAGCGCCTCAGGCCCCACGAGGAGGCCCCTGTCTCCATGCCGCAGGGCGAGAGATGCACACGGCTGACCCTAGTGGTGCTCCTCGTGCTGGGGCTCGCGTCCGCGGCACTGGGGCAAGAAAGGCTCGTGGTCGTTTGAGGCGGCTCTTGGCGCGGTCCCCGGAGTCGCCGACGCCAGCGTGCCCCGGTCCTCGGGCGCCGTCTTCGTCGAGTACGATCCCCGCCGCGCCGACACGCGGGTGCTCCATGCGGCGCTCGAGGCGACGGGCTACCGCACTGGCAGCGCGAGGATCCGCTTCCACATCCAGGGCGTGACGTGCGCGTCCCGCGTGAGCCGCATCGAGGCGGTGGTTCGCGGCACCCGCGGCGTGCTCAGCGCCCACGTCAGCCTCGCGAGCGTGGAGGCGCTGGTGGAGTGCGTGCCGGCGCCCACGGACCTCGCCGGAGTGAAGTCCGCGGTCGCTGCGGCAGGCGACGAGGTGGCGGAGAGGTCGCCGCCCGCCGGCGAGACGGCGCTGGACCGCGAGGCCGAGGCGCGCGAGCGGGAGTCCCGGACGCTCATGCACCAGGGGTCGTTCGGCGCCGCGGTGGGCGTCTTCAGCATGATCATGAGCGACCCCTGGATCTTTCCGGGGCTCGGTCACTGGTTCTCGAGGGAGAGCCACCGTCTCTCGTACATGTGGATGGCGAGGTCGTCGAGGGGGCTTCGTCGGCGGGCGAGTCGATGGTCACCGGCGAATCGCTGCCGGTGGAGAGGCGCGCGGGGGAGGAGGTCATCGGCGCGACGATGAACACGACCGGCGCCTTCCGGTTTTGGGCCACCACGTGGGGAAGGACACGGCGCGGGCCAGCATCATCCGCATGGGCCAGAACGCCCAGGGCTCCAAGGTCCCGACCCAGCGCGTCGTGGACGTGGTCTCGGGCTACTTCACGCCCAGCGTGGCGATCGTCGCCATCCTCGGGTTCATGATCTGGTACACGGTCGGGCCGGAGCCGCGGCTGGTCTACGCGCTGATCGTCGCGTTGACGACGCTGATCATCGCCTGCCCCTGCGCTCTCGGGATGGCAACCCCGATGTCCCTGACCACGGGGGTGGGCCTCGGCGCGCTGAACGGGATCCTGATCCGCGGGGGCGACCCGCTCCAGTCGGCCGAGGCGCTCTAGACCGTGATCCTCGACAGGACCGGAACCATTCCTCATGGAAAGCCGGTCCTCAGCAACGTCCTCGCCGCCCCGCCCCTCGCCGCCGATGTGACGGGCGTCATACCGCAGCCCTCCGGCCTCACCCCACGATGTCGGTGAGAACCCGGTGGCGCCGCCCCAGTGGGATCGAGGTGCCACAGCAGCCCTGCGAGGGGTCGCCGCGAAGCCAGCGCAACTGCGTGAAAAGAAATGGTGCAGCCCCCTGGCGATCGAGGGCATGAACCCTGCAAGGGCTCCGGAGAGCTACAGACCCCTGGACGAGGAGGGTGCGATGGACCGACGGCGGTTTCTCGAGATGGCAGCCCTGGCCGGCCTCGGGAGCGTGGCGACCCCGGGGGACCTGCTGGCGCAGTATCGCTTCCTCGACCCGGTGAGGGTCGAGAACCCGCTGGCCCAGTACCCGCACCGGGACTGGGAGCGGATCTACCGCGACATTTTCCGTCACGACCGCACCTTCACCTTCCTCTGCGCCCCCAACGACACGCACAACTGCCTGCTGCGGGGGTTCGTGAAGAACAACGTGATGGTGCGCATCGAGCCGACCTATGGCTACGGCAAGGCGACGGACCTCTCCGGCAACCGGGCGTCATCCCGCTGGGACCCCCGCTGCTGCCAGAAGGGGCTCGTCCTCGGCCGGCGGCTCTACGGCGACCGGCGCGTGAAGGGCGCCTTCGTGCGCAGGGGCTTCAAGGAGTGGGTGGAGCGCGGCTTCCCGCGGGACCCGGCGACGGGGCGGGCGCCGGCCGAGCTGATGAAGCGCGGGTGGGACAGCTACGCGCGCGTGCCGTTCGCCGAGGCCCATGCCCTCCACGCCAAGGCGCTGGACAATATCGCGCGGAGCTACGGAGGTGAGCAGGGGAAGCGGTATCTCCTGGCCCAGGGGTATGACCCGGCGATGGTGGATGCGGCGGGCGGCGCGGGCGTCCGGCTCCTGAAGTTCCGGGGCGGCATGGGCAAGCTCGGCGTCACCCGCATCATCGGCACCTATCGCATGGGCAACATGCTGGCGCTGCTCGACAGCCGCGTGCGGGACGTGGGGCCCGACAAGGCGGTGGGCGGCACCGCCTGGGACTCCTACTCGTGGCACACGGACCTGCCACCGGGCCACCCGATGGTGCTCGGGGATCAGACCTCGGACTGGGAGCTCTTCGCCGCCGAGAACGCCAAGCTCATCGTGGTCTGGGGGATGAACTGGATCACGACGAAGATGCCGGACAGCCACTGGCTCACCGAGGCGCGGATGAAGGGGACCAAGGTGGTGGTCCTCACGGTGGAGTACAGCGCCACCGCCAACAAGGGCGACGAGGTGATCGTCATCCGCCCCGGCACCGACCCCGCCTTCGCGCTGGGACTCGCCTCCGTGATCGTGAGCGAGAAGCGCTACGACGTGGACTTCGTCAAGCGCTTCACCGACCTGCCCCGGCTGATTCGCATGGATAACCTCCAGCCCCTGCTCGCGCGGGACGTCTTCCCCGGATACAGGGAGGCGGAGCTGACCAACTGGATCCGCATCGTCAAGCCGGGCCAGCGGATCGAGCCGACGCCGCTCCAGAACGGGATGCAGCTGCCCGAGGCGATGCGCGGCGATTTCGCCGACTTCGTGATGTGGGACGGGCGGAGCGGCACGCCGGTGGCGGTGACCCGCGATCTGGTCGGGGATCGGTTCACCGGGACCGGGATCGAGCCGGCGCTCGAGGGGACCTTCGAGGTGACGCTGGCCGACGGCAGCCGGGTCCAGGCCCGCCCGACCTTCGACCTCACCCGCCAGTACCTGACGGAGACCATGACGCCGGAGGCCGTCTCCAAGATCACCTGGGCGCCGGCCGAGGCCATCGTCTCCCTGGCGCGGGCCATCGCCGCCAACCGGGGCACCACGCTCTTCCCGGTGGGCATGGGCCCCAACCAGTTCTTCAACAACGACCTGAAGGACCGCGCCATCTTCCTGGTGGCGGCGCTGACGGCGAACATCGGCCAGCCCGGCGGCAACGTGGGCTCCTATGCCGGGAACTATCGCACGTCGCTCTTCTCCGGCCTGCCGCTGTACGTGGCGGAGGATCCGTTCAACCCCCAGCTCGGCCCCGACGGTCCCGTGAGCGTCAAGGGCTACACGCGCTACGAATCGCTTCACTACTACGCGGCGGGGGAAGTGATCCACCGGGAGGGGAACAAGCAGTTCACCACCGGCGCGCACGTGCCCACGCCCACCAAGGCCATCTGGCTCAGCAACTCCAACTCGCAGATCGCGAACACCAAGTACCACTACAACGTGGTCTTCAACACCCTGCCGCGCCAGGAATGCGTGGTCGTCAACGAGTGGTGGTGGTCGGGCTCGTGCGAGTATGCCGACATCGTCTACGGCGTGGACTCGTGGATGGAGTTCAAGTACCCCGACATGACGGCCTCCAACACCAATCCATTCCTCCAGGTCTTCCCGCGGACGCCGCTGCGGCGGAACTTCGGGACGGTGAGCGATCTCGACACCTACGCGGGTGTCGCCTCGGCGTTGACCGCGCTCACCGGCGACCGCCGCTTCATCGATTACTGGAAGTTCGTCACGGACAATCGCGTGGAGGTGTACCTCCAGCGGATCCTCGACGCCAGCGCTCCCACCAAGGGCTACAGCATCCGGGACCTCGAGGCGCTGGCCGCCCAGGGGATCCCCGCGCTCATGAACACGCGCACCTACCCGCGCACCTTCTCCTGGGAGCAGGTGCATGAGTCGAAGCCCTGGTACACGAAGACGGGGCGGCTGGAGTTCTACCGGCCGGAGCCGGAGTTCATCGAGGCCGGCGAGAACCTCGCCGTCTACCGGGAACCGGTGGACTCGACCTTCTATGACCCGAACGCGCTGGTGGCGCGGGCGCACCCGGCGATCCGGCCCATGACGCCCGAGCAGTACGGCTTCGACCGCGCCAAGCGCGACTGGTCCGCCCGCCAGGGGCGCAACGTGGTGCTCACGCCGGAGGAGCTCCTGGCGACGCGGCATCCGCTCTTGCCCGCGGGCTACACGAGCGTGTTCCACACGCCGAAGTACCGGCACGGCTCCCACACGACGCCCATCGACACCGACATCATGTCGAACTTCTTCGGCCCCTTCGGGGACATGTACCGCCGGGACCGGCGGGCGCCGCACGTGGGCGAGGCCTATGTGGACATGAACCCCGAGGACGCCCGGGCCATGGGCATCAATGACGGCGACTACGTCCACGTGGACGGCGATCCACAAGATAATCCCTTCAAGGGCTGGAGCGACAAGGGCCGCGAGGCCGAGTACCACGTGGCGCGGCTGCTCTGCCGCGCGCGCTACTACCCGGGGACCCCGCGCGGCATCATGCGCATGTGGCACAACGGCTACATGGCGACGCCCGGCTCCGTGAAGGGCCACGAGACGCGCCCGGATGGGCTCGCCAAGAACACGGAGACCAACTACCAGTCCCTGTTCCGCTACGGCTCCCACCAGAGCCTGACCCGCTCGTGGCTCAAGCCGACGCATCAGACCAGCGGCCTCGTGACGCGGAAGAACTTCAGCCACGAGGTGATGAAGGGCTTCCAGGCCGACGTCCACTGCGTCACGGGTGCGCCGCGCGAGGCCATGTGCCGGGTGCTCAAGGCCGAGGACGGCGGCATTGGCGGCAAGGGGCTGTGGCGGCCGGTGAGCCTCGGATTCAGGCCCACCAACGAGAGCGCGTCGATGAAGCAGTACCTGGGCGGCGGCTTCGTCGTCCGCAAAGCCTAACCAGGAGGCGGAGGCGATGGCCAAGGTCTACAACTGGCAGATCGGGCGCGAGATGGACTACCCCTACGAGGGGAAGCGCCCGGAGAAGCAGTTCGGCATGATCTTCGACACCAACAAGTGCATCGCGTGCCAGACCTGCACGGTGGCGTGCAAGACCACGTGGACGACGGGCCGCGGCCAGGAGTACATGTACTGGAATAACGTCGAGACCAAGCCGTACGGGTACTACCCGCTCGGCTGGGACGTGAACATCCTGGACAAGCTCGGCGTCCAGGAGATGGGCGGCCCCGTCTACCAGGGCAAGACGCTCTTCGACGCCGCGCCCACGGGCGAGGTGATCCTGGGCTACCTGCCCGACGACATCGACTACGCGCATCCGAACATCGGCGAGGACGACTGTACGGGGCTCATGACCCAGGGGGCGCACCTCACGATGCCGCACATGCAGTGGATGTTCTACTTGCCGAGGATCTGCAACCACTGCACCTACCCGGCATGCCTGGCGGCGTGCCCGCGCCAGTCCATCTACAAGCGTCCCGAGGACGGCATCGTGCTGCTGGACCAGAGCCGCTGCCGTGGCTACCGCGAGTGCGTGCGCGGCTGCCCGTACAAGAAGGTGTACTTCAATGCCCATACGCGGGTGAGCGAGAAGTGCATCGGCTGCTACCCGGCGGTGGAGGGCGGGCGGCAGACCCAGTGCACCATGACCTGCATCGGGAAGATCCGGATCCAGGGATTCCTCGACGCTCCGGACAAGGTGAGCGAGGACAATCCGCTCGACTACCTGGTCCACGTGAAGAAGGTCGCGCTGCCGCTCTATCCCCAGTTCGGCCTCGAGCCCAACACCTACTACATCCCGCCGATCCACGTGCCCCCGGCCTACCTGCGGCAGATGTTCGGCTGGGGGGTGGAGCAG
>DATECF010000016.1:0-4039 GCA_035287045.1 Gemmatimonadales bacterium | reverse complement strand
CTTCGGCCTGATGGCCAAGTACGAAGACCTGCGCTGGGACGGGCTGGCGTACAGCCGGGAGTCGTACCAGCGGGTCACGGACATCGGCAAGGCCGACGCCCAGCGCGAGGTGGACGGGGTCCGCGAGTGGTACGCGAAGTTCGGCGAGCGCCTGCCGAAGGAGCTGGTGGCGCAGTTGGACAACCTCGCGGAGCGCGTGGCCGCGATGCCGGAGACGTGGCGCGCCGGCTGACGGTCGGCATCACGGCGGAGAGCCTTGAACAGGGCAGGGTCGGAGCACCCCCCGAATGTACCGGCCCTACTAACCCTCCAGCCCCCGAGCGGTCGGCCGAGCGGCCTGCTGAGCGGTCAACGGAGCAGTCGCCGCTAACGTCCCCACCAACCCCGCCACCACTCGCGTGACGCGCATCGCCAAAGACTCCCGGAGTCCCGAATCAGGCTCGCGACGTGGAGACCGCGATGGAGAGAACCAAGAAGGCGCCCATGGGCAGGCCAACAGGATGGAGGCCCGTCAGGACGGACGCTCCGCGCCGCGCCGACAGTAGTACCACCAGTTGATCCACAGATTCACCGCGTAGAACACCGCGGCGCCATAGAAAAAGACCTTCGGAGAGCCCAGGCGGGTAATGGACAGGCCGACGAGGCTCGAAAACACAAAGGGTCCGTAGGCGGCCACCGCCGCCGTCCAGCCCAGCACCCCGCCTCCCTGCCGCGGCGAGTGGGCGAAGATGATCGGTATCTGCCGGAACGTGGATGCGTTCCCCAACCCCGCAAAGAAGAACAGCCCGAGCATGAATGCCACGAAACGGGGGAAGTCCTGCAAGGACGACGGATCCAGGACCGGGGCGATCGCCAAAGCGCAGGCCAGCAGGCCGATCCCGCTGATCTGCGTCAGGATCCCGCCGCCAAACCGGTCACTCAGCGGTCCGGCGACCACGCGAATGGCGGACCCGATCAGCGGACCCAAGTATGCGTATTTCAGAGGATCGGGAGCGTTCGGGAAGTCGCCGTACCTCGACATGATGAGTAACGGGAAGACAGCCGAGAGCCCCGAGAACGAGCCGAAGGTCATGATATAAAGGGACGTCATCAGCCAGGTGTGCTTCTCGCGGAAGATGTCCATCTGCTCCCTGACCGACGCCCTGATGGGCACGCTTCGGAGCTGGATCCAGGCGACGAGCGCGACGAGCACGATCACCGGCACATACCAGAACGTGGCGTTCTGTAGCCACATGGGCCTGCTCACCGCGCCCTGGGTGAACGTCAGCGCGCCACCACCCAACGCGCCGAGCGCGGCAAACCCGATGATCCACGGCGTGACGAATTGCGTCAGACTCACCCCGAAGTTGCCGATGCCGGCCTGAACGCCGAGGGCGGTCCCCTGCAGCCGCTTCGGAAAGAACAGGCTGGTACTGGGCATGAACGACGAGAAATCTCCGCCGCCCAACCCCGCGCTGAAGGCGAGCAGCACGAACACCCAGAACGGCGTCGCGGGATTCATCACCGCCAGCCCGATGCCCACACAGGGGATGAGCTTCAACAGCGTGGCGACGGTAATGACTAGCCGCGTTCCGAAGAGCGGCACCAGGAAGGTGTGCACGATCCGCAGGGTGCCGCCGGCTAGGCCGGGAATCGCGGCCAGCCAGAACAGCTGCATGGTATCGTACGTGAATCCGAGGCGCGGCAGGCGCACCACGACCGCGCTCATCACAAACCAGGTGGCGAACGAGAGCACCAGCGCAACCGTAGTAATCGCCAGTGTCTGCCACGCTAACGTTCGTCCCTGCTCAAGCCAAAACTCCTGGCTCTCGGGCTCCCACCGCTCCAGCCAGGTGGAGGCCCGACGACTGCCGCCCCCGTCCCCGGGCGTCGCAGCGGTGCTATCGGCCATCAGGGACGGGCCTCACGCCCGCTCCTGGTCGCGCACCACGCAGCGACCCTCACACCGCGCGCCGCCCTCGCCTCCGGGAAAGAGCGAGCATTGGCTCACGACGAACCGGTGGTCGTCCCCCACGACCGCCACCACTCTCACCTGGGCTTCCACGGCGTGGACCGGGCACCGGACCCGCAAGGAAAGGGGGAGGGGCGCGCCGCCACGCTCCATGTGCGTCGCCACCTCGGGTGCCCGTTCAGCCATCATCCGGCGGATGACCACGTGCATCCACACGAGCGCGGCCAACGAGATCACGAAGAAGAACATCCAATTCGTGGTCCAGATACCTGTCGCATCCAGTAGATAACCGAACAGGATGGGACCCACGAATCCGCCCAGCCCACCGATGACACCGACCATTCCACCGACGGTGCCGACATCACTGGGGAAGTACTCGGGGATGTGCTTGTAGACCGCGGCCTTCCCGATGCCCATCAGAAGACCGATGAGGAACACGAGGCCCGTGAATACGCCGATGTTGGCCTGGAAGTAGATGTGGGTGACGCCGCGAGCCAGCAGTTGTCGCCGGGCGACCGCGTCGCCCGGCCGCACGACCGGCTCCTGCCACGAGATGCTGGTGGGCCAGATCAACGCGCCTTCCCGCTCCGGTGTCCCCAGTTGGCGCGGCCGCAGCGGGTACTGGACGCCATCCACCTCGACGGCGTCCTCCCGCACGTCGGTGATCGTGCCGGCCCGGAAGGCCATCACGCCCTCCCCGGGTGACTGGATGTCCATGCGGGGCACAACCAGTAGGAGAGAAGCAATGGTGCATCCCCCGAGAACCCAGTACATCACGGTTCGCGCACCCAGGCGATCGGAGAGCCAGCCGCCGAAGGCCCGGATCACACCGGACGGGAGGCTGAAGACGGACGACAGGAGGCCGGCTGTTACGATGGTGAGCGCATACACATTGACGTAATAGGGGATCAGCCACTGCGAGAGGGCGACAAACCCGCCGAACACCAGGAAGTAGTACAGCCCGAACCGCCAGACCCGCACTGACCGGAGTGGCTCCAGGCGCTGGCCGAGGGTGCGCACCACCGGTTCGTCGGGCTTCCGCGGAAACGTCGAGAGCCAGAACAGCACCGTGGTCACGACGAGGGCCCAGGCGTACGTCCGCGGCAGCAGTCTCCACCGCTCCAGCTCCTCCCCGCCTCGCGTCAGGACCCCGAGCAGTGCGGGTGCGACCATCGCGGTGACCGCGGCTCCGGCGTTCCCCATGCCGAAGATCCCCAGCGCCGTTCCCTGCTGATGCCGGGGGAACCACACCGAGGTATACGCGATCCCCACCGCGAACGAGGTTCCCGCGAGACCGAAAGCAAGCCCGCCCAGCAGGAACGCCCAGAAGCTATCGGCGAAACTCACCAGGTACACCGAGACGGCGGCGGTCAACATCACCGCGGCATACACGGGCCGCCCGCCGTACCGATCGCTCAGCATCCCGGCGGGAAGGCGGAGGATCGATCCCGACAGCACCGGTATCCCGATCAGCCACCCCATTTCCGTCTTGCTGAACGCGTACACCTGGCGGTCAACGAGATAGGTGATCAGCACACCGTACAGCATCCACACGGCGAAGCAGACCGTGAATGCCAACGTGTTTGCCGTGAGCACGCTCAAGGCCTTCGCGCGACTGCTCATCATGTCGTCGCTGCTCGACCTGTCGGCATCCGACCGCGGCTCAGCTGTTCTGGGGCCGTGCCTTGCTCCACGGCGTCCCTGGATCCCGAACCGCCTTGCGGTCCCAGTTCCAGATGACCTGCTGATAGGGCCGCACCAGGTAGTCCAGCGGTGCTACGATGAAGTGGACCAGGCGCGTGAACGGAACCATGAACAGAATGGCGAACGCGCCGGCGATGTGGAGCTTGATGACCCAGGGCAGCGCGAAGACGGCCCCGGTCTCGGGGGAGAACCTCACGAGCGACCACAAGTAAGGCGAGAGGTCCGCCGCGAACCACGATGAGCCCCAGCGAAAGCCCAGCGCGATCCAGCATCCCAGCACAACCTGGGCGAGCAACAGCAGCTCGATCGCGAGGTCCATCCTTGTGGTCACGGCCCGCACGCGCGGGTTCGTGATGCGCCGCACCATCAGGGCCACCAGCCCGA
>DATECF010000015.1:0-4249 GCA_035287045.1 Gemmatimonadales bacterium | reverse complement strand
TGCCCCAGCTTGGCGTGCACCACCGCCGCGCGGCCCGCGAGATGCTCCTTGTCGCCCAGCGCCCAGCCACTCCGCAGGAGGTTGTCCGTGGAGTAGCGCGCCACCACGTCCACCGCCTGCGGCGGCGCCACCTTGTCCCCCGCGCGCGCCGGCGGCACCACCTGGAACGCCCGGCTGTTGACGAAGAACGCCACGCCCTGCTCGCGCATACCGTACGCCACCGCCGAGCGGGGGTTCACCTCCAGGCCCACCAGCGACCCGGGGATGTAAAACTCCTCGGACGGCAGGTCGCCGATCACGTCCCGCACCGGCAGACCGAACTGCTCAATGGCGAAGCGGCTGGCGTGATCCAGCGCCAGCACCGTGCCGCCGCCTTCGGCGTAGCGCTTGAGTGCCGCGGCGCCTTCGACGCCCAGCCCCCCGACGAACGCCGCCGGCATGGTACCGCTGGGATGGCCGTTCAGAATCTCCTCAGGCGTCTGATCCGGCAGAATGATCGCGTGGTACCTGGAGAGATCCCCCCGCTTGACGTCCGCGTCGTGCAGCGTGTCCAGCGGGAATCCGTAGCGCTCCAGGAGCCAGCGGGTCCAGCCCTCGTCCATGGACGGGTCCCAGCTCTTGTAGATCGCCACACGGGGGCGCTCCAACGCACCCAGCTCGGCGCCCGGCGCGCTGGGCACACCGGTGAAGCTCAGCCCGGTGGACTTCGCCAGGCTGTCCAGCCGCTCGCGGGTGCCCGCCTTGGTGCGAATGACCGCGCTTCCGGCGTCGAACCGGTCGCCGTTGATACTGGCCTCGCCCAGCAACCAGCTCACCTGCTCGCCGGCCGCGAGCAGCCGGTTGATGGCCGCCGCCCCGGTCGCGGACTTGCCGGACATGACGTAGCCGAAGGCCCCGGTCCCGGAAACGGCGCCCGCCGCGGGCCGAGCCACGTCCACCGGCTGCGTGTTGGCGGTGAACGCCTGATCCACCCGCACCACGTCAACGCCCATTTGCATCGGCAGGGTCCAGCCGGCCAGATCGTACGGCGCCTCGGGCGGGCCGCCGGCGTACTGGCGCCGGTTGGGATAGTTCTGCTTTTCCATTAAGTCCAGCACATACGGACGGAAGGCCTGCGCCGCGTGCACCACGTACGATCCGGCGGTGAATTGCCGGCCGCCGGCCGAGAACGCCGCGCCGGCCTGGCGTACCTCGACCCCGCCGCGCCGCAGGATGTTCACCAGGTCCTCAGCCGCTCCCGTGTCCCATTGCTCCGGCGGGATCACATAGGCATACGGGCCCCCAGCGCTGCCGGCGGCGATCGCTTCGCGACCCATCTTGTAGATGTTGTACAACCAGTCCGTCCGATGCCGGGCGCCCATGTTCAGCACCGCCATGGAGCCCGTGACCATGTAGTCAACCGCGTCGCGGAACTTGAGCCAGCCCCCCTTCCAGGGGTACGGATACTGGATGCTGGGATCCGTGGTGGACACGGTGCCCGCGCGCCCCCGGCTGTAGAGATCCAGCACCGGAGGCCGCAGCGCCGGATCCCAGAAGGTGGGCGTGGGCGAGGGCTGCGCCGTCTCCGTGAGAATGCCGATCATGTTGTGATAGTAGGGCGCGGTGCGCATGCCCCCGTTCCACCACATGTCGAACACCACGCGCGAAACGGCGCCGTCCTTCCCCTCGTCCGCGAAGCGCTTGACCATGGCTTCGCCCACCAGGTTGACGCCCGCCGTGACCGCCGGCGGGATGTTGGGATTCACCGGATCGGCGAAGGGCGGCACGAAGATCCGAGTCCAGGGCGGAGCGGTCTGGTGGTGGTTGTACACGATCTGCGGGAACCATTGGGTGTAGAGCACCCGTGCCACCGCCTGGGTCTCCGGCTGGAGAATCGCGAACCAGTCACGATTGTTGTCGTGGCCCACGTAGTGGTGATACAGGTACGGCGGGGTGGTGGTCTCGAACGGGGTCCCCAGGTGTTGGCGATACCAGGAAGCCACCAGGTCCAGTCCGTCCGGATTCATCACCGGCATGAGCAACGTGATCACGTTGTCCCTGATGAACCGCATCTCGGCGGATTCCTCGGTGGCCAGCTTCCAGGCCAGGAGGGAGGTCATCTGCCCGTGCGCCCGCTCGGTGGCGTGCAACCCGCCGTCCACCCAGACAATGGCCCGCCCCTCGTCCGCCAGGCGCCGCGCGGCGGCCTCATCCAGGTCCCTGGCCAGCGCCAGGCGCGCGGAGATGTCCCGCCAGCGGTCCAGCTGGCGCAGGTTCTGCTCGCTGGAGATGAAGAGCAGGAACAGCGACCGACCTTGTGCCGACGTCCCGATCTCGATCATCCGCACCCGGTCGCTGGCGGCGTCCAGGCGGCGCAGGTAGTCCGAGATCTGGGTGTAGTCGGCGATCTGGTAATCCGCGCCGGGCTCGAAGCCGAAGACACTGGCCGGCGTGGGGACCTGAGCGAAGAGCGCGATGGGGGTCGCGATCTGGGCGGCGAGAGCGAGCGGGGTGATGCGGCGGGACCAGGCAGTCATACGGGACCATCCTCCTCAGGTGGGTGCGGCGAATGTAGCACACTGCCGACGCTTGACAACGTCGCCCTCGCGTCACCAGCCGTTTCCCGCCGGACCTTATCCGGCAGCCACTACCGAGAGTCAACCAGCGGAAATGTCCCCAAAACGCAGGTCGGGTGTCCCCAAAACGCCCTAGGCGGCCGCCGTGAGACCGATACAATGGGGGGGCAGGCTCCGCCCTCCGGAGGAACGTCATGGTCTACGGTCACGCCCCGTTCAGGACACGCATTCGGATCCTGGTTCTCGCGGTCGCCGCCCTGGGCGCCGTGCCGGCGCGGACTGCGCAGGCGCAGGGGCCGTTCGGGTGGATCGAGACCGTGGTCAAGAGCGTGCGCGGGGTGAATGCCTGGGTGGGGGAAGGCTGGGTGCTGGCTGACGCCCTGTCCGCAGACCAGCTCCGAGAGGTCGGTTTCGAGTTTGAGATCAAGGTGGGCGGTGGTGGCGGGGGGGCGCCCGGTGCCGCGACCTGCCAGGTGCCGGCGGGGTCGGGCGTCACGTGCACGATATCAACGCCGGCGGGAGGTGGCGAGGCGCCGAGGGTCGGCCGCTTCGCGGCGCCTTCGGCCATTGAAGTGACCGTAGATGACACGGTGGACGTCGACGCGGTCTACTATGACGCCAACGGCGTCCCGCACATGTATGGGACGGGGCTCACGGGTCAGAGCCTGGACGCGACCGTCGCCGGGTTTGCGGGCGGCAAGCTGGCGGGCCTCACCAAGGGGCGGACGTTTCTGCGGTTGAGTTACACCGGACTGGACACGTACATCCCGGTGACGGTCGTGGCCAAGCCCCCGGTTTTCGGGCCAGGGGAGTTGAGCATCGAGATGGGCATAGAGCGCTTGACCGGGTTCCGGTACACGGACCCCGGCACCGGGGCCACGATCGCGGGGACCATTCAGTCGCTCCCGGTGCTCAGAACGGGGTTTTCGCACAAGCTTCAAATCAGTTGGACACTGACGGGCGCTCGAACGGCGAACGCTCGCGCCGGCTGGCGCCGTCGCGACTGATAAGGAAACTTAGGTTGTGTGAGAGCGGGCCAGTTGCCCGCAGGTCAACCGCAGATCGTTTAGGTGGCCGCAGACAAACAGATGAAACTTGAGATTCGGCGAGCGCGCGAATCGGACGCCGCCACGCTAACCGAGATCGCCTACGAATCGAAGCGTTACTGGGGCTATCCTGATCACTGGATGCTTCGCTGGCGGGATGCGCTGACTATCACGTCAGCCTACATTACCGAGCGGATCGTCTACGTGGCCGAGGCCGGCGCTTCGCTGGTGGGGTTCTATGCCGTGGTCGGCGCTCACGCGCAATGGGAGTTGGATCATCTCTGCATCCGTCCCGACTTTATCGGGCATGGTATTGGCCGCCAGCTGTTTCGTCATGCAGCTGCTTACCTGGCCGTGCAGGATCCCGGCGCGATCCTAGGCATCGAATCCGAGCCGAACGCGGAACAGTTCTATGTACGCATGGGTGCCCGCCGGGTCCGGGAAGTAACGCGCGAGTGGCACGGAGTAAGGCGGACGTTGCCGTATCTGGAGTTTCGCGTGGAAGCGGTGAGCAACCGGGATGATGGGTAACAGAGTAATCCGGGAACATGGGTAACACTGTCTGGGTCAGCCACGAATGATGTAGTCCCGCTCGTCGAGCTTCGCCAGCAGGACGGTGTTGAAGAAGATCGACCAGATCCCGTCGTC
>DATECF010000014.1:0-10987 GCA_035287045.1 Gemmatimonadales bacterium | reverse complement strand
AACCCCTCAGCGCCTGGTCCAGGCCGGCTACGGCCGGTGCCGGTGCTTCATCGCCCTGCCGCATGATCGGGATCCCGCTCCTTTGCTCGCTGCAAGTTGGCCGGCTTGGAGGTCCAGACGCAAGCCAGGAGACTGCGCCGCCGCGGCGCGCGCGAAACTGCAGCCACACCCCGCAGCGTTTTCGCTGGCCAGGCGAACCTGCCCGAAGCCATCTTGAGAGCGCAAGGATTTCGGCTCGGTGCGGATCCGGTGAAGCGCCGCCTCGAACAACGACGCTTCATTCTGATTGGGGGAATGGACACGCCCTAAAGGTCCCGGCTACCCTTCCGGGCGGGGATTCTGGAAGGAGCCGATGCGACCGCGCTTGGTCGTGCAGATCGGCCTGCTGATCCTCCCGCTGACAGCACCCGCACGGGCCCAACAGTACGTCCGCCTCCCCGAGCTGGACGACTACGTTCGCTACCTGGAGCTGGCCGGGCGGCTCGACCGCACGCCGTTGGTGTACCGCTCACCCAGCCTGCTGGCGGCGCTGGGCCCGGCGGTCCGGGACACCGGCCACCCCTGGGCGACACGTTACCCGCTCTCTCCATCGCCGGCCGAGCGCCACCGGTTCCGGCTCGAGCCGCTGGACCCCGAGCTGGTGGGATCGTCCCCGAGCTCGTTCGGATGGCGCGACTGGACGTGGTGGAGGTCGAGCCACCGCCGCATGTCCTTCCCGCCAGGTTTCGGCTGGTACGTTCAGGCGGCGAAGTGTACCACTCCCACCTTCCGTCCTACCGCAACCCTGTGCCGGTGGTGCCGGAGACGCTCGACCTCATGCAGGGTGTGCGCGGTCATATAACTCTCCCCGCAGGCTGGACAGCTTACCACCGGGATGTTCTCGATGACGAGGAGGTTCTTCCCAGTGCCGTACGTGCGCGTTACCCTACGGACGCGGGCTTCCGCCGCCCCACAGACGTCACACCGCACCACCGGTTTCCGGCCTGTCGTGCGCCTCACCATTCACTATCTCCCACGCCTACGGGGCATACACGGTGATGATTACCATTCTACCGGTCGGACCGAGTTTTGCAACCAGCTCGATTTCCGCGCCGGCAGTCGTGTTTCCGCGAATCCGGTACTTGCTCTCGCCGCTCTTGTCATCCGGTTGCCTCTCCAAGACGCTGCCGGTCAGGACCCCGCACTCCACGTCCAAGATACTAAAGTCGTCCGCCGCCATCTCCTCTTCGGCATGGGTCGTGACGACGTAGTCGTGTCGGCGGACGCATTCCCCGAACCGTCTGAGGATTCGTTGGTAAATCACCGCCCCCAAGATGGGTGCGTCCTGGGGACGACCGGTACCCGAACAGCGCGCCGAGGATCGTTTTCTCGCGGGTGCCCTGGGCATGGAGGATAACTCCGCGTCCGAGGAGACCCCTCAGCTACCTGGGCGCCAAGGCGGTCGAGGAGGTCGGCGCCCGGAAGCTCCATGCCGGTGTCTGGGTCGGACAGGCATCGCTGGTCCTTCCCTCAGGCGAGATCGCGAACAACGCCAACCTCATGTCCGTCAAGTTCCCGTGGAAGGTGGACTTTGCTTGCTGGACGCAGGCAGCCAGTAGATTACTGTCGGCGGCGTACCCGGATAGGGGAGAAACCATGCCGGTCACCGCCCAGCTGTCACGCGCCTTCTACGACAAACTGGGCGAGGAGATCGCTAACGAACTCGTGGACTGGTTTAACGCCGTGGACGCAACCTACCGAGCCGATCTGCGCCAGCTGAACCAGGCCAACTTCGCCCGCTTCGACGCGAAACTCGACCAGCGGCTGGCCGAGCTCAAGGCGGACCTCGTCAAGTGGATGTTCGCGTTCTGGGCGCCCACCGCCCTGGCCGTGACCGGGCTGCTCATCGGGTTCCTGCTCCGGGGCTAGACCCGTGGTGAACGCCTCGGTCTTTCCGGCGGTCTTGAGCTTCGCCGCGGCGCTGGCGCATCCCCTGCTCGCCCAGGACCCGCTCCTGCTCCGTCCCGGCGACGCCCTGCGCGTCCGGATCCAGGACGAGCCCTCCTGGAGCGGCGACTTCGACGTCGCCGAGGACGGCACCGTCCTGCTCCGCCCCCTGGGGCTCGTGCCCGTGACCGGCCGCCCTTTCGCCCAAGTCAAAGACGAGCTGCTCCGCGCCTACCAGCGCGAGCTGGTGAATGCTGCCGTGACGATTACGCCCCTGGTCCGGATCGCGGTCCTGGGCGAGGTCCAGCGGCCCGGCCTCCTGCCCGTGGACCCCACCTTGAGCCTGGCGGACGTGGTCGCCGCGGCCGGCGGCATCACGCCCTTGGGTGACCGCAACAAGGTGCGGCTGGTCCGTGAGGGTCGCGTCATCACCGCCCGGCTCGACCCGGAATCGGACACCCGATCCCTCAGCCTCCGCTCCGGAGACCAGATCTTCGTGGCCCGGCGCAGCTGGTGGGCCCAGAACACGCCGGTGCTGGTCGGCGCCCTGGGCTCCGTGACGGCCGCCGTGATCGCCAGCATCCTGGTCCGCTGAACCCTCCCGGCATCTAGATGCTCCGCTCGGCGCACCTCGGGCACCGGAGTTCGGCGTGCCCGCCCCCAGGTTCGCCCGATGCCCGCCGCGGCGGTTGCTCCCGTCCCGCGTTTTCCTGCACCCGGCAGCAATCTTCCGCTTACCAGACTCGGCGCTGGCCGTGTATCGTTGTGCCATGGGCAGCTTCCGCGTACCCCTGGAAATTGGCAACCTGGCCGGCGCCTCGTTCGTGCCAATCGAAGCGCTGGTTGATACCGGCGCCACCTACACCTGGGTCCCGCGAGAAATCCTCGCGCGATTAGGGCTTGAGCCCCAGCAGCAGCGACGGTTCGTGTTGGCCGACGGGCGCGAAGTGTTCTACGGCGTCGCGTGGGCCCGCGTACGGATCGGCCAACAGAGCGAGCCCACCATGGTGGTCTTCGGCGACCCCCGCTCGGAGCCGCTCCTGGGCGTGTTCACTCTCGAAGGGTTCGGCTTGGCCGCAGACCCGGTGAACCGGCGATTGCTGCCGGTGCCGGGCCTCCTCAAGCTCGCGTAGCAGCCGAAGTCGGCGCGGCGCTGGCTGCCTTCCCCCAGCGCCCATAAGCCCTACGTAAGAGCGTTGAGGCAGCGCACACCGTCCGCCCTTCGTCCGGGTAGCGTACCTGACTCGGCGTCGCCGAGCCGGTACCATGTGGCCAGTTGGCAGGCCGTCAGGACGGAAAGGCGTTTTTCAGACCCGCCCCAGCGTCGGAATGACGGTACATCCCCGCCGCCCCGTCTCAAAATTGACTCGGCCCCTTCGCCGAGCAGATATTGTGCACATGGCGGTTCAGCTGTTCAAGGGTCCCTTCACGGTGGACACCTACCACCGGTTGGGCGAGCTGGGCATTCTCGACGAGGACGACCGGGTGGAACTGCTCGACGGGCAGATCGTCGAGATGACGCCCATCGGCGGTCCCCACGTGGCATGCGTGGTTCGTCTCAACGACCTGCTGGCACGTCGCTTGGGGAGCGACACCAGCGTGAGTGTACAGAACCCGGTGGTTCTGGCCGACCGGTCGGAACCTCAGCCTGACATCGCGGTTTTGCGAAGGCCAAACGGTCTGTCGGGCGCATGGCTTCCCAGCCCCGAGGACGTCCTGCTGGTCATCGAAGTCGCCGACACGTCGCTGGAGCGCGACCGGGACATCAAGATCCCCCTCTACGCCGAGGCCGGCATACCCGAGGTGTGGCTGGTGAACCTCCCGGGCGATCTGATCGAGCTGTGTAGGGAACCGGGGCCCGACGGTTACCGAGACGTACGGACGGTCACGCGCGGTGGCACGCTCACGGCGGTGAAGCTGCCAGGCCTCGGAATCAGTGCGTCGGACGTGCTCGGGTAGGGTTGGCCGGAGGGCTTTGGGGGGGCTTGGGGCATCCGCACCGCCTTGACGCCGGCCCCCGAATCGCTAGCTCTCACTCTCAATAGAGCCGCCGCCAAGGAGCCCGCCATGACACGACACGTCGTTCGCGCGTCGTCCCTCCACCGCACGACACCGCTCGCGTGACGGCCAGCTAGCCGGCGCCACAACCCATGGGTGACCCCACCACGCCTCCGTTCGCGGGCGCGTTGGAGCAGTGGGTACGCGTGCTCGCTGCGCGCTGGCGGACCGGCCTGGCCGTCTTCCTCCCGATCCTTGGGCTGGCCGTGGGCCTGGTGTTTCTCACCCGGCCCATCTACCGCGCCGAGGCGCGCCTGCGGATCGGCGAGCCGCCCCCCATGAGCGGCGTCTCCCCGGCAGCCGGCATCCTGAGCTTCTTCCGGACCGGCGGCGACCCGTTCGCCAACGACCTGGAGCTGCTGGACAGCCGCACCGTGGCCGAGGGCGTCGTGGAAGACGCGGCGCTCAACGTGGTGGTCGAAGCGCCGCGCGGCTGGCACCGGGATTCGCTGGTCTCCAAGCTCGAGGCCACCCGATCCACCACCAAGGCCCGCTACCAGGTCCGTGCTTCGCCGGAAGGCGGGTTCACCATCCGCATGACGTCGCCGCAGGACTCCCTGATCGGCACCGTGCGCCCCGGCACAGTCATCACCTTTGGTGCCGTGACCCTGGCCCTGCGGGCGCCGGGGACTGGCCCCCACGACTCCGCCCACCGTGCACCGCCCGCGTTCACCATTCGCACCCTGCCGTTTGGCGAGGCCGTCCGCCAGACCCGCGCGCGCCTCACGCCCGAGCGCACACGGCGCGACGCCAACGTGCTGGACATCTCCTACGACCACCAGGACCCTGGGCTGGCCACGCAGGTGGTGGGCGCCATGGTGAGCCGGTTCCTGGCGCTCCGCGCCACGGTGCAACGCCGCGAGAGCGGCCAGACAGTGGATTCGCTGCGGCAGGTTGCCGCCCAGACCCTTGCCGAGTTGACGCTCGCCGAGTCCTCGCTGAACGACTGGCAGGAGCGTACCCGCCTGATCGCGCCGGACGACCAGAGTCGCGCGGTGGTGGAGCGTCATAGCGAGGTGTCCGCCCAGATGGCCCGGACCCGGACCGAACTGGTCGCCCTGGACAGCCTGCTGGCCCGGGTGGAGCGGGACACCGGCGGGGTGCGACCCCGGCCGGACCTGATGGCGTTCCCTCGTTTCGTCCAGAACGAGACCGTGGGGGGCCTCGTGGCGCAGCTCGCGGCTCTCGAGCGCGAGCGTCTGTCGCTGGCGGCGCGCCGGAGCCCCGAGAACCGCGACATGAGGGTGCTCGACGGTCAGATTCGCCAGCTCGAGGCGTCGCTCGAATCGGTGGTGCGGGGGTACCGGGACGCGATGGTCAACGAGCTGGCGGGGCTCGCAACCCAGATGCGCCAGCTGGATTCCCTGGTGGGCAACACTCCGCGCGCCACCCTGGAGCTGGCGCGGCGCCAGCGCGAGGTGCGCCTGCTGTCGGACGTGTACCGGCTCACCCAGGAACGGCTGCGCCAGGAGGAGCTACGCGAGGCCTTGACCTTCAGCAACGTGCAGGTGATTGACCCGCCGGCGCTCCGCTACAAGCCCGTCTGGCCCCGAAAGACCTTGGGGCTGGGGGTCGGGTTCATGCTGGCGGGCATCTTTGGCCTGCTGGCCATGGCGGCGCGCCAGCGCCTCGGTTGACGGTGGCGTCTATGGCCGATGGAGCGCGGCACGCGGCGGATGTGGTGGCCGCCGGACTGCTGCTGCTCTTCGCCGCTCCGCTGCTTGCCGTCTGCGCCCTCGCGGTGCTGATCGAGTCCGGCCGGCCGGTGTTCTTTGGGCACCGCCGTCTGGGCCGGGACGGTCGGCCGTTTCGGTGTTGGAAGCTCCGCACCATGCTGCCCGGCGCCGAGGAACTGCTGGAGCGGGACGCCGGGCTCAAGAGCCGCTACGTCCAGAACGGCTTCAAGCTTCGCTCCGGCGAGGACCCGCGGGTGACCCGGGTGGGCCGCTGGCTCAGGCGGCGGCATCTCGACGAGCTGCCCCAGCTCATCAACGTGCTGGGCGGCTCCATGTCCCTGGTGGGCCCGCGGCCCGTGGTCCCGGCCGAGCTGACCGAATACGGGCCCCAGGGAGCGGACCTCCTGCGGGTCAAACCGGGCATTACCGGCGCCTGGACCAGCCTGGGGCGCCGCCGGCCTGACTACCCCGAGCGCGCGCGTCTGGAGCTGGATTACGTGCGAAATCGGGGCATCCGCGCCGACCTCGCAATCCTGCTGCGCTCGATCCCCGCCGTGCTTCAGGGAGCCCCCGACCCGTGACCCTGGCCGCCGAGCCTCGAGCTGGCCCTTCCGGATCCGGCGCCGCGCGACCGGTGGCGCGGAACGCCGCCGCACTCTTTCTGGCCTACGCCCTGCCGCGCGGCCTCACCTTCCTGGCCGCGATCGTGGCGGCCCGGACCCTGGGGACCAGCGACTTCGGGGCCTACGGCACGGCGGGGGCCTTCGCCGTGGTCTTGAGCATCGTGGCCACGCTGGGGATGATCCCCCTCCTGGTCCGGGAGTTCGCTCAGCACCCCGGGCGCGCACCTTCGCTGATGCGGGTCGCGCACTGGGTGAAGACCGCGTCCAACGCCGTCATGCTGGCCGCCCTGATCGTGCTGGTCCGGCTGCTGGGCTACTCCGGCGAGGTCCAAGGCGCGGCGCTGCTGCTCGCCATCGCCTACGCCATTGGCGCCTATGGGGAGAACCTGGCCGCCTACTTCCAGGCCACCGAACGCATGCACGTCTGGACCCAGGCGAGCGCGCTGTATGGGCTGGTGACGGGGTTGGTGGGCGGTGTGCTGGTGGTCACCACGTCCAGTCTGGTGCTCTTCTCCGCGGCGCCGATCCTGGGCCAGGCGGCGGCGCTGGGGTGGTTGCTGGCGCGTCTTCCGGGGCCGGTCCGCCGCGGCGCGCCCGCCTCGTGGGGCGACCTGAGGCGCCTGCTCCACTCGTTGGCGCCCTTCGCCGTCTCGTTCGTGGTGCTCACGGTATATGCCAAGCTGGACGTGCTGCTCCTGGCGCACTGGTGGCCGGCGAGCGAGGTGGGGCTCTACACCGCGGCGTACAAGTTCGTGGACATCACCCGCGCGCTGGCCACGGTGGGAGCCGCAGCGGTGTACCCGCGCCTGAGCCGGGCCGGCGCCGCCCAGGGCGATGACGTGCGCCTGGCGGGAGCCCGCCTGCTGGAGCTGGCGCTGCTGGTGGCCGTCCCGGTTGCGGCGTTGCTCTGGACGCTGAGGGCGCCGGTTGTGGGGCTGGCGTTCGGGGCCGCCTACACGGGATCCGTGCCGGTCCTGGCCCTGCTCGCCGCCGTGCTCCCGGCCCTCACAGCGAACGTGGTGGCGCTCTACGTGCTGGCCGCCGCTCGCGCCATGCGGTGGGTGGCGCTGCTCTACGGCGCGACCCTGGCCATCAACCTGGGCTTGAACCTCTGGTTCATTCCCGTGCGGGGCGCGGAGGGCGCAGCACTGGCGATGCTGCTCTCCGAGTGGGGGCTGGCCGTGGGCGCTCTGGCCACCGCTCGTTTGGTGCTGGGCATCAACCTCCGGCCCCGCGCGTTGTGGTCGCCGCCGGAGCGTGCGGCCCTGGCCCGCTCACTCCGCAGAGGACCCGACCTCACGCCGGAGATCGCTGCCCTGGAGCGGGCCGACGCATGAGAGTGCTCTACGTCTCCAAGGCACTCACGGTCGCGGCCTACCGCGACAAGCTGCGCGCGCTCAGGCGGCATCTCGACGTGACGGCCGTGATACCGGACCGCTGGAGGCCGCCGGCGGAGCCGGTCCAGGACGGCGAGGTGCTCTCGTGGCCGGTACGGCTGCCGGGCCGGCCGCACCTCCACCTGTATCGCCAGCCGCACCGCATGCTGGAGGCGCACCGCCCCGACCTGATCCACGTGGACGAAGAGCCCTACAGCGCGGTCACCTGGCAGCTGGTCCGCGCGGCGCGGCGGCGCGGCGTGCCGGCGGTGTTCTTCGCGTGGCAGACCATCGCCAAACACCTGCCGCCGCCCTTTGGCTGGATGCGGGCTTTCGTCTTTCGGCATGCGGCCGGGGCGATCGCCGGGACGCACCGCGCGGCGGAGACGCTGGAGCGGCTAGGGTACCGCGGTCCCCTCACGATTGTGCCGCAATTCGGCGTGGACCTGGAGCGGTTCCAGCCCAGCCCGTCGCACCGGCGCGCGCAGCGGGCCGCGCTGGGGCTGAGTGAGGACCAGTTGGTGATCGGCTTCGCCGGCCGCCTGGTGCCGGAAAAAGGGGTGAGCGTGCTGATGCGGGCGCTGACGCGGTTGCCCGCGGCGAGCCTCGTGATCCTGGGAGACGGCCGGGAGCGGCCGGCACTCGCCAGCCTGGCCGCACGCAATGGGCTGGACGGGCGGGTCCGGTTCGCTGGCCACCAACCGTCTCGGGAGGTGGCAGCGTGGCTTCCCGCGTTCGACGTGCTGGTGCTCCCTTCGCTCACCACAACGCACTGGGCCGAGCAATTCGGCCGAGTGCTGGTGGAGGCCATGGCCTGCGGGGTGCCGGTGGTGGGCTCGGATTCCGGGGAAATCCCCAGGGTGATCGGCGACGCGGGGCTGGTGGTCCCGGAGGGGAACGCGGCGGCCCTGGGGGAGACGTTGGCGACGCTGGCCCGGGACCGCGAGCTCCGGTTCCGGCTCGGCGCGCTGGGGCGCGAGCGGGTGCGGGCGGAGTTCACCAATGAGCGCGTCGCAGAGCAGACCGCGCAGTTCTACCAACGAGTACTGAGGGACTGGGCGTGAACGGAAGGTGGGGGCTGCGTCTCGGCAGTGAGTAACGCTAACGGCGGAGTAGGCAGCGCCTACCGGGCGGCCTTGGTAGCGGCCACTGTGGCTCTGCTCGGTGCGGGTACCGTACTGGCCCTGGCCGGCGCCGCGCGGAGCGATCTCCCGCTCGCGGCCGTGGGCGGGACCATGGCCGGCCTGGCCCTCCTGGTGGCCGTGGCCGTAGGCTGGACCGACGGTCTCACCGCGCTGGTGCTCACCCTGCCCCTCCCCGCGCTGACTGACACACCCGCGCTCCGGCTCACCGTGGCGGCACCCGCCACCGGCCTGGTGGTCCTGGGGTGGCTCCTCCGCAAAGCCGTCTACCGCGAACGGCTGCTCCCCAGCGAGCTGCCGCATCTGCCGCTCACCCTCACCGTTGCCGCGGTGACGCTCTCGGCGCTGATCGGCACCAGCTTCGCGAGCGGGGCCCGGGAACTGCTGAACTTCGCCGTGATGATGGCCTTGCTGGTGGTGGCGACAGATGCGCTGGGCGCCTCGCGGGGCCGCAGCGAATCGCTGGTATCGCTGCTGGTGCTGGTGGGCGGCGCGTGCGGCACGCTCGCGGTGCTGGAGGCGGTGGATCTCTTGCCCGGCCGGTTCCCGCGCTGGGGGACACCGTACCACCGTGCGGCCCTGGGATTCGGACAGCCCAATGCGCTCGCTATGTTCCTGGCCCCGCTCATCCCGCTCGCGGTGTATCGCCTCGAGATCGCCGCCACTCCGTTCGCCCGCCGAGCCGCGGTCGCGGCACTCGCCGCCATGATTCTGGGACTCACCGCCACGTTCTCCCGGGGAAGCTGGCTGGCGGTCGTAGCCGGCACCTTGGTGCTGCTTCCCGCCGGGCAGATTCGCTGGGCGGTGCGCCTCTGGCTCGCAACCATCGCGACGGCGGTGCTGGTGGACCTGATCTCCGGCGGCATGCTGCGGGACACATTCCAGCGCACGCTGGCGGATTGGGTTCTGGAGCAGCGAGCCGCCCTCATGCTGGCCGGGGTGCTGATGTTCCTGGCCCAGCCGCTGGCCGGCGTGGGCCTGGGCGGCTACGCCACGGAGCTGGATCGCTTTGGGGCCCAGATCCCGCAGCTCTTCGACTACCTCCCGACACCCCACAACGCCTTGGTCCAGGTCGCTGCCGAGGCGGGGCTCATAGGCCTCATCCCGTTTGTCTGGCTTCTGGCTCACGTGCTGGTCCGCGCCATCCGGCGGGCGCGCGACGCGGCCCATGATCCAGCCGAGGCGCCCACTGGGCTCGCGCTCAGGCGGGCGTTGGTTTGGTCCGCCGGCACCGTGATCGCGGTGGGGTTCTCCGACTGGATCTTCTCTCACGGTCCGGGGCAGGTGGCCGTGCTGATCCTGGCACTCTGCCTGAGCGCCTCCGATGGCGCTTTTCCCCCGGCACGCACCCATGCTGCGGATCGCGCTTAACGGTCGGTTCTACGGCGCGCCGGTGACCGGCGTGCAGCGGGTGGCGCGGGAGCTCGCGGCAC
The DNA here is from genome assembly GCA_035287045.1 of Gemmatimonadales bacterium. Classification (GTDB taxonomy): domain Bacteria; phylum Gemmatimonadota; class Gemmatimonadetes; order Gemmatimonadales; family GWC2-71-9; genus JACPAP01. The sequence continues at coordinate 753 of DATECF010000014.1, read as the reverse complement.
GGCTGGGGGATCGCGCGCGGGTGGCGGTATTCGTGCCGCGAGGACTCGCGAAGGCCCAGCCAGCCTCGAAGCTGCCAGCGAGGGAGGTAGTGCGCGGGATCCTGCCCGGGCGGGTATGGGAGCAGATCGAGTTGCCCTTGAGGCTGCGGAGCGCCGGCTGCGATGTGGCGCTGCATCTGGGCCAGACGGCACCGGCCTGTGGCGCCGGGCCTTCGGTGATCCTGGTGTACGACCTGACTCCGCTGACCCATCCCGAGTGGTACCGGCCCGGGTTCACCTGGTGGTTCAAGGCCGCGCTGGCTCGTCCGGTACGCCACGCGGCCCGGGTGCTGGTCTTGTCGGAGTGGACCCGCGGAGAGCTGGTGCGGGTGCTCGGCGTCGCCCGGGACCGCATTGATCTCGTCTCGCAGGGCACCGCACCGTTCGACCAGCCCGCGGACAGCGTGGCGGTAGCCGCGGTTCGGGCCAAGTGGGGTCTGCCGGATCAGTATCTGCTCGCCACCGGTGCGGGCGACCGGCGGAAGAACGCGGCGTTTCTCCTCGAGGCCTTGCGCCGCTGGCCCAGCGGCAACCCGCCAGCACTGGTGGTCACCGGGGCGCGGCACCCGCAAATCCACGCCGCGGCGTCGTGGCCTGGTCACGACGACCTGCCGGTGCACCTCCTGGGGCGGGTGACGGACGATGAGCTGCGCGCCCTCTACACCGGGGCCGCGGCGTTCTGTTTTCCCTCGCTGGCGGAGGGATTCGGCCGGC
>DATECF010000013.1:0-6701 GCA_035287045.1 Gemmatimonadales bacterium | reverse complement strand
CGCTCCACCTCGCTGAACGGGAACGGCGCGTCCGTGAGCAGCACCGTCAGCTGCCCGGTGCTCGCCCCGCCGTTGACGTCCCCGCACGCCGCCAGGGCGCCGAGCGACGCCAGGCCCAACAATTGAATGGTTCGCATAGGTCTTCGTATAGGTGAGTGGTTCTAGGGCCACTCATGATACCAGCTACTGGGCCACCCGGGTAGGGCGTGCGTCACAAATGACGAATGGGGTGCCGGTTGACGACGGGTCGGACGAAGGGTAATAGATGGTGTCTCCGCGTTCGCACTCGCCACCACACGGGATGAACCTCATGCGACGATTCGCCCTTTCGCTCGTGGCCGCGGGCACCGCCTGGTTCGGCGCCGCCCTCCCCCTTCCCGCGCAGGGACCGGCGACCTCGCCGCGCCCGGTGGTGCTGGACTCGGCGTTCCTGGCCGGGTACCGCTGGCGCAACATCGGCCCCGACCGCGGTGGCCGCTCCATCGCCGTGAGCGGCGTGAAGGGACGGCCGGACGAAGCCTATTTCGGCGCCACCGGCGGAGGTCTCTGGAAGACCACCGATGGCGGTGAGAACTGGGTTCCGGTCACCGACGGCCACATCCGGAGCGCCTCCATCGGCGCGGTGGCGGTCAGCGAGACCAATCCGGATCTGGTGTTCATCGGAACGGGCGAGACGTGTATCCGCGGCAATATCATGCCGGGCGACGGCGTGTATCGCAGCGCCGATGGGGGGAAGACCTGGACCCACGTGGGGTTTGCGGAGTCGCACGGGATCGCCAAGATCCGCATCCATCCCACCAATCCGCAGATCGTGTTCGTGGCCTCGTTCGGCAAGTACGGCGCGCCCAGCACCGAGCGGGGGCTGTTCAAGAGCACCGACGGCGGACAGACCTGGCGCAAGGTCCTCTATCGCGACGACAAGACTGGCGCGGTGGACATCTCGATGGACCGCAACAACCCCAACGTGATCTATGCGGCGCTGTGGGAGGCGTACCGCAAAGAGTACCAGATGTCCAGCGGTGGGCCCGGCAGCGGCCTCTTCAAGAGCACCGATGGCGGCGAGACCTGGGCCGAGATCACCCGCAACCCCGGCCTGCCGGCGGGGGTGGTGGGCAGGATCGGCGTGTCCGTGTCCGGGGCCAACTCGAACCGTGTGTATGCGCTGGTCGAGAACGACAACGGCGGCCTCTACCGCAGTGAGGACGCGGGGGCGACCTGGGCCCTGATCAACGACCAGCGGTCCATCCGCCAGCGGGCGTTCTACTACACCCACGTCTTTGCGGATCCCAAGGACGCCGACGTGGTCTACATGCAGAACACCACCATGTTCCGCTCCGCCGACGGAGGCAAGACCATGACGTCGGTGAACAACGGCACGCACGGCGATTTCCACGATCTCTGGATTGATCCCGATGATCCGGCGCACCTGGTGGTGGGAAACGACGGCGGCGGCGCGGTCTCCAAGAACACGGCCGGCCGGTGGACCGACGAAGACTATCCCACGGAGCAGTTCTACCACGCCATCACCACCAAGCACATTCCGTATCACGTTTGCGGGTCGCAGCAGGACAACAGCACCATCTGCACGCCCTTCAACTGGAACGCCGCGGCGTACGGGTTCGGACTCGGCGGCGGGTTCGGCGGCGGCGGCGGTGGCCAGCAGCGCGACATCACGGCCGGCGGCATGCGGGTTTCCTACGTGGCGGGCGGCGGAGAGCCGGGCTACATCGCCCCCGACCCGCTGGATCCGGACATCTTCTACTCCGGCACCAACAACGGCGCCTACGTGGACAAGTTCAACCGGCGGCTGGGGACCTCGCGCGAGGTCAACCCGTATCCCTGGTTCTACTCGGGCGAGCCCGCCAAGGACATCCGCGAGCGCTGGCAGTGGACTTTCCCGATCATCTTCTCGCAGGCCGACCCGCGGACCCTGTACGTGTCGTCGCAGCGCCTCTGGCGCACGCGCGACGGCGGCAAGACCTGGGACGTGCTGAGCGGCGACCTGACCCGCCACGATCCCATGACACTGGAAAAATCGGGTGGCCCCATCACGGGCGACATGAACGGCCCCGAAGTGTACGCCACCATCTTCTCGGTCGGGCCGGGCAAGCGTGACGTCAACATCATCTGGACCGGGTCGGACGACGGCCTGGTGCACGTGACGCGGGACGGAGGCGCCACCTGGACCAACGTGACACCGCGCGAGATGCCCGACTTCGGGCGGGTGAGTCAGATCGATGCGTCGGCGTTCGACAACGGGACGGCGTACCTCTCGGTGCGCCGGCCGCTGCTGAACGACCTGGCCCCCTACATCTTCAAGACCGCCGACTACGGCCGGACCTGGACCAAGATCGTCAATGGCATTCGGCCGGACGCCTACGTGCACGCGGTACGGGAAGATCCCACTCGCCGCGGCCTGCTGTACGCGGGCACGCAGCACGGCGTGTACATCTCGTACGACGACGGCGCCCTGTGGCAGCCGCTCAATCCGAACCTGCCCGACGTTCCGATTTCCGACCTGATCGTCGAAGGCAATGAGCTGGTGATCGGCACCCACGGCCGTGGCTTCTGGGTGCTGGACAACATCGCGCCGCTCCGTCAGGCGTCGCCGGAGCGGATCGCGGCGGACGCGTGGCTCTTCGCGCCACCGGCCGCCATTCGGTCGGGGCCCGGCGTCACCTTCAGCTGGTGGCTCAAGACCACGCCGCAGACGGCGCAGCTCGAGCTGCTTGACTCGGCCGGAACCACGCTTCGCACCTGGGTGCCCGACACGGTCCCGCCGGAGCGGCGCCAGGCCGGAGGACCGGGCGGCGGGGGCGGGCCCGGAGGCGGCGTGCAGTGGCTCCCGGAAGCGGCGGGACTGAACCGCATCCATTGGAACCTCCGCACGCAGCCCTACGTCACCTTCCCTGGCATGATCATGTGGGGCGTGCGCACCAACGCGCCCGCCGCGCCGCCGGGCCGGTACACGGTGCGGCTCACGGTGGACGGCCGGACGCTCACCGCGCCGCTCGTAGTGGAGCGCAACCCGCGCCTCATCGACGTGACCGACGCCGATCTCCACGCGCAGTATGCGTTCTCGCGCCAGGTGCGCGACCAGGTGAACGGGGCCAACACCGCGGTCATCGAGATCCGGCGGGTGAAGAGCCAGCTGGACGACCGCCTCAAGCGATCCAACGACGGCCGGCTGCGCTCGAGGGGCGAGAACCTGAAGACCAACGCCTCGGCCGTGGAGGAGAACGTCTACCAGGTGCGGAACCAGAGCAATCAGGATCCGCTCAACTTCCCCATCAAGGTGAACAACCGCCTGGCCAACTTGATGTCCATGGCGGAACGGGGAGATGGCCGGCCCACCAACAACATGCCGGAGATCTTCGGGATCCTGACCACGGAGCTGAAGGGGTACCTGGATCGGCTGGCCCAGGTATGGTCCAGGGACCTTGCGGCCGTCAACGCGGAGCTGTCGCGGCTGGGGCTGCCGCCGCTCGATCCGACGTGCCTCAACCTGGAGGGGTGTCCGGTCCCGTAATGCCGCTGATGGATCGGCGGGCGTTCCTCCAGCGCATCGCCGCCGGAGGAGCGCTCGCCAGCCTGGTTCCCGCCTGCGCTCCCGCCGCTCGCCGGTCAGCGCCCAACCTGCTGTTCATCATGGCGGACGATCTGGGCTACGGCGATCTCAGTCTCACCGGCCGTACCGACTACCAGACGCCGGTGCTCGACGCACTCGCCGGTCAGGGAACGGTGCTGACGCAGGCGTATGCCGCCGCCCCGGTGTGCACGCCGACGCGCGTGGCGCTGCTGACCGGCCGGTACCCGGCCCGCACCCGCACGGGCCTGTTCGAGCCGCTCACGACCCACCCCGAGGGCCTTTCGCCGGAGCCGCCCACCCTGGCGCGCCTAATCAAGGCACAAGGCTACGAGACGGCGTTAATCGGCAAGTGGCACCTGGGACTCCTGCCCGAGTTTCACCCGCATCGGCACGGGTTCGACGAGTTCTACGGCTTCCTGGGCGCGGCCGCGGACTACACCAGCCACGTCGATACCGAAGCCCTTCAGAACTACTTCTACGACGGCGACCGTCCCGCCCGCGCCGAGGGCTATCTCACGGACCTGTTCACCGATCGCGCGGTGCAGTTCATGGCCCGGGAGCGGAGCGCGCCGTTCTTCCTCAACCTGCAGTACAACGCGCCGCACTGGCCCTGGCAGGGGCCGGGCGATCCGCCGTACCCTGACTCGCTGCGGTGGCGAGGCGGGGGATCGCCAGAGACCTACGCGCGCATGGTGGAGCGGATGGACCAGGGCGTTGGCAAGGTGCTGGACGCGGTGCGCGATGCCGGCCGGGAGGGTGACACGCTGGTGGTCTTCACCAGCGACAACGGCGGCGAGCGCTTCTCGCACATGGGCCCGTTCAGTCACGGCAAGATGACGCTGTACGAGGGCGGGATTCGGGTGGCCGCGTTCGCGCGCTGGCCCGGCGTGATTCCGGCGGGCGGAGCCAGCGACCAGGTGTGCGTGACCCAGGACTGGACCGCCACGCTGCTGGGCGTGGCGGGCGCCGAGGCGGACCCGAGAGCGCCACTTGACGGCATGGACCTGTTGCCCGCGTTGACCGGCTCCCCGCCGGTAGCCCGGGACTTGTACTGGCGCATCACGCAGCGGGCGCAACATCGGGCCATGCGGAGGGGCGACTGGAAGTACCTGGCCACTCCGGAGGGTGAGCACCTGTTCGACCTGGCGCAGGACCAGGGTGAAGCGACCGACGTGAGCGGTCAGCAACCGGACCGCCTGGCGCAGCTCAAGGCGGCGTATACGGCCTGGGAGCGCGGGGTGCTCGCGCCGGTTCCGCTGGAGGCTCGGTATCGCTGAGCGGACGCTGGATCCGACGCCCACGGGTCTTCCCCGAGCCGGAGGACGTCCGCAGGCAACGATCCAACAACCGGTGGCCGAGAAGGTCCAAGCAGATGGCCGGGTCCAGCGCTGGGCCTTCGTGGCGGAGGAACAACGCTATCTTAGAGTGGTCTTATTGGAGGACCGGGAGACGGTCCACAACGCTTTCTTCGATTCGAGCCTTCTCGGCCATCGGCTAGCCATCAGATGCCAGTTCGTAAAGGGGCGCTGGGTGCCTCATGTGGGTTGACCAGCTCAACCAGGCCCTCGCCGAACGCTACCGCATCCAGCGAGAGCTCGGTCACAACGGGTTCAGGGTCTACCTTGCCCACGATCTCAAGCACCATCGCGAGGTGGCGCTCTGGGTGACGCGCCCCGAGGGTCTAGCTGCCATGGGCCGTGCGGAGCGCTTCCTTCGTGAGATTGTCCTAACCGCGCAGCTCGACCATCCATACATCCTGCCGATCCTGGACTCGGGGCAAGCCCATGGGTTCCTCTATTACGTCATGCCGCATGGCAGAGGCATGTCCCTGCGCGATCGCCTGAGCAGGGAGAAGCAGCTGCCGCTTAGTGACGCCCTACAGATCACACGCCAGGTAGCCGAGGCGCTGTGTTACGCCCATGGCCGCGGCTTCTTGCACGGCGACGTTAAACCGGAGAACATCCTGCTCGCCACAGGGCACGCCCGTTTGGCGGGTTGGAACACCCGAGCGCTGAGAGTGGCCGCTGGCGAGACGCCGGGGCTCGTCATCGGGACGCCGGACTACATGAGCCCGGAGTGGGCCGCCGGAGCCCCCGACCTGGATCACCGATCCGACGTGTACTCGCTGGCCTGCGTGTTCTACGAGATGCTCACGGGACATCCTCCGTTTGTCGCTTCGAACATTCAAACCCTGCTCGCGAAGGTCGTCGCGGAGATCCCGACGCCCATCCGTTATCTGCGCCCTGACATACCACCCCCTATTGAATCGGCACTTGGCCGGGCGTTGGCGAAACGCCCGGCTGATCGCTTTGCCACCGCTCTCCAGTTTACCGAGGCCCTGGAACCTCCCGCCGCCGCGCCGATGACGCCCGAACTGCAACTCAAGTGCCCCCTGTGTCGCTCCGCGCTGCAACGCACGCAGACGGCGAGCCTCACCATCCATTTCTGCCAGTCGTGTACCGGCCTTTGGCTCGATTACGCGGATCTTCAGATCTTAACTCGACGTCGCGGCTTAACTGCGGAACGCAAGACGCCTGCTCCCCGCCGGTCCGCAACGCACTTCTGTCCACGTTGCGAGATTGGCCTCGTCCAAGAACCATGGGGCAAGGCAATGCTCTTCCGGTGTGATCGCTGCCGGGGGCTGCATATGCCTTACGGAGAGCGTATCAAGCTACTGCCACTGCCTGGTGACGCTAGGCGCTTCCTTCGGCCAAGGCGCGGCGAGTCGGCGGGTCATGAGGAGGAACCGGTAGGCGACTTCCTTGGGGCTCTCGCCGACCTCTTGGATGCGTTCTCTTGATTTGTTAGCGACTGAGACGTTCGCGTGTTGGTGCGCCGCCTAACACGTGGTTGGACCTGCGGAGGCCTCGGAAGACCAGGGTCCGCTGGGCACGCGACTATCGCTGCGTCCGAGAAGGAAGATATGATTGGGGGTGACCGGACTTTTGCCCGCAGGTCAACCGCAAGCCGTTTAGCAGGTTGCTGAAAAAGTCGGAATCGGCGTCCCAGCATGCCGTTTTCGGGGGTCGTCAATCATCACCGCGCCTCCGATCGTCATTCTGAGGGCAAATGCGGAAGTCACCGTTCTGCAGGCGGCAGCCCGCAAACCCTA
>DATECF010000012.1:0-22245 GCA_035287045.1 Gemmatimonadales bacterium | reverse complement strand
GCTGGTTTCCACCATGTTGCTGGCCGCGATGGTGGTGATCGGATTCTCGATCCTCATCGTGTATCTGCTGGTGGATCGTACGCTCGAGCCGGTGGACGCCATCGTGGAAGAGGTCGAGGCCATCACCGACGGCCGGAGCCTCCACCGGCGCCTCATGGAACCCCGCATCAGGGACGAGTTGGCCCGGCTCACCGACACGCTCAACGCCATGCTGGCGCGCCTGGAGCGGAGCTTCGTGAGCTTGCGCCGCTTCACCGCCGACGCCAGTCACGAGCTCAAGACGCCCCTTACCATCCTGCGCTCGGGCATCGAGCGGGCCATCACCCACCCCCAAGCGCCGCCCGCGGTCATGGAAGTGCTCGAGGAGACCCTGGTGGAGGTCAACCGGATGGCGGAGCTGGTGGACTCCCTGCTGACGCTGGCTCGAGCCGACGAAGGCCGGGCGCCGCTCCACCTGGAGCACGTGGAGCTCAAGGAGGTGTTGAGCGAGGTCTCGGAGACCGCGAGCATCCTGGGCGAGCAGGCCCACGTGGCGGTGTCGGTCGCCGTTCCGGAGCGCTCCATCACCATCGCGGTGGATCAGAGCCGGATCCGGCAGTTGCTCATGAATCTGCTCACCAACGCCATCAAGTACACGCCCGAGGGCGGGGCAGTGGCGATTGACTGGGAGCAGGTGGACGGCAACGTGGTGCTCAATGTGCGCGATACCGGCGTGGGCATCGCACCGGGCGATCTCCCCCACATCTTCGACCGGTTTTGGCGCGCGGACCAGGCGCGTCGCCGCAGCGGCGGGCGCCCGGGTGTGGGGCTGGGCCTCGCCATTTCGAAGTGGATCGCCGAGGCCCACGGCGGGACCATCGCGGTGCAGAGTCGGCCGGGTCGCGGCACCACCTTCACGGTGACCCTACCTCTGGGGCAGGCCTGAGGGACGCTCGTCTCGATACCGTAACCCGACTGTCATCGTTCTGTAATGGTTCAAATAGCCTCCTGCCAGGTGGGGCTACCGTGTGACGGGTATGTTTATGCAGGTCCTACGGTGTAACGCGAAGACCACACGAGGTGGAGGGAAACCGTGTTCGACACCTTGATCGTGTCCAGGCCGCAGAAGAAGGGGACGTTCAAGCAGAAGCTGGGTGGCTCAACGTTTTCAGTGGTCACCCACGTGGTCCTCATCTGGCTGGCCGTCCAGGCCACTATCGGCGCGGGCCTGCAAAACTCCGAGTCCGTGATCGACACCACGATGGTGTACATCGAGGAGAAGCAGGAGGAGCAGCCGGAGCCGGAGGCGCCGCCGCCCCCTCCCAAGGGGTTCCAGACGCTGCTGGCGCCGGTCAGCATCCCGACCTCGATTCCGCCCATTGACCTGAACCAGACGTTCGACCCGCGGGATTTCACCGGCGTCGGCGTGGAGCTGGGCGTGGCGAAGGGCGTGGACACGGGCCCGTTGGATCTCACCCAGGTGTTCATCGAGGCCGTGGTGGACGAGCCGCCGGAGCGGATTGCGTTCCCGCAACCGGAGTATCCCCGGATGCTGCTAGAGGCGCGGATCGAGGGTCAGGTGGTGCTGGAGGCCGTGATCGACACCGCGGGCCACGCGGAGCCGCCGTCCATCAAGGTGATCAGCTCCACCAACCGAGCCTTCGAGGCGCCGGCCAAGGACGCGCTCCGCAAGGCGCTGTTCCGGCCGGGCCGGGTCCGTGGGCAGACGGTGCGCGTGCTGGTGCACCTGCCGCTCCGGTTCGTGATCCCGAAGTAAGCGGTCGAAAACGGTGATGATTGAGCGTGTAACCCCTAGAACCATTCATCTGTACGGAACGGAGGCTGTGCGGCAATGAACGTCTCGATGCTGGCACTGTGGAATGACGCCGGCGGTTTCGCCCGGGGCATCATCGTGGTCCTGGCGATCATGTCGGTCTTGTCCATCGGTGTGGCGGTTGCCAAGTGGTGGCGGCTGCGCAAGAGCACGCGGGAAACCGCGAAGTTCGCGCCGGAGTTCGGGCGGTTCCTCCAGGAGGACCAGCTGGACGCGGCCATCGCCCTGGCCGAGAAGCAGAAGATGTCCCACGTGGCACGGGTGCTGGGTGAGGCGCTGGCCGAGGTGAAACCCCTGCTGCGCGACCGGGCCGCGGTGACCGCGAACGATATCAACGCGGCGGAGCGGGCCACCGAGCGGCAGATGATGATCCTGTTGGCCGAGCTCAAGAAGGGCCTGGCGATTCTCGCGACCGTCGGCGCCACGGCGCCGTTCGTGGGGCTCCTGGGCACCACCATGGGTATCGTGAACGCCTTCACCGGCATGGCCGTCACCGGCTCCGGTGGTCTGGCGGCGATCTCGGCGGGTATCGCCGAGGCGCTCATCACCACGGCGTTCGGCCTGTTTGTCGCGATTCCGGCGGTGTGGTTCTACAACTACTTCCAGACCCGGATCGAGGCGGTCACGGTGGAGATGACCTACACGGCGAAAGAGCTGATCGACTTCCTCATCAAGAGCGTCGGCTCCGAGTTCGGGCGGTCCATCTTCACCAAGGAGTTCCAGACCCAGAAGGCCGCGAGCAGCAAGCCGATTTCCCAGTGACCATCGGCCGGCCCCGGTAAGGAGGAAACTGGCATATGGGTATGGCACTTGATGCAGGTGAGGGCCCCAAGCACGAGCCCAACGTCGTGCCGATGATCGATATCATGCTGGTGTTGCTGATCATCTTCATGATCGTGACCCCGGTGATCACGGCCGGGTTCCAGGCGCAGATGCCGCAGGGCAAGAACCTCACCGGCCAGGAAGAGCAGGACGGCGACGTCACCCTGGGCGTGGACAAGGAAGGCAAGTACTTCCTGGACGCTGGAACCGGCGAGGTCCGTCCGGTGTGCGGCATCCGCGTCACCGGGTGCGTGGAGCGCGATCGGCTGGAGGAGCTGCTCACCCAGGTGTACGCCAACCGGACCAAGGACAAGATCCTCTACTTCAAGGCGGATCAGAACCTGGAGTTCTCCAAGGTCGAAGGGGCCATTCAGATCGCCCGCAAGGCCGGGGTCCGGGTGATGGCGGCCATCACCGAAGAAAAGCGCGATCAAACGCGCCCGCTGTTGGGGAGGTAATGCGCTAATGGCCGGCATGGACATGGGAACCGGCGGCTTCAAGAAAGAGCCGAACGTGGTCCCGATGATCGACATCTTGTTGGTGCTGCTCATCATCTTCATGATGCAGATCCCTCTGCAGCGGAAGGTGATGCACGTCCAGGTGCCGCCCGAGCAGCAGGTGGATAAGGAGGTCGCGGAGCAGAGTGACCAGATCGTGCTCGAACTGCGTGATGACGGGAGCTATGCCGTCAACAACGAGCCCGTTTCCAAAGGTGGCTTGGACGCCAAGTTCCACGAGATCTACGACAACCGCCCGGCGAAGCTGCTGTTTGTGAAAGTGGGTGGGACGCGGCGGTACCAGGACCTGATTGAGGTCATGGACATTGCCCGTGGCGCGGGCGTCCAGGTGATCGGACTCACGCCGCCGGCGGAGGCCGCCGAGCAGCAGTAGCGCGGGTGCTTTCGTTCCGACGGGGGCGCGGGGGCCGGGAAGGCTCTCGCGCCCTCGGTGTATATTGGATCGATGCGCCTCCCCGCGCCGCCCACGTTCCGGCTTCCGCGGACCGCGCGCTCCTTTCAAGGTTCCGTCGCGGTCTCGGCCGCCGTTCACCTGGCCGTCATCGCAGTGCTGGTCTGGGAAACGAGTCGCCCACCAGCGTCACCCCCGGCCGGCCAGCCGGGTGCGCCAGGTACGGGCGGGGGACAGCGGGTGGACTACCTGGCCCTGCCCGCCTACCGCGCGCCGGCGGCGCCGGACCAGACCCAACCTCGGCGCCCGCCGCCCGCTCCGGTGCTCCGGGCGGAGATTCGGGACGTTGGGGCGGTGACCTCTGTGGCCGACGTAGTTCCCGTGACCACTTTGCCGGGTGCGCTCTCGGGCGCGGCCGGCACCGGCGCGGGCAGGGGTGGAAGCATCGGCGGCGCCGTTGGAACCGGCACGGGATCTGGCGCCGGGCCGGGCGGGGGCGAGGGAGCGGTCTTCCCGCCGCAGGCCCAATACTCGATCTTACCGCCGCTTCCCAAGCCGGCCTCGGTGCGTGGGAAGAGCTTCCGCGTGCATTTCTGGGTGAGCGCGACCGGGCGGGTGACCCGGGTGGACGTCAGCCCGCCGATTCCGGATGCGGACTACCGGAAGCGGTTCGTCCAACTCATGTACGAGTACACGTTTACGCCGGCGATGCGGCCTGATGGAGTGGCGGTGGCGGGCGAGATGGTAATAACGATTACGCTGTGAGGCAGACGGCATAGCGCCGCCGACTTCTTGGGTCGTCCCCTTAACCCCGGAGCCCCACGCCCATGTCCCAGCTCTTCGCCCGGAAGTCCGTTGCCGAGCTTGCCTCGGCGGCAGCCCCCAGTGAGCGCGGGCTCAAGCGGGTGCTCGGCAAGTGGCAACTCACCGCCCTGGGCGTGGGGGCCATCATCGGCGCCGGGATCTTCGCCAGCACCGGGACCGCGATCGTCGGGCTCACCGAGCCTTCGGGCGAGGTGGTGCGCTACGGCGCGGGGCCGGCCATCGTCATCTCGTTCATCCTGGTGGCGGTGGCCTGCGGCTTCGCGGCGCTGTGCTATGCCGAATTCGCGGCGATGGTGCCCGTGTCCGGGTCGGCGTACACCTACGCCTACGCTTCGCTCGGCGAGTTTGTGGCCTGGATCATCGGCTGGGACCTGATCATCGAGTATGCGGTGGGCAACGTCGCAGTGGCCATCTCGTGGGCGGGGTACTTCCGGGAGCTGCTGGCGCAGTTTGGACTGCACCTACCGGCATGGATCACGGTGGATTACCGCACGGCGCACCAGGCGGTCGATGCGGTGGCGGCGGGGGCAGGAGATGCCACCACCCTGTTCTTGGCGAGCGCCGTCACGACGGCGCCGCAGCTGTTCGGGATCCCGGTCATCCTCAACATCCCGGCGGTGTTGATCGTGGTGGCGATCACCGCGTTGCTGGTGTACGGCATCAAGGAATCCGCCACTTCCAACTCGGTGATGGTGCTGCTCAAAGTCGGCATTGTGTTGTTCTTCGTGGTGGTGGGCGCCCTGTTAATCAACCCCGGCAATTACACGGCCCACGGTGGGTTCGCGCCGCACGGGTTTAAGGGCATCAGCGCCGCTGCGGCCGTGATCTTCTTCGCCTACATCGGCTTCGACGCGGTATCCACGGCGGCCGAGGAAACCAAGGATCCGGCGCGCGATATGCCGTTCGGCATCATCATGAGCCTCATCGTCTGCACCATCATCTACATCCTGGTGGCGCTGGTGATGACCGGCATGGCCCCCTGGCAACAGCTCGGCACCGCCGAGCCGATGCTCACCGCGCTCAACCTGGCGAGCGGCAACCCACGGCTCATCGCGATCTCGCACTTCATCGTGGCGTTGGGTGCCGTGCTGGCGATGACCACCGTGCTGCTGGTCTTCCAGCTGGGCCAGCCGCGGATCTTCTTCTCGATGGCGCGCGACGGGCTCCTGCCGCCCTGGGCCGCCAGGGTGCACCCGAGATTCCGCACGCCGCACGTAACCACCATGCTCACCGGCGCGTTCGTGGCGTTCTTCGCCGCGTTCGCCAACATTGACGAGGTGGTGAACCTGACCAACATCGGCACGCTATTCGCCTTCGTGCTGGTGTCGGCCGGGATCCTGATCTTGCGGGTGAAAGACCCGGATCGCCCCCGTCCCTTCAGGACCCCGCTGGTGCCGTGGGTGCCGCTGGCCTCGATCGTCACGTGCGCGTACTTGATGATCCAACTGCCGACGGTGACCTGGATCCGTTTTGGCGCGTGGCTGGGGATGGGGCTGGTGCTCTACTTCTCGTACGGGTTCTGGCACAGCCGGATGCGTGGGGCGCGCGGCACGGGCGGCCCGGCGTGATCAAGCGATCAGCCGCTCGGCGAGTTGGAGCGCGCCGCGAGGCGGCTCGACGAACCCTTCCAGCATGCTGAGTGGGGGCTGATCCGTCTCCAGTAACGTCGTGACGGCTGCCCGGACCAGGGAGCCCGGTCTGAGGAGTCCTCCCGCGAACGCCACGGCCACCGGCGCGTCGTCTGGAAAATGCGGCCTCAACGCCCGGACGTGCGCCGCCAGGGCCTGCGCCGCGTGACCCACCAGGAGGCGCGCCACGTCATCCCCCCGCGCGGCCACGTCTTGCGCCACACGCGCTAAGTCGGCGATCACCCCGCGAGATGCGTTCCGGGCCCAGGGGAGGAGGGCTTCCTCCCCCTCGACGCCGGCGGCGCGGGCCAGCGCGGCCGTGAGGGCCGTTGGCGGACCCCTGCCGTCGCCGGCCTGCGACACGGCACTCAGGGCGGCCCGCGCGAGCCAGTACCCGCTTCCTTCGTCCCCGAACTGCCAACCTTGCCCGCCGGTGCGCCGAACCTCTCCTGAAGGCAGGCGCGCGCAACCGGCTGAGCCGGTGCCCGCCAACAACACGATGCCCGGTTCACGCCCCAGGCCAGCCACCAGGGCGATCTCGATGTCTGTCGTCACCCGGACGGCGTCCGCGATCCCGGCCGCGAGCAGCTCCCGCTCGAGTTCACTCCGCTCGGGCTCGCGCCCGGCTCCGGCGGCGCCCACCACCATCGCGCTCGCGTGCCGGGCCCCCGCGTCACCGAGGGCGCGCTGCACCGTCCCCACGATCGCGTCCGCGGCCTGCCGCACCGCTCCGGGCCGGACGGCGCCGGCATCGCCCGACGCGCGTCCCAGCAGCTTCAACGTCACGTCCGCCACAAAGGCGGTGTTCCCGGACGCGCCGGCGTCCACGCCAACGAGTAACCTCATACTCGCGACGGGAGGCGGCTCGACAGCCATCCAACGACCAGGGTGATGGTTGTCCCCATGGGTACGTACCACGGCCAGGCGAGCGCCCGGAATGGCCCGGGTTTGATCAGCACCACTACCACCATCGTGGCGCTCGCGACCAGGATCGCGGCGATCACGTCGCGCTGCCGCACGCGGGCGCTGGTCCCACCCAGGATGTAGGTGCCCAGGAGGCCCCCGTACGTGATGGACGCGATGGAGAGCGCCAGCTCCACGACGGGCTGGTCGCCCCCACCCAGCGAGAGCGCGCCACCCATCAACACCGCGGCCCACCCCAGGGTGAGCCATCGCCCAACGACCAGCAGATGGCGTGGCTCGTGCCGGCCCGTGAGCGAGGCGTAGAAGTCGTGGGTGGACGCGGAGGCCAGGGAGTTGAGTGAGGAGCCCACCGTGCTCATGGCGGCGGCCAGCAGGCCGGCCACGGCCAGGCCCGCCACGCCCGATGGCAGCGCGTTGACCATGAACCGCGGGTAGATCTCGTCGCCCGAGCCGACACCCTGGTCCGCCCCGGCGGCCCAGAGAAGCGTGCCCACGAGCAGGAACACGGCGAATTGGGCGATCACCACCACGCCGGACCCCACGAGAGCCCGGCGGGCGTCACGCAGGCTGGGCGTGGCGAGCAACCGTTGCACCATCATGTGGTCGGTGCCGTGTGACGCCGCGGACAACAAGGCACCGCCGATCAAGCCCCCGAGCAGGCTATAGGGGATGGTAAGCGAGAGCCGCCAGTCCACCGCGTGCAGCTTGCCGGCCGCTGACGCCCGCGCCAGGCTCGCTCCAAAGCCGCCCGCCAGTTGGGAGGCGACCCACAACGTCGCCAGGGCGCCAAACAGGTAGACGCCCAGCTGCAGCAGGTCCACCCACACCACGGCCTTGAGTCCCCCGGCCCAGGTGTAGATCACCGTGACGACCACCACCAGAACCACGCTCACCGGGATGCTCCACCCGGTCACGATGGCGAGTGGAATGGCGGTGGCGAAGACCCGGACGCTGTCCCCCAACGCCCGAATGGAGAGAAACACGCCCGAGGCGAGCCGTCGCGTTCCCTTGCCGAACCGAGCTTCGAGTCGGGTGTAAGCGGTTTCCTGCTGGCCGGTGAAGTACCCCGGCAGGAGCCACAGGGCCACGCCGATCCGGCCCAGGAGGTAGCCGAAGGGGAGCTGGAGAAAGGTGAGGTTGGTCCGGGCCGCGATGCCCGGCACCGAGATGACCGATAGCGCCGACGTCTCGGTGGCCACGATGGAAAACATGACGGCCCACCAGGGCAGGTCGTGCTTCCCCAGGAAGTAATCCGAGGCGTCGCGCTGCCGCCCGGCGAAGTACCAGCCGATGGCCAGGATCGCGAGGCCATAGGCGGCCATTACGAACCAGTCAAGTGTGCTCATGACGGCGCTACGGATGCGTCAATGGGAGGACGGCATAGCGGCATGGCGGCGTAAACGGCATAAACGGCATAACGGCATAACGGCATAAACGGCATGGCGGGGATGCCGTCATGCCGTCATGCCGGCCGTTATGCCGTGGGTTGGGAAGGGCGGGAGGAAGTTGGCCCGCTCAGACCGTAAACGAGCTCCCGCAGCCGCACCCGCCCGTGGAGTTGGGGTTGTCGAACGTGAACCCGGCTCCCTGGAGGGTAGTCACATAGTCAATGGTCACGCCGTCCAGATACTGGGCGCTGAAAGCGTCCACGAAGACCCGCAGTCCTTGGGTTTCCAGAACCATGTCGTCGTCCAGCGGGCGCTCCTCGACGTTCAATCCGTACTTGAACCCGGAACAACCGCCGGGCAGCACGGCGACGCGGAGTCCGGCTGTCTCCACCGGAACCTGCTCCTCCTCGATGAACCGCTTCACCTGCTCGTTGGCCCGATCGGTGAGGCGAAGGGCTACCGTGGCCTGGGGTCGCTGCGTCGTGCTCATGAAGTCTCCTCCGTAAGGCTCGCAAGTTAGGAAGACCCGGTACCTGTGTCAACGCTGACCGAGGCGAAAGTCCTGTCGGCACGCAAGTTACGCATGATCAGGGCCAAGGCACCGGCCGCCGCGGCCAGGCCCACAACCCCCCGAACCCCGCTGCCCAGCAGGAGTTGGCCGGTCCCGGCCAGGGTTGCGAACACCGCGACCCAGCCCGCGATCCAATTGACCCAGGACAGTGCTCCTCCCGGGATCCGGTCCTGGCCAAACCCCAGCCGCTCGGCCACGGCGCGCCAGCCGGGCCCGCCCGGCCGGACCCGCCGGTAGAAGGCCTCCAGGGTCGCGGCCGATTCCGGCGGCGTAAGGAAGGTGACCGCCAGCCACACCGCGGTCGTGACGCCCACGGTCCATAGCATCACCACCGCGAACCCCTTGCCGCTCGGGTCGGCGGCATCGTAGCCGGACACCGCCTGGACCACGATGGAGGTCACCAGCGATGCGGCCATGGCCGCCAACTCCGACCACGCGTTGATGCGCCACCAGTACCACCGGAGAATCAGGACCAGGCCCGTCCCCGCGCCCAGCGCCAGCAGGATCTTCCAGCCCGCCTCCACCGAGCCCAGGAACTGCATGACCACGAAGGCCAGGACCATCAGCGCGCCCGTGGCGATGCGCCCCACCAGCACCTGCTCGCGGTCGTCCGCCCGCCGTCGCGCGAAGCGCAGGTACACGTCGTTCACCAGGTACGACGCGCCCCAGTTGAGGTGGGTGGCGATGGTGCTCATGTAGGCGGCCGCGAACGCCGCCAGCATCAAGCCTCGGAGCCCAGCGGGAAGCAGATCCACCATGGCGCGGACGTACCCCTCTTCGGGGTTGGCCAGGCCCGGATACCGAACCACGGTCACCAGGCCCACGATGATCCAGGGCCATGGCCGGATGGCGTAGTGCGCCACGTTGAACCACAGCGTCGCCAGCAGGCTGTGGCGCTCGTCCTTGGAAGAGAGCATGCGTTGCGCCACGTAGCCGCCGCCGCCGGGCTCCGCGCCCGGATACCACACCGCCCACCACTGTACGGCCAGGTATACCAGGAGCGTGGAGAGGGGCAGCCAGGGGGAGTCGAGCGGGGGGAACAGACCGAGCGCCGCGTCGCGGCTTCCGAAGTGCTGGGTGGTGGCGGTGGCCAGTTGGTCCAGGCCCCCAACGGCGTCCACGGCCAGGACCGCCAGCACGATGCAGCCGGCCATCGCAATGAGAAACTGGACGAAGTCGGTCACGACCACCGCCCAGAGGCCCGCCACGGTCGAATACACGGCCGTGATGGCGAACAAGGCGAGCGCCGCGGCCCAGCCACTCCAGCCCAGCGAGACTTCGATGATGGTGACCATGGCGCGGGTCACCCAGCCCATGATGATGAGGTTGATGGGCAGGGCCAGGTACAGCGCCCGGGTGGCGCGGAGCACGGCGGCGGGCTTGCCCGAGTAGCGAAGCTCGGTGAATTCCACATCCGTGACCACGCCCGCGCGGCGCCACAGCCGGGAGAAGAAGAACACCGTCAGCAAGCCGCTCAGGGCCAGATTCCACCAGAGCCAGTTTCCGGCCACGCCGTGGCGGGCCACCATCCCGCTCACCGCCAGCGGCGTGTCCGCGGCGAAGGTGGTGGCGACCATGGAGGTGCCGGCCAGCCACCAGGGCAGGGAACGGCCCGACACGAAGTAGTCCGCCAGCGACCGGCGGGCGCGACCCGCGAATGCCAGCCCGATCGCGGCGCTGATGGCGAAGTACGCCGCGATGATGATCCAGTCGATGGCCGAAAGCGTCATGGAATCCTGATGCCGGTGCCGCGCGGCAGCACCGGCGAGAGCTGCACCGGCGACCGCCCGCGGATGGGCGCCTCCCCGGTCAAGGCCCGGGCGACCGCGCGCTCCGTGGCGAGCGCGGCGCTCCAGGCCAGGAGGTAAGCGCCTCGGAAGTCCGCGACCTGGCCCAACAGGTACGGGCTGCCCAACGAGACCAGCACCGTGGGCCGCTGCGCCGCGGTCACCTGGATCAACCGGGCCAGCGAGTCCGGCAATGCCACGTGGCCGCGCCACGCGATGGGCCGCACGCTGCTGGCGAAGATGACGCGCGGATGGGTGCGGATGATCGCGCGGGCCGAGTCGTAGGACGCCGCGCCAGACGGTGGATACAGCCGGAAGGGGGTGACCGTCTCGCCCCGGGCCCTGAGCTCTCCCACCAGCGTGCCGCCCATGCCGAGGTTAGTCTCTTCGGCGTACGTGATGACCGCCACCCGGCTCCGCTGGGCGCGGAACTGGTCTATGGGACCGCGGGTGACCAAGGTGAGCGAGCGCTGGGCGATATCGTCGGCCAGGGCCTGGAACGCCCTCTGGCCCACCACCAGCGGGATGCTGTCCAGCGACACCGTCCGGCGGCGAAAGAGCCCGGCCCCGATCTTGAGCTCGAGGACCCGGCGCACCGAGCTGTCCAGCCGCTCGCGCCGGATCCGGCCGGAATCCAGGGCCGCCAGCATCGCGGTGCGCGCCCACCGCAAGTCGGCGGGCATGAGCAGCATGTCGCTGCCCGCCAGGAAGGCCCGGACCGCGCTTTCGCCCGGGCCAAAGCGGTTGATGATGGCGCCCATGGTCAGCGCGTCGGTTACCACCAACCCGCGGAAGTCCAGCGAGTCCCTCAGGAACCCCGTGGTGATCGCCGGGGACAGGGTGGCCGGCAGTGAGTCGGTCGTGGCACCGCAGGCATACACAATGTGCGCCACCATCACGGAGGTGGCCCCCGCCCTGATCGCGGCGCGGAACGGGACCAGCTCCAGCCGGTCCAGCCGGTCCCAGCAGCCTTCGAGCACCGGCAGCGCCAGATGCGAGTCGGTCCCCGTGTCGCCGTGTCCCGGGAAATGCTTGACTGTGGTGTACAGGCCGTGCTCACTGGCCCCGCGCACGTACGCGCGGATCAGCGTGGAGACCTCGTCTGGGTCTTCGCCAAAGGACCGCGTGTTGATGATGGGATTGAGCGGGTTGCTGTTGAGGTCTCCCACCGGGGAGAAGGTCCAGTGGATACCCACGGCCCGCGCTTCGAGAGCGGTCACCCGGCCCAGCTCGTACGCGTCCAGCTCGCTGCCGGTGGCGCCGAACGCCATGACGTTGGGGAAGGCCGTGGCGCCTGCCAGTCGCATCCCGACGCCGTACTCGAGGTCGGCGGCCACCAGGAGGGGGAGCCGCGAGCGCTGCTGCAGGGCGTTGAGCTTGAGCGCCGCGTCCAGCGGGGAGGCGCTCGCGTGGAACGAGATGATGATGCCGCCGACCTGGAGGGAATCCACCCAGGCCGTCGCCCGGGCGAACGCGTCGCTGTCGAACGCCGAGTAGTCGCCCGGGAGCCAGGGCATCAGGACCTGGCCCACCTTTTCTTCCAGGGACAGGGTCGCCAGTATGCTGTCGGGCGTGGGGGGCCGGATCACCGCCTCCGGTGGGGCGACCGCGACCTCCGGAAGCTGGGCGCGAGGGTCGGGGATCATCTGTGGAGCAGGTGGGGCCGGATGGGCCGGTCGCCCGCCGCCGCACGCCACAGTGGCGAGACCTATGACAAGGAGCCAACGCACGTGATCCGTCAGTGGGTACCTGCCTGGTCGCTGGTGGTCGCCGCCTGCGCGGCGAGTGGAACCCGGGAGGTTGCCGTGCGCCCCGGTATTGACGTCCTGCTCACGGACTCGATCCACCTGGTCGAGGGGCGCCGCGTTGGGCTGCTCACCAACCAGACCGGTGTGGATCGGCGGGGGGTGAGCGATGTGGACCGGCTGCTCCAGGCCGGCGTCAACCTCACGGCCCTCTTCAGTCCCGAGCATGGATTCCGCGGCGCCCTGGAAGAAGAGAATATCGGCCACGGGGTGGATTCCGCCACTGGGTTGCCGGTGTACAGCCTCTACGGTGACGTCCGCGCGCCCACCCCCGCAATGCTCCAGAACCTGGACGTGGTGCTGGTGGACCTCCAGGACATCGGCGCGCGGCCCTACACCTACATCTCGACGCTGCTGCTCACGCTTGAGGCCGCGGCGGCCGAGCGGAAGCCGGTGGTGGTGCTGGACCGGCCGAACCCGATCGCCGGCGTGACGGTGCAGGGCGATATCCTCGACACGGCGTTCGCCACCTTCGTAGGGATGCTCCCGGTCCCGCTGCGTCACGGGATGACCATGGGGGAGCTGGCCCGGTTCGGCGCGGCGCGCCGGGGGCTCTCCGCGAGCCTCCTCGTGGTACCGGTCGCCGGATGGGACCGCGGCCAGTGGTTCGACGAGACCGGCCTTCCCTGGGTGCGTCCCTCACCCAACATGCCCGACGTGGAAAGCGCGACCCACTACGCCGGCATCGTGGTGTTCGAGGGCACCAATCTCTCCGTGGGCCGCGGGACGCCCATCGCCTTTCAGGTGGTCGGCGCTCCGTGGCTGGACCCTGCCCGGGTGCGTGCCCGCGTAGGGGAGGTCCCCGGCGTCCTGGTGAGCGACACCGCGATCACCCCCATCGACCCCACCGACCACAAGTACCCCGCTCAGCGGCTCCCGGCACTCAAGGTTCGCGCCGCCGACCGAGGCATCTACGATCCCACGCTCCTCGCCGCCCGGCTCCTGGCGGCGATTCGAGAAGTCCACCGCGATCGGCTCTCGTTCAATCCACCGATCTTCGACCGGCTGGCGGGCAGCGACGCCTGGCGGCTCGCGATCCTCCGCGGCGAATCCGGCGAGCAGACATGGCAGTCCTGGCAGCCGGCGGTGGCGGAATTCACGCGGCTTCGAGAGGCGTACCTTCTGTACCGATGAATGGGGGATGGAGGGGGATGGAGGAGGATGCATCCACCGGCTTCAGAGCGATTTGCCGCGACCCCCGACCCCCGCTATTCTTAGGCGCCTTTACATGCCGAGCGAATGACGCTTTTCCCGCAGTGGATGCAGCGGCCGGTGGATGCCGCTCTCGCGCCCATGGCGCGTTCGCTGGGCACCAGCGGTGTGAGTCCCAATGCCATCACGACGGTCGGCACCCTGGTGCTGGTGGGGTCCGGCGTGGCCTTTGCCGGGGCCAACGTGCGACTGGGCGCGTTGTTGCTGCTGCTCAGCGGCGTGTGCGACATGCTGGACGGCAAGGTGGCGCGCGGTAACGATCTCGTGACCAAGTTCGGGGCGTTTTACGACTCCACGCTGGACCGCATCGGGGAGGCGGTACTGTTCCTCGGCATTGCCTGGTACTTCGTTTCGGGCGGTGTGGCGGGCGGACTCGTGCCGTTCGCCATGGCGATGGCGTTCATCGCCGCCGGCGCGGGTCTCATCGTTTCGTACGCCAGGGCGCGGGCCGAAGGCCTGGGGCTGGACTGTAAGGTGGGCATCGCCCAGCGGGCCGAGCGCATCGTGGGACTGGGCGGGCCGACGCTATTCTTCGGCGCGGGACCAAGAGGCTACCTCTTGCTCACCCTGGTCAGCGCCCTCGCCGTCCTGAATCTGATCACCGTGATTCAACGCATTGTGCACGTGTACCGGATCACGCGGGAAGCCGGCCCCGGTGCGCCTCGGCGCGCCGCCCCGGCGCTCGCGGAGCCGGTGGGAAAGGGAAGCCGTGGCCACTAGGAAACGGGCAGTGAACCGACGGGCCGCCAAGGCGCCTGCCAGCAAACGTCCGGCGAGCCATGCGCCGGCCAAGCGAACCGTGGCTCCCGCCAGCGGGAAACTGGGCGTCATGCTCGTGGGCCTGGGAGCCGTGGCCACCACGTTCATCGCCGGCGTGGAGAACGTGCGGCGGGGCAGCGGGCGGCCCATCGGCTCGCTCGGGGAACTGGGAACCATCCGACTGGGCCGGCGCACTGAGGGGCGGGCGCCGAAGCTGCGCAAGTTCGTGCCGCTGGCGCGGCTGGAGGACCTGGTCTTCACGGCCTGGGATCCCATTCCGGACGACGCCTACCAGTCGGCCAAGGTGGCCGGCGTGCTGGAGCCGCAGCACATCGAGCCCATCGCGGAGTTTCTCAAGTCCATTGTGCCCATGCCGGCCGTCTTCGACCAGCAGTACGTGAAGCGCCTGCAGGGGACCAACGTGAAGCAGGGCGCCACCAAGCGTGAGCTGGCGGAACAGCTGCGTCAGGACATCCGGGCCTTCAAGGAGCGCGCCCGGTGCGATCGCCTGGTCATGATCTGGTGCGCGTCCACCGAGGTGTTCATCAGCCCTGGGCCCGCGCACAAGACGCTCAAGGCGTTCGAGCGCGCCATGGATCGCAACGATCCGTCCGTCGCGCCGTCCATGCTCTATGCCTGGGCGGCGCTCATGGAGGGCGTACCGTTCGCCAACGGGGCGCCCAACCTCACCGTGGACACGCTCGCGCTCCAGGAGTTGGCGCGGGAGCGGCACCTGCCCGTTGCCGGCAAGGATTTCAAGACCGGCCAGACGATGATGAAGACCGTGATCTCGCCCATGCTCAAGGCCCGGATGCTGGGGCTCGCGGGCTGGTACTCCACCAACATCCTGGGGAACCGGGACGGCGAGGTGCTGGACGATCCCGAGTCGTTCAAGACCAAAGAGGAATCCAAGCTGGGCGTGCTGGAGCACATCCTGCAGCCCTCGCTGTACCCCGAGCTGTACGGCAAGGTGTACCACAAGGTGCGGATCAACTACTATCCGCCTCGGGGCGACAACAAGGAAGGTTGGGACAACATCGACATCTTCGGGTGGCTGGGCTACCCGATGCAGATCAAGGTGGATTTCCTCTGCCGCGACTCGATCCTGGCCGCGCCCATCGTGCTGGACCTGGTCCTGTTCATGGACCTGGCGCAGCGGGCCAAGCTGGGCGGGATTCAGGAGTGGCTGTCGTTCTATTTCAAGAGTCCCATGGCGGCCCCGCGCCTGGCGCCCGAGCACGATCTCTTCATCCAGCACACCAAGCTCAAGAACACGCTGCGCTGGCTGATGGGCGAACAGCAGATCACCCACCTGGGCGTGGAGTACTACGACTACTACGAGAAGGCGTGAGTGTCGTTGACGTCCTGGTGATTCTGGCTGGCGCCGGACTCATCGCCGCCGAGCTGTGGTACTTCCTGGGGCCCCGGCTCGCCTCCAGCACCGCGGCGCGCGCGCCCGGCGGCCCACAGGAAGTGCGCATCATCGTGAAGGGGGGCTACGACCCCGACACGATCTTCGTCGAGGCGGGCCGGCCGGTCCGCCTCCTGTTCTATCGGGACGAGACGGCCGAGTGCAGTTCGCGGGTGGTGTTCGACCGGCTGGGGCTCACGCAGGAGCTGCCGGCGTTCCAGACCACCCCCGTGGAGTTCACCCCCGGGGAACCCGGCGATTACCCGTTCCGTTGCCATATGGACATGCTGCACGGACGGGTCGTGGCACAGATCGGGCGCGACGGCGCCCGCGCCAACCTCGGCAAAGGCCATCACAAGCATGGCTAACGCCCGGATCACCTTCCCGGTGGAGGGCATGACCTGCGGGGCCTGCGCCGTCACGGTGCAGCAGCGGTTGGCCGACGAGCCCGGCGTGGCCGAGGCGGCGGTCAACTACGCCACCGGCAAGGCCACCCTCACCATTGACGAAGGCGCCGTGAAGATCGCGGACCTCGTGAAAGCCCTCCGTGAGGTGGGCTACGACTCCGGCAAGGTCCCCGTGCAGCTCGCCGTGGAGGGGCTGCATTACGCGCCCGGCACCGCGCGGCTGGAGCAGGAGCTGCTGAGCGTGCCGGGCGTGCTGACCGCGGTGGCGAACCAGGCCACCGAGCAGGTCGCCGTGGAATACGTGCCCGGCATTGCCGGCGCCGCTGATCTCGAGGGGGCAGTCTCCCGGGCCGGGTTCACGCTGGTGGAACCGGTGCCCACCGAGGATCCGGTGCAGCGCGAACGCCTGCGGCGGCGCCGGGAGGTCCGTGTCCTGTCGGCCAAGTTCACCGTGGCGGCGGTGGTCACGGTCCTGACGATGCTAGGGTCGATGCCGTTGATGGAAGGCGGGCACCACGCCCGTGATCTGCTGAGCGTGGTGATGCGCGCCTTGAACGGCGTGGTCGCCGCTGTCCTGCCCGGGCTCTACGGGTTCGCCGAGCGCTCCCCCGGGTGGTTGAAGCTCATCATGCTGTCGCTCACGCTGCCGGTGGTGCTGTGGGCCGGGCGGCAGTTCTACGTGGGTGCGTGGCGGGCCTTTCAACACCGCACGGCCGACATGAACACGCTCATCGCGGTGGGGACCGGCGCCGCGTTCCTCTATTCGGTGGTGGCCTCGCTGCTCCCCGGCATCTTCGCCTCCGCGGGGCTCCAGGCGGACGTGTACTACGAGGCCGTCAACGGCATCATCGCGCTGATTCTGCTGGGCCGGTTGCTCGAAGCCCGCGCGAAGGGCCAGACCTCGGCCGCCATCCAGAAGCTGTTGGCCCTGCGGCCCAGGGCGGCGCGGGTGCAGCGCCAGGGGGAAGACCGCGACATCCCGATTGAGGAAGTCGTGGTGGGCGATCGGGTGATCGTCCGGCCCGGCGAGACGATCCCGGTGGACGGGGTGGTGTTGGAGGGTGCCTCAGCCGTGGACGAGGCCATGCTCACCGGGGAGCCCCTGCCGGTGGAGAAGCAGGTCGGCGCGCACCTCATCGGCGGGACGGTGAACGGGGCCGGCTCGCTCATCATGGAGACCCGGGCAGTGGGGAAGGACACGGCGCTGGCGCAGATCGTCCGGCTGGTGGAGGAAGCGCAGGGGACCAAGGCGCCCATTCAGCGCCTGGCCGATCGCGTGGCCGGCGTGTTCGTGCCCGTGGTCATCGCCATCGCGATCGCGGCGTTCGTGGTGTGGTTCGTGGCGGGGCCGGATCCCCGGTTCATCTATGCCACTGTGGCGCTGGTGACTGTGCTGGTGATTGCCTGCCCCTGCGCGCTGGGGCTGGCGACGCCCACGGCCATCATGGTGGGGACGGGCAGGGGGGCACAGCACGGCGTCCTGATCCGGGGCGGCGAAGCGCTGGAAGCGCTCCGGCGCATCGACACGGTGGTGTTCGACAAGACCGGGACCATCACGGTGGGGAAGCCGACCGTGACGCACGTGTTGGGTGCGAAGCGGGCCGACGGCACGGTGGTGAACCCCGCCGAGCTGCTCAAGCTGGCCGCCGCGGTCGAGTCGCGGTCGGAGCATCCGCTGGCGGCCGCGGTCATGGACGCGGCGAAGACCAAGGGGTTGGCGCTGCCACCGGTGGAGCGGTTCGTGGCCATGCCGGGCCGCGGAGCGCGCGGCATCGTGAACAAGTTCCTGATCGAGGTGATCAGCGTGAAGCACGCCCGGGAACGCAGCCTGGAGCTGGGCTCGCTGGCGGCGGAAGCGGACAAGCACACGCTGCAAGGGCGCTCACACGTGGTGGTGGTGGTGAATGACACCATCCAGGGGCTGATCGTGATCGCCGACCAGATCAAGCCGGAGGCGAAAGGTGCCCTGGTCCGGTTGAAGGAGATGGGATTTCAGCTCTATCTATTATCCGGGGACACCAAGCCGGCCGCCCAGCTGGTGGCGCAGGACGTGGGCATCGAGCGCGTGATCGCCGAGGTGGCGCCTGCAGACAAGGTGGACGTGATCAAGCGGCTCCAGGCAGACGGGCGGCGGGTCGCCATGGTGGGAGACGGTCTGAATGACGCGCCGGCCCTGGCCCAGGCGGACGTGGGAGTGGCCATCGGCACCGGGACGGACGTGGCGGTGGAGGCGTCGGACATCACCCTGATCCGGGGTGATCTTCGCGCGGTGGTCACCGGGTTCGAGCTGGCCCGGCGAACCATGAGCACGATCCGGACGAACCTGTTCTTCGCGTTCATCTATAATGTGCTGGGGATCCCGCTGGCTGCGGGGGTCCTGTATCCCTGGACCGGGCTGCTGTTGAGTCCGGTCGTGGCCGGCGGCGCGATGGCGCTGTCCAGCTTGAGCGTAGTGGGCAACAGCCTGCGGCTCCGGCGGTTCACTCCATCCTTCGAAGGTTGAGGCATGCGATATTTCCACAGAACGGCGCTTTCGCCCGACGCGGTCCTCCAGGAAGCCGACCGCTTCCTCGGCAACCATCTGAGCCCCGCGGGCTCCGCCCACCGGTCCCGAAGCTTCAGCGGGACCGTGGGACGGATTACGCTTCACGTGACGGCCGAGGGCGGCCACTACACCCTGGTCACGGTGGACACCGACCAGGTGGGCGAGAGCGAGGCGGACAAGCTGGCGAAGCGGTTGCTTGCGCTGGTGCACCAGAAGGTGGAGCCGGGACACGTGGTGAGGGGGGCGTACTAAGAAACGGCATGACGGCATGACGGCGTGACGGCATGACGGCATGGGTATCATGCCGTGGAGGTGGACTATGGCGTCGGTGACATTGCGAATCTCCGGCATGCATTGCAGCCATTGCCGGGTGAAGGTGGAACAGGCGCTCCAGAAAGTCACGGGCGTCTATGGCGTGTCCGTTGACCTGGAGGGCGGCACGGCGGAGGTGGACTTCGATGGCAAGGCCGCTCCCGAAGCGCTGGTGGCCGCCGTCCAAGCCGTGGGCTACAGCGCCGACGTGAGCACCTAGCCCGTGGCCGCCCCCGCGGCTCGCCGATCCCCGATTCCCGCGGGGCTGTCCGAGGATGCGCTCCTCGAGATCTACTACTACCTCCGGCTGACCCGCTCCCTGGAGGAGCGGCTGGTCAACCTGTATCGCCAGAGCAAGGTGATCGGCGGGTTGTACGGCTCCCTGGGTCAGGAAGGGCAGAGCGTGGCGTCCGCCTATGCCCTGGAGCCCGGCGACATTGTCTCACCCTTGATACGCAACGTGGGCTCGATGCTGGTCATGGGTGCTATGCCCCTGGATCTACTCCGTCAGTACATGGCCAAGGGAACCGGGCCCGCCCGCGGCCGCGACAGCGGGGTGCACTTCGTGGACCTCGAGCGCGGCTATCTGGGGAACATCTCCCACCTGGGCGACATGGTCCCGGTCATGGCCGGCATCGCGCTCAGTTTCAAGCTTCGAGGCGAGCGGCGCGTGGGACTGGTGCACGTGGGTGACGGCGCCAGCAGCACCGGCGCGTTTCACGAAGGGATGAACCTCGCGGCGGTGCAACGCGTCCCGCTGGTGGTGATCATCGAGAATAACGGCTACGCCTACTCGACGCCCACGTCCCGCCAGACCGCCGTCAAGCGCCTGGCGGAGAAAGCCAAAGCGTACGGCGTACCTGCGGAGACCGTGGACGGTAACGACATCTTCCCGGTCTACGAGGCCAGCACGCGGGCCGTGGAGCGCGCTCGGCTGGGTGAAGGCGTCACGCTCATCGAGGTGGTTACCTACCGCCGGAAGGGGCACGCCGAGCACGACGACCAGCGCTACCAGCCCAAGGAAGAGCGAGAGCATTGGGCCCGGCTCGACCCAATTGACCGCTACGTGTGGCGGCTGGTGGCCGAGGGATGGGTGGAGCAAGCCAACCTCAAGGCGGTGGACGATCGAGTGACGGCCGAGCTGGATACCGCCGTGGCCGCGGCCGAGGGCGAACCGCCGCCCGGCGGCGACACCGCGCTGAGCGACGTGCTGGCTGATCCGCCGGAGGCGGAACGCCTCTGGCACCGGAGGCGCTAGGTGCCCGAAGTCACCTACCTCGAAGCCCTGCGGCAGGGGCTGTGGGAGGAGATGGAGCGGGATGAGCGGGTGTTCATCCTGGGCGAGGACATCGGCATCTACGGTGGCGCGTTCAAGGTCACCGAAGGCTTCATAGACCGGTTTGGGCCATCCCGGGTGATTGACACGCCCATCAGCGAGGCCGCCATCGTGGGCGCGGCCGCGGGAGCAGCCCACATGGGCCTCCGGCCGGTGGCGGAGATGCAGTTCATTGACTTCATCTCCTGCGCCTACGACATGCTGACCAACTACGTGGCCACCGCGCGGTACCGCACCGGCGTGGCCACGCCCATGGTGGTGCGGGGGCCCTCAGGCGGCTACGTGCGGGGCGGGCCGTTCCACTCGCAGATGCCGGAGGCCGCGTTCTTCCACACGCCCGGTCTCAAGATCGTCTGCCCCGCCACGGCGCGGGACGCCAAGGGGTTGATCAAGGCCGCCATCCGGGACGACGATCCGGTGCTCTATCTGGAGCACAAATTCCTCTACCGGCGTATCAAGGAGCATCTGCCGGAGGGCGAGGACCTGCTGACGCCCATCGGCAAGGCGCGGGTGGCGCGCGAGGGAACGGACCTCTCCATCGTCACCTACTCGGCGACCGTGTGGAAGGCGCTGGAAGCGGCGGAAGAAATCGCCGTCAAGGACGGGGCCTCGGTGGAAGTGATCGACCTCCGCTCCTTGGTCCCGCTCGACGATGCCGCGATCATGGAGTCGGTGAAGAAGACCAACAAGGTGCTGATCGTCCACGAGGACACCCGGACCGGCGGGGTGGCCGGCGAGATCGCGGCCCGGATCAACGAGCAAGCGTTTGAGTGGCTGGACGGGCCTATCCTCCGGGTCACCGCGCACGACGTGCCGCTGCCGTACGCCCCCACGCTCGAGGACTTCGTGTTACCGCAGACGGCGGACATCGTGACCGCCGCGCGGCGGCTGCTGGCGTACTAGGCGTCTGAGTTGTTGCCGACGTAGGCGGCCACCTTCTCGCGCAGCACGCGGCGCACGGCGGCCGCCGACACGGCGCTGGGGAGGACGGAGCACCAACCGTCCCCGGTCCACACCGGTCCCGTGCCTTCCGCCAGTACGCCGCTTTCCGCCAGCAAGCGCGTCGTCGCCTGCTGGAGTCGCGGAGACACCGACCACCGATCCTCGGCCAGGGGCACCAACACCAGGATGTGCACCCGGTCCGGCAACACGACGATGGTCTCCGGTTTCCAACGCTGAGCGGCGCAGGCGTGGCGCACGGCGCGCTCGCAGAACCGAGCGGCCGCCGCTATCTTAAACCACAACCGGCCGTCACGCGTCATCCAGATGAGATGACACAGCTTGGTGCTCTCTTCCCCGCTCCGCATGGAGAAAGAGTGCGCCTCGGCGGCCAAGAATGCGTAAGCGAAAAAACTCGCGCATGATTGAAATACCGCGCGCCCTTCAGCGGGCATGCGGCGAGGAGTGATGCATGGCCCGAGTGGACGTCATCATGCCCCAGATGGGTGAGTCCATCGCCGAGGGCACCATCTCGAAGTGGCTCAAGAAGGCGGGCGACCCCGTCAAGCGGGACGAAGCCATCCTCGAGATCTCGACCGACAAGGTGGATGCGGAAATCCCCGCGCCCGCCAGCGGCGTGTTGAGCGAGATTAAGGTGGCCGAGGGCAAGACCGTCGCGGTGCAGACGGTGATCGCGGTGATTGAGACGGAGGCGGTCGCCGGGGCGGCAGCGGGCCCAGCCCCGCAGCCCGCCGCGCGCGCTGCCGAAGCTCCGAGGTCCGCGCCGCCCCCGACCAAGCCGGCTGCCGCCGTTCCCGCGGCTCTGCCGCCCCCGCCCCCCCCCCCCCCCCC
>DATECF010000011.1:0-10418 GCA_035287045.1 Gemmatimonadales bacterium | reverse complement strand
TACATCAAGCAGGCGAAGACGCCCACGCAGATTCAGCACGGCGAGTTCGATCGCCGAGTGCCGATTCCTAACGCCTACCAGCTTCTTCAGGGTCTGCAGGATCGAGGGGTGCCCGCGCGGCTGATCGTGTACAAGGGCTTTGGCCACGGGATCAACAAGCCCAAAGAACGGCTCGCGGCAGTGTGGCACAATTGGCAGTGGTTCGGGAAGTACCTGTGGGGCGAAGAGATCGAGCTGCCGCTGGGGACGGTGAGGGACGTCAAAGTGAGCGGTAGTTCTTCCGTGCGTTGAAGCTTCGAGGTGGAGTGTATGGGCAAGCTCTTGGCGGGCGCCGGGCTGATCCTCATCTCGCTCTTCATGTTGCTGGGGTTCTTCAACCTGCAGCAGCCCCTGAGTCCCGCCGTCGCCGCCGTCACCCTGCTCCTCACTGTGGCCCTCCCGGCCATCGGCGGCGCGCGGCTGGCGTACCTGCACTTCCGCGAGCGCGGAGTGCCGGCACAGCGGCGGGAGGCGCTTCGTCTCCAGACGTACCAATCTGAGATCCTCAAGCTCGCTGCGAAGAAGGGCGGAAAGGTCGCGATTGTCGAGGTCACGGCGGAGACTGGGATCGACGCTCGCTCGGCGGAAGACGCGCTCAAGGGACTCCTCGAACAGGGGATTGCGGAGATCGAGGTGACGGACTCCGGACTCCTGGTGTACTCCTTTGGTGATGTGCGCAGTCTTCCGGAGAAGGATTCGAGCAAACGGATTCTCGATGCCTGAGCCGGCCCCGCGGTACCCCTGTCCGGTGTGCCTTGGCGCGGTGATGGTGAAGCTGCGTCCGTCAGCGGCACTCGATTTGGAGCTCGACTACTGTTCGCGATGCGGCGGCATGTGGTTCGATGAAGGTGAGGTCGCGGCCCTGCGGCAACTGAAGCCCCTCGCCCTCTACACCAGGATCGTTCTCAACGCTGAAGCCTACCGCATGAAGTGTCACCAGTGTCAGGCGAGCCTGGAGCGCAACGCGCCGGCGTGTCCGGCTTGCGGCTGGCACAACGTGGTCAACTGTCCGGCGTGCTCGCGTCCCCTCAAGACGATCGAGGAGGCGGGGTTCAAGCTGGACGCGTGCCGCAAGTGTCGCGGGGTGTGGTTCGACAACGTGGAGTTGGCCCGCCTGTGGAACGTGAAGGTTGAGACTCGGGCGAGCGCGGCCGGTGGCGGCAGGAGGCCGCCGGGAGAGCGACGCAGTGACGGCTTTCTCCTCCCCGACGTGGTGTATTGGGACGTTGCGCACGTCCGTCACGGGCCCGACGCTGCCCCAGACCTGCCGCTCCAGGCACCCTCCCCTTCCGCGGTGGACGGTGTCGTTACCGACGGCCCGGAGGTTGCGGGCGGACTGTTGCACGGTGTGGCGCAGGCGGCTGGCGGTGCGGTCGAGTGGACCACGGACTTGGCGTCCGACGTCTTCCACGGAATCTCGGACGTGGTGTCGTCGGGGCTGGACGCCCTGGGTGACATCGACATCGACTTCTGACCCAGTGCCGTAGGAGGCGGCCGGTCAGGAAGCGTAGCCTGGGTTGCCTCCCGCCAACGCCGCGACGCTGCGACAGTCTTCCGCCCGGCCCACCACGATGAGCGTGTCGCCCGGCTCGATGGCGCTCTCGCTCTTCGGGATGTCGAACAGGGAACCGTCTCTCTTCCGGAGCGCCACCACGCTCACGCGGTGCAGGTTGCGCATCTGACCCACGACTACTCGATGGCGGACGAGCTCGGAGCCCGCCCCTACCCGCACCTGCTCCAGTTGCAGCGTCAGGTTGTCGCGCCCGGTCGCCAAGTCCAGGAAATCCAGCACGTCGGGCGACAACAGCGCCTGCACGATCTGCCGTCCGCCAGTGACATCCGGCAGGACGACCCGGCTGGCGCCGGCGCGTTGCAGCTTCGGAGCGACCGCTTCATCCGTCGCCCGCGCGACAATCGGCAGCGTGGGGTTGAGGTCCCGGGCGGTCATGGCCACGTACACGTTGTCCGCATCGCTCGGCAGGACCGCGACCAACCCCTTCGCGAGTTGAATGCGCGCCTGCTCCAGCATGGCCTGGTCCGTCGCATCGCCCGCCAGGGCGAGGACGCCGTCGGCCACGAGGCGACCGACCGTGACGGGGTCGCGGTCGATGACGAGGTGCGGGGCGCCGGCGGCCGCGAGCTCGCGGCGCACCAGCTGCCCGACCTGGCCGGCGCCGCAGACGATATAGTGGCCCTTCAGTTTCTCGATCTCGTGTCGCATTCTCGACCTCCAGAACACCTCGCCGAGCCACTGCTCGACCAACGCCCGGCCGGCGACCGATGCGAGATACGCGACCGTGCCGACGCCCAGCGCGATGAGCACCATGGTGAACGCGCGCCCCGCCGGCGACAGCGGGTGCGTTTCCCCGTAGCCGATCGTGGCCAGGGTGATCACCGTCATGTAGAGGGCGTCGAACCACGGCCAGCCCTCCAGGACGACGTAGCCCACCGTTCCGATGAGCAGCGGCGTCCCCAGCGCCGCGAGCGCGATCAGGACGTGGCGACGGAGCGGGTTACCTTTCGCGCCATTCGGGGCGTGGGTTCGGTGCGCCATGGGAGACGCTCCATTCTCGTCCCCGCGTGGGGACAATGCAAGCGGCTCCCGTCCCGCGGCACCTTGCTGCCCCGTAGCCGCGGGTCCATGTTAGGAGCCCCTCCAACAGCACCCTGACGTGACGGATCGGACGGGTCAGATCCTCGCCGGTCGCTACCGCATACTCCGCGAGCTGGGCTCGGGAGGTATGGGGACCGTGTACCTGGCCGAGCACGTGTACCTGGGCCGGGCCACCGCGCTCAAGTTGCTTCGCCCCGAGCTGGCGCGCGTGCTCGACGCCGAAGCCCGCTTTCGCCGGGAAGCCCTGCTCGCCGCCCGGATCAATCACCCCGCCGTCGCCCAGGTGTACGACTTCGACTGCACCGCCGACGGAGAATTCCTTCTCGCCATGGAGTACGTCGAGGGAGAGACAGTCGGGCACCGCCTTCGCCGGGACGGACCGTTCCCCATCGGTTACGGGCTCCAGGTGCTCCAGATCCTGGCCGAGGGGCTGGATCGCGCTCACAGCCTGGGCGTGCTGCATCGAGACATCAAGCCGGAGAACGTGATGCTGCCTGCCGGCGGAGGCGCCAAGTTGCTGGACTTCGGGGTCGCGCGGCCGATGGACACCAGCTCGGGCGCCACCTCGCCCGGGTTCGTACTGGGCACGCCGGCCTACATGAGCCCGGAGCAGCTGGCGGGAGACGTCCTGGGGATTGCCAGCGACCTCTACGCGCTGGGCCTGGTGTTCTACGAGATGCTGACCGGCCAACGACCCCACCCCACCGAGAGCGTGGAAGAGCTCCGGGTCCAGCGCCTGATGCGGCCCAGCCCACCGTTGCACGTCCTGCGGCCCGAAATCCCGGTGGCGCTCTCCGACGTGGTGGCGCGCGCGCTGGAGCCGGAGCCCCAGGCCCGCTGGCCTTCGGCCACGGCGTTCGCTCGCGCCGCAGCCGGCTCGTCGGTGTCACCGGACCTGTTGCCCGCACCGGCCGCTCAGGCTGACCGGCCGCTCGACCGGTGGAGTGTGCACGTCGAGGCCCTGCGCTTCGCCGGGCGGAATCACGAGATTCGGCAGGTTCGCGAGGCGTGGGCCGCCGGACGCGCTGGGCGCGCGACGGTGTTGTGGATCGAGGGGGACGAGGGGGCCGGCAAGTCCACGTTCTTCGAGTTGGCGCGCCGCGAAGCCGCGGAGGACGGCGCCGGCAGGCTGGTGGGGCGCGGGTATGAGGCCGACATCGCTCGCCCCTACGGCGCCTGGATATCGCTGTTACGCAAGGCGCTCCAGCTGCAGGCGGCCCAGGCGCAGAGCTGGCCGGCGATTTCGGCGCTGACCGATGCGGATCCGGGTACTCCCGCTCCCTCCCGCCTGGAGCTGTACGACGAAGTGGCCGCTCTGGTGCGGGCGGCCGGCAGCCGCGGCCCGCTCCTGGTCGGCCTGGAGGACCTCGAGTGGTGCGACCCGGCGTCGCTGTCCCTGTTCGAGTTCCTGGCGCACGACGTGCGGGACGGACTCGTCCTCATGGCCGTGACGGCCATCACCGGCGCCGCGCGTGGCGGCGCCGGCATTCGCGACCTCCGTGAGCGGCTGCGCCGGCTCGACAACGTGGCCTGGGTGGTGCTGCGTCCGCTCGGGTACGAGGCCGTGGCCACCTGGCTGAGTCGGGCCTTGGGGCGGGAGGCGGCCGACGAGCTGGTCCGGTACGTGTACGGGCACACCGAGGGCAACGCCCTGTTCATCGAACAGGTGGTCCGTTCCCTCATCGAGCGTGGTGACATCGATCGCGTGGCTCGGGAGGGCTCGCGCCTCCGGCTCGAGGACGAGTCGCCTCCTGAGGCGGTGACCGAAGTGGTGCGCCGCCGATTGGAGGCCATGTCCCCCGCGGCGCGCGAGATCTTGCAGATCGCGGCCGTCGTGGGTCGCGAGTTCGACGTCGATCTGCTGCTGGCCGTGGCGACCCGCGGCGAGGATGCGGTGCTCGACGCTCTGGATGAGGCGCAGGCGGCGGGGATTCTGGCTCCCGTGCCGCGCCCCACGGGGGACTGGTACCGCTTCACCCACAACAAGCTGGCCGAGGTCCTGGCGCAGGCCATCAACCTGCGGCGCCGCCGCCGGCTCCACACCCATGTGGCCGAGGAACTGGCGAGACGCCCGGACACGCTGCCCGCGACGCTCGCCTGGCACTGGTATCGCGCCGGCGACGCGAGTCGGACGTCCGTCGCGGCACGCGCCGCGGCGCAGCACGCGCTCCTGGTGCACGATTACGAGGACGCGCTCGCGTTTGGCGCGCTGGCAGCGGAGACCGCCCGGTCCTCCGAGGAGGCGCAGCAGGCCCACGAATTGCGGGGCGATGCGCTGGGCCGGCTCGACCGACACGGCGAGGCCGCCGCGGCCTATGCGCACGCCCGCCTCACCGGCCGCCTGGATGGCGACGCGAGCATCGCGCTCCGCGGCAAGGAACTTCGATCGGCGCTGCTCGCCGGCACCACCAGTCCCGCGGTCGCCCTGGACGAGGCCGGGCGACTCGAGAAGCTGGCCATGGCCGCCGCGCCCGCCGTCCGCGGGCGGGTCGAGCTGCTGCTGGCCGAAGCGTCCCTGGCTGCACGGGACCCCCGCGCGGCGGAGGACGCCGCGCGCCGCGCCCGGACGCTGTTTCAGGGAGCGCAGGACCCGGCGGGCGATGCCGATGCGGTGCTGGCGGTGGCCGGAGCGTGCTTGTTGGCCGAAGCCTTTCCAGAAGCAGAGCAGGCGGCGAACGAGGCCGTGATGCGATACCGGGAGTTGGGCAATCCCTACGGTCTTGCCCGCGCGGCCACGCTCCAGAGTGCGCTGGCCGTGGCTCGGGGCGACCCCGCGCGCGCCCGCGCGGCGCTGGACGAGGCGCTGCAACAGGCGCGCCGCGCGAGGGTCACGGGCATGGTGCGGCAGATTCAGGATCGGCTGGAAGAGCTCGACGGCAAAGGGAGGCCAAGGTGAGTCCTGTAACCCAGGTTTCGCAGCCGGAGGTGGAGCAGGCGCTCCAGGCCCTGGTGGCCGACCTCCGGGCCAAGGGGGGCGACAACATTCTCGGAATCGCCCTCTACGGTGGGGCGGTGAAGGGGCGATTCACGCCGGGGATCTCGGACATCAATGTCCTGGTCGTGGTTCGAGAGGCCGGGCTGGGCTCGCTGGAGGCACTGGCGCCGGTCCTCACCGCGGCCCGGCGCGGCCACCTGGTCACGGCGTTCGTGGCCACGGCGGACGATCTCCGCCAATCGGCTCATCTCTTTCCCATCAAGATCAAGGACATGCAGGCGGCCCACCGGGTGTTGTTCGGCAAGGTCGGGCTGGACGCCATCCAGGTCGAGCCGGACGCGCTGCGACTCCGGGCGTTGCAGGAGCTGCGTAATGCGGAGTTTCGCCTGCGGCAGCGCGCAGTGGAGCGCGGGGCGGATACCGAGGTGCTGTGGGGCGGCCTGCTTCGCAGCCTGCCCAAGATGGCCGTGACGCTGGAGACGGTGCTCCGGTTGCGGGGCGAGGCGGTGCCCGGGGATCGGCCGGGCCTGATCCGCGCCGCTGCTCGAGCGCTCGGCCTGGAGGCGCTGGCGAAGTTCGCCAGTATTCACCGCCACGAGCGCCGCCCGGATGACCCTGCGGCGCGCGCGTTGGTCGGCGAGTACCTCCAGGTGCTCGCGGCCCTGAGCGCTCGGATCGAGCAGGAGTTCCGCCGATGAACCCGCTCGAGCTTCGAGGGCCGGAATTCCTGCTGTTCTACGCGCAGTACGCCCCTGCGGTCCTGGTGATCGCCTTGTTGGTCCGTTGGGTGCTGGCGAGCCGCCTCGTGCCGGGCCCCGACGCGCAGCAGTGGGTGCCCGGCAGGTATCCCAAGGAGGGAGAGGCCTATGCGATCGCACTGCTGAACGGCGGCCGCGACGAAGTAGTGCGCGCGGTGCTCGCGCGGCTGGCGGCGGGCGACCTGATCGAGTTCGACGATCACTCTGTCGAGGTCTCCAAGGCGGCGACTTCGAAATCCAAGGTGCATCCCCTGGCACCCATTGAGGCCAATGCGCTCAGGGGGGCCTCCTCGGAGGGCGATGCCGCGGAGGCGTTCAGAAATGTCCGCGAGGCGATCAGTGGCGATGTGGTGCGCGTGGAACAGGAGCTGCAGGGGGCCGGTCTGCTGAGGGGATCGGCGGAGCAGACGCCTTTCTGGATGCTCCTAGCCCTTACCATGCTGGCCGGTCCGGGCATGGGCGTCGCCAAGATGTTCGTGGGCCTCGCCCGAGGCCGGAGCATCGGGTACTTACTGATGCTCACCGTCCTCTTCGGATTGGTGTGCTACAAGCTCCTGCGCCCGCCCCGCAGGACGCGGGCGGGTGATCGCTATCTGGACTGGCTGCGGGAGTCACATCGGGGGCTCCGCAACATGGTGATCGCCGGACGGAAGACCAGCGCGGGAGAGGTGGCGCTTTGCGCTGCCGTGTTCGGTCTCAGCGCCATGGAGCAACTGGTTCCGATCGAGCGGTTACGCCGGGCGCTCCGTCCCAAGGCGAGCAGTTCGTCCTGGGTCAGTTCGAGCAATTGCGGGTCAGGCTGTGGGAGCGGGGGCGGGTGTGGCGGCGGCGGTGGCTGCGGTGGCTGCGGAGGCTGCGGTGGCTGAGCTGCCCTTCCTCGGCGCGGGCGTGAGCTACCGCCCGCAGTGGTCCTGGGAGATCGTCCGCCACCGCGACCACCTGGGGCTGGTGGAAGTGATTCCCGAGGACTTCGTTGGCCCCGAGGCCCAGCGTGACCTCACCAATCTCCGGTACGCCGTTCCGGTGCTGCTCCACGGCATCGGGTTGTCGCTGGGGAGCGCCGAAGGACTGGACGCGGGAAGGCTCGAGCACTTCGCCCAGCTGGCCCACGCGGTCGAGCCGCCCTGGGTATCGGAACACATCGCGTTTACTCGCGCGGGCGGCATCGAGATCGGACACCTGGCGCCGCTGCCGTTCACGCGGGAAGCCGTGGAGACGGTGGCCGCGAACGTGGCTGCGTTGCGCCGGGCGATCCCCGGCGTGCCCATGTTGCTGGAGAACATTGCGTACGCCGTGGTGCTGCCGGAGGCCGAGATGAGCGAGGCGGAGTTCGTGCGCGCCGTCATCGAGACGGCCGATTGCGGCCTGCTCCTCGATCTTGAGAACGTGCACGCCAACGCCAAGAATCACGGGTACGAACCGATCGGGTTTCTCGAGTCCCTCCCCCTGGAGCGCGTGGTGGA
Source organism: Gemmatimonadales bacterium (assembly GCA_035287045.1). Lineage (GTDB taxonomy): Bacteria > Gemmatimonadota > Gemmatimonadetes > Gemmatimonadales > GWC2-71-9 > JACPAP01. The sequence goes on along the minus strand of DATECF010000011.1, from coordinate 2,609 downwards.
GGTGCACCTGGCCGGCGGAGTGTGGCTGGAAGGGCAGTATGCCGACACCCACACGCGACCGGTTCCCGAGGAGTCGTGGGCGCTGCTCGAGTGGCTGGCGCCGCGCGCGCCGGTGCGGGCGGTGATCATCGAGCGGGATGACGACCTCCCACCGTTTGCGAAGCTGTTGGCCGAGGTGGAGCGGGCTCGGCGGACGCTAGATGTCGCGGCTGCACGAGATCCAGCAGGCGCTGGCCGCTAGCCTGGCGCGCGGGGGGCCGTGTCCCCCCCAGTGCGATCCCGAAGAGGTGGCGCGAGCGGCGCGGGCCCTCGAGGCGAAGCGCCGACGGGCGGCGGCTCACTTGCTCCCCCACGCCAGGCACACACTGGGCGAATCCTGGCGCGCGCGATTCCACGAGCACGCCGCGACGTACACGCCTGCCGGCATGCTCTACCATGTGGACGACGCGTGGGAGCTGGCGGAGCGCGCGGCCCGGAGCCGGAGTCCGGCGCTGTGTCGGGCCGCGCGCCGCGATCTCGCGGCGCTCCGACGGCGCTACGTGCGGAGCCGCCGCCGCAGGATTGATCGGATCCGCGAGCGGCGGGGACTGATCGAGCTGGTGCGTTCGTGGCTCAGGGGGTCCCCGGGCCGCTGATCTGCCGCGCGGTGAGCGTGTCCACCAGCGTCGCGCGGAGCCCGGGCAGGAACGCGCGCAGCTCCAGCGGGAACGGCGCGCCGCCGGGCTGGAGCGTGCCCCGGAGCACGAACTGCGCCATCATGACGCCGGGGTCCGCGGTGCGGGTGCCGAAATAGAACGAGAACTCGCCGGCCGGGGAGAATGAGCCGTCGCCGCTCAGATTCGCAGCCCCGTCCACCCAGCCGCCCCTCACGAACGCCGAGAACTGATTGGGCTGCACCTCGTCCAGGTACAACTCCAGCGCCACGTCCACGTTGACCGTGTCCACCACGCCTGTCAGACGGTACACGCCCTCCCGCGGATCGTCCACCGGCGCCACCACCTCCAGGGAGTAGAGCGTGGTCTCCACGCTGCCGAACACGCCGATCCCGCCGGTCAAGTGATTGATGAACCCGCGGCCGGTGAAGGGGTCGCTCCGCGAGCGTAGGAAGTCGTAGTAGTTGCCGTCGGTCAGGGCGACCGCCAACGAGTAGCGCCGGCCGGCCCGGAACACGCTCTCGCCGTCGTCGCCCTCGAAAGGATTCACCAGGTTCCCGGGGAGGCTGATCCCCATGGTGTCGGTGAACCCGAAGAAGGCGAGGTGGTCGAGATCCTCGGCGTTCCGTACCTCCAACTGGAGCGCCCGTCCCGTGAGTGGTGTCACGCCGATCCCTAACGTGTCACGCTCCCGATCGAGCACCACCGTTGGGAGGCCCGAATCAGACTCCCGCCCGCTCACGGTGACGCTTCGCCTGGACGCCCCAGGCACGGTCGTGCCTCCGGTCACGACCTCACCAGCGGGCGTCTCGACGCGCAGCAAGATCTGCTCACCCGGTTCAGGGGTACAGACGGGTCCGACGTACGTCCCTGACGTCTGTAGCCGCGAGTCCATCGGCGGCCGCTCGGCCAGCGTGTCCACCCGCCCCGCGCAGGCCGAGCTTCCAGCGTGCTCGATCGTGACGCGGGCGGCGCTGATAGGACTCCGGGGATTTCCGGGAGGGATCCGAGGATAGCTGTACCCGGTCAGGGCTTCTCCCGTCTGGGAGTACTCGACAACCACGAACTGCTCGAGCGCCGTGCGGCTGATGACCGCGTGCACCACGACGAATCGCTTTCCTGGAGCGACCGTCACCTCGGTCAGCTCACAGGCTGAGAGCAGCAGCAGCGAGAGAAGCGGCAGACCCCGGGGAAACTGAAGGGGACGCCGAGGCCACAGACGAATCGGCCGGCTCATCAGAACCGCACCTCCAGCCCGAACGTCGGCAGCACCGGGAGCTGCGAGACGCCGGTGCGCGTGGGCGGGGCCGCGCCGTAATCGAAGAAGTAGAAGAACACGTTGCGCCGATTGTAGAGGTTCACCGCTTGGAGATACGGTTGCCAGGTCGCGCCCAGTTTGCTGAAAGACCAGCGCAATCCGAGGTCGAGGCGGGAGTAGGGCGGGTACCGCTCTCCGTTGATCGGTCCGCTGATGGGCTCCTCGATGACGTCTACAAACCGCTCTTCGATGGCGCTGTAGAAGCGGTGGTCCCACTGGCCCAGGAAGCCGGTGTAGGGAAGCGGCGAGCCATAGCCCCAGCGGAACGAGAGGTCGCTTCCCAGTGGCCCCGGCGCCTGGAGCACCACGTTGAGCGTGTGGCGCCGGTCGTGGGCCGGCGGGTAGGTGACGCCCTCTGCCACGCGCTTGGCCTTGGTGAAACTGTAGGCGACCCATCCGGTGACCGCGCCCAGGTGGCGCCGGAGGAGGGCGTCAACGCCCCAGGCGTTCCCCGTGGCCGGGATGAACTCGTCGCCCCGGCGGCGCAGGTCCTGCGCCCGGTTGGGCGTCACCAAGTTCGCGAACGTCTTGCGGTACCCTTCCACGGTGAATTGGAGCGTGGGGTCGAACCAACCCTCGATGCCGAGCACCAGATGATCGGACCGGGCTACGGGGATGTACTGGTCGGCGCCGATCCA
>DATECF010000010.1:0-12665 GCA_035287045.1 Gemmatimonadales bacterium | reverse complement strand
CCTCGGGCGCTGGGCGTGGCCGCCTTCGCCTCCGGCATGGGGCCGCTCCTGGGCCACTGGGCGGAGACGGGGCGGGTTCGCGTGGATCCCCAACATGGCGCGGTGCTGGCCGAGCATCTGGCTCACGGGCGCGCCCGGGCGCAGCGACTCGATGCGGCGCTGGGCCGGGTGCTGGACGGGTTCGCCGAACGCCACATTCCCGCCGTGGTACTCAAGGGCCTGCATACGGCTTGGGAGTACTTCCCCGAGCCCGGCACCCGCCCCTCGGCAGACGTGGACCTCCTGGTGGTACCCCAGCACCTGGGCCAAGCGGGCGCGGCGCTCGCCAGTCTGGGATACCGCAAGGGGCCCACGCTGGCGTTGGACGGCTCTCGCGAAGACTGGTTCCCGCCAGACACCCCGCCCTTGCCGGTTTCCCTGGAGATCACCCACCGGGATGACCCCTGGCACGTTGACCTGCACGCCTCGCTGGACCGCACCCTGCGGTTCGGCATCCGGTCCGGCTTCGGCAGCTTCGCTCCGGAAGGGGGAGTGAGACTGGAGCGCGGCGGACGGACCCTCCGCGTGCTGTCCCAACCTCTGCTCCTGGCCTGGCTGGCGTTCCACGCATCCAGCCATCTCGATGCCGGGCCCATGATCCGCTACGTGGAGCTGGTCCTGGTGATGCGGCGGGACTTCGCGGCTCGCCCCGAGTTGTGGGAGCGGTTCCTGGAGCTGTCGAACCGCACCTCGGCGGCGTGGTTGGCCTACCCTGCGCTCGAGTTGGCCGAGCGGCTGGCGCCGGGTTCGGTCCCCGCCGACGTCAGGCGGCGGCTGCGGCGCTCGGCCCCCTGGCTCATGCGGCGCGTCGTTGCCCGGCTTAAGCCCGAGGGAGCCCAGCAGCTCTACCGCCGGTCCCTCGACGTGCGGATCATGTGGGTGGCGTCGTGGGCCGGCCTTTTAGCCTTGCTCCGGCGCGCCCTGCGAGCGAGGCCCAGGGGCGTGATACGGACTCAGCTCCGGCGCCTGCGCCTGCTGGTGAGGGGTAAGCTGTCCATCCGCGCACGCCGTTAGATTTCCAGCTGCCGTGTTGGCCCCATCCCTACCGTGACACGCCACGCACGGTGCTCCACGTGTTCAGCAAGATGGACCTGGTGGCGGAGCCGGACGGGTTCCGCAGTGGTATCTTGCAGGTCATGTCCCAGCCGCTTATTGCGAGCAGCCTCGGTGACTACTTCTCCGCCCGCCGCCCCCCGGGCGTGGTCTCGGCGTACCTGTTCGGTAGCCACGCCCGCGGCACGGCGCACGCGGAAAGCGACGTGGACGTCGCCCTGCTGTTCGACTACGGCCAACTGCGGAGCAGGGCCGCCAGGGCCCGCGCCGGGGACGCCATGAGCGCCGACTTGATCGCCGTCACCCACGTCAACGCAGTGGACGTCGTGGTCTTGAACGACGCACCCCCCGAGCTTGCCGGGGCCGTCGTCCGCGACGGCCAACGGCTCTACCAGGCCGACCCCGAAGCCGATCACGCGTTTATACGACAGACCTTCCTGCGCGAGGCCGACCTCCGGCCGTTCCTGCTCCGAACCCGCCGGCTCAAGCTGGAAGCGATCGTCCGGTGACGTTCCTCGTCGAGCGGCTGGCCGACCTGCGGCGTCACCTGGACCACCTGCGGGTCATCCGGCCGCGCATCCGCGACGCGGCGCAGCTCGAAACCGACCTGAGCCTGCACAACGACGTTCTGTTCTCGCTCTTCGTCGTGTGCCAGGCCGTGATTGACATTGCCGGCGAGTTGGCCGGGAGAAGTGGGCTTCGATTCCAGGACTACACCGAGGCCGTACGCGCGCTACGCCAGGTCCCCGGCTTCCCGGCCGAGCTGGTGGAGGCCCTGCTCCCGCTGCCTGGTTTCCGCAACATCCTGATCCACGAATACGTGGCCGGTGACTACACCCGCGTCATCGAGGCATTAGACGGCCTAGAGCCCATCGAAGACTTCATTCGCGCAGTCAGCCGGCTGGAGCAGTCGAGCTGATCTAACGAATCCTCCAGCTCACTCTGGGTATGGCGGTAGGTCCCTGCGCTCGGGCGTGAGCGGCGGGAACCCGGCATCCTTCTGGGACAGGACCGGATTTCGAATGGGCCACGCGATCCCGATCGCCGGATCGTTCCAAATGACGCCCGACTCGTCCTCCGGGTGGTAGAAGTCGGTGCACTTGTACTCCATCTCGCTCACCACGGCCGGAACGCAGAACCCGTGGGCGAACCCGTGCGGGATGTACAGCTGGCGCTTGTTGTCCTCCGACAGCTCAACCCCGACCCACTTGCCGAACGTGGGCGATCCCCGGCGGATGTCCACCGCCACGTCGAAGATGGCCCCCCGCACGCAGCGGACCAGCTTCCCCTGCGGACGCTCCCGCTGGTAGTGCAGGCCACGCAACGTTCCCGGCACCGAGCGCGAGTGGTTGTCCTGCACGAACTGCTCAGGGATTCCCGCCGCGGCGTAGCGTTGCTGGTGGTAGGTCTCCAGGAAGAACCCTCGATCGTCCCCGAATACCTTGGGCTCGATGATGACCACGCCGGGAAGCGCGGTGCCGATGACCTTCACCCGCGAGCCTCCGCCGTGAGTTCCTGAAGGAAGCGATCCAGGGCGTCCTCCCAACGGGGCAGGGCAGTCCCCGCCAGCGACTCGTACTTGGCCGTGTCCAGCACGGAATACGCCGGGCGCCTGGCGGGCGTGGGATACTCGGCGGTGGTGCAGGGCGACAAGAGCCCCGGCACCCCCGCCGCGTGGAAGACCCGCCGCGCGACATCATACCGGGTCGCCTGCCCGAGGTTCGCGATGTGCAGAATGCCTGAGCGTTTCCCGATCACATGCCAGACCGCCCTGGCCAAATCGACCGTGTAGGTGGGTCGCCCCAGCTGGTCGTTCACCACTCGCGTCGCCTTGCCGGCGGTCGCCCGCTCCCACATGGTGCGCGGAAAGGAGCGACCGCCGAGGCCGAACAGCCACTGGGTGCGGACGATGAGGTGGGTCACGCCGCTCGCCGCGAGCGCCTGCTCGCCCGCCAGCTTGGACGCGCCGTAGGCGCCGATGGGGTCGGTGGGATCATCTTCCCGATAGGGGCGGTGGGAGCGGCCGTCAAACACGTAGTCGGTGCTGAAGTGGACCACCAATGCGGTGAGGGGTGAGCGGTGAGGGGGGGCGGATGCCGCGCGTCCGATGATGCCGGGGGCCACCCCGTTCACCAGGAACGCCTCCTGACGTTCGGCCTCCGCCTCATCCACGTTGGTGTAGGCCGCACAGTTGATGATGACCTGAGGCCTGACCTCACGCAGCGCGGCGGCCACTGCAGCCTCCGCGGTCACGTCGGTCTCGGCTCGCGTGCGTGGGACCAGGTCAACCCCGTCGGGAGCCTGGGCCATGAGGTCCCGCGCCAACATCCCCCCGGCGCCGAGCAACAAGACCTTCAACGGACCGCTTCCCGCGTCCCGCTTCCCCGTTCTCGTTCCAGGTACAGCGCATTGGCCGCCCGGTAGGCCTCGCTCAGCACCCGCTCCCACCAGGTGCGGTTGGCGACGTACCACTCCACCGTCTCACGCAACCCGTGGTCCAGATGGTGCCGCGGCTTCCAGCCCAGCTCCCGCTTGATCTTGGCGATGTTCATGGCGTAGCGCCGGTCGTGGCCGGGCCGGTCGGTGACGAACCGAATCAGCGACTGGGGCTTGCCGAGGATGGTGAGGATCCGCTTCACGATCTCGAGGTTGGACACCTCACACTCGCCGCCGACGTTGTACGCCGAGTCCGGCGCCGCGCGGGTCACCACGGTCCAGATGGCCTCCGCGTGATCCAACACGTGCAGCCAATCGCGCACGTTCATGCCGTCCCCATAGAGCGGCAGCGGCTCCTCCGCCAGTGCCCGGGTGATCATCAAGGGGATCAGCTTTTCCGGGAACTGGTACGGCCCGTAGTTGTTGGAGCAGCGCGTGATGATGGCCGGCAGCTGGAACGTGTGCGCGTACGCCCGTACCAGGAGATCGGACCCGGCCTTGCTCGCCGAATACGGGCTGTTGGCCCGGAGCGGGGTCTCCTCGGTGAACCCGGGGTCATTGGGCCCCAGGTCGCCGTACACCTCGTCCGTGCTCACGTGCACGAAACGGAACTCGCGCGGCCGCTGGCCCAGCTCGGCGCGGGTCGCCTCCAGCAGCGTGAACGTGCCGTTGACGTTGGTCTCGACGAACGCCTGGGGGCCCAGGATGGAACGGTCCACGTGCGACTCGGCGGCAAAGTGGACCACGGCATCAACGGCCGTTTCGTTGCCCTTTCCCGTTTCCCGGTTCCCCGCGAGAAGGGCCCGCACCAGGTCGAAGTCCCGAATGTCGCCGCGCACGAAGGCGTACCGGCCCTGGCCCGCTTCCCCGAATCGCTGGTCCACGTCCGCCAGGCTCTCCAGGTTCCCGGCGTAGGTGAGCCGGTCGAGGTTGGTGACGTGCACCTGTGGCTCATGCTCCAACGTCCACCGCACGAAGTTGGACCCGATGAATCCGGCGCCGCCGGTCACGAGGATGTGTCGCGGCGCGAACCCGATCACAAGGAATCCTGGGTGCTGTTCAGGTAGTCGCGGTCATGGATCATGGCGAGCAGGTACTGCGCGTACGCGTTGCCCTTGAGCGGGGCGGCGAGCCGCTCCACCTGGGCGGCATCAATGAACCCCATCCGGTAGGCGACCTCCTCGACCGATCCGACCTTGAGCCCCTGGCGCTGCTCCACCGCCGCCACGAAGGTGGAGGCCTGGAGCAGCGCCTCCGGCGTGCCGGTGTCCAGCCAGGCCACCCCTCGGCCCAGCACCTCGACGTGGAGCTTCCCGCGCGCCAGGTAGGCGGCGTTGACGTCGGTGATCTCCAGCTCGCCGCGCCCAGAGGGTCTAAGGTGGGCCGCGATGTCGAGCACGTCGTGGTCGTAGAAGTAGAGGCCGGTCACCGCGTAATGCGACTTGGGCTGGGCCGGCTTCTCCTCGATGCTCACGGCGCGCCCGGCCGGGTCGAACTCCACCACGCCGTAGCGTTGGGGATCGGACACGTAGTAGGCGAACACCGTGGCGCCGCTGGCGCGTTGGCTGGCCTGCATGAGCACCGCGCGGAGCCCGCCCCCGTAGAAAATGTTGTCGCCCAAGATCAGCGCGGCGGCGTCCCCGGCCACGAACTCCCGCCCAATGACGAACGCTTGCGCGAGCCCCTCTGGACGCGGCTGCTCGGCGTAGCGCAGGTTGAGCCCGAGGTGGGCGCCATCCTGAAAGATGGCCTGGAAACGAGGCAGGTCGTGCGGGGTGGAGATCAGCAGGATGTCGCGAATCCCCGACAACATGAGCGTGGACAGGGGGTAGTACACCATCGGCTTGTCGTACACCGGCATCAGCTGCTTGCTGGCGCCGAGGGTGAGAGGGTAGAGGCGGGTGCCGGAACCGCCGGCCAGGATGATGCCTTTACGCACGCGGCGGAACATCACTGGCCCCGGGAGGGGCGTCAAGTCACTGGGCCAGCGTTCCCAGCGTTACAAGGCCCGTCGCTGGGTGACGCACCGTGTCTTACGCGGGTCTCTTGGCTTGGCAGGGCGTGGCCCAGAACCCCGTTTGCCTGGGGGCGACGGTCTAGCGCTAGGCGGCACAGTGAGTTACCTTAATCGGCCGGTTCGGCCGTTGAGCGGAGGCACCACGGAGATCGTTGCAGCGCCCCCCGGGAGAACGGGGCGAGCTCGAGCGGCTCGCGGGCACGGCTGGCGTCAGCGTGGCCGGCCGGCCCCGCCCTCACGCCATCTCTCATCGTCACATAACCAATGCGGACCAGTCCAGCCTGACGCTATTCCGGGGGCTTGATCTGGGTCACGGACAACAGGCGTGGCTGCTTGATACTGTGGGCCGGCGGACTTGGGGAGAGGTTGCTTTGGAGCACACGGCATGAGCTTCGTCTTGCGTAACCGGTCCTATGTGGTCCTGGACCTGGCCGGTTGGGCGCTGATCGCGGTGGCGGCGCTGGCGCTGCGGCTGGATGACTTCCAAGCCCTGGCACCCTATCGCCGCCAACTGCTGCTCTTTCTCGGCATTGCCATCCCCTGCAAGTTCCTCGCGATTTGGGGCCTGGGCCTGTATCACCGGTACTGGCGATACGCCAGCGTTGACGAGCTGACCCTGATCGGCCTGGCGGTGATCGGGGCTGCTTCCGCCGCGGGCATCCTGTACGTGGTGCTGGAGCCGCTGCTGCACGTGGCCTCCCGGCTGCCGCGTTCCGTGCCGGTCCTGGACGGGCTCCTGACGCTGGTCTACACGGGCGGGACGCGATTCACCCCCCGGCTGGTCGAACACCTTCGGTTGAAGGCGCAGGGCAGGGACCACTGCGAGCGGGTGCTGATCGTGGGCGCCGGCTCGGCGGGAACCATGATCGCCCGCGAGCTGGTGGCGAACCCTCAGCTCAGGCTCTACCCCATTGGGTTCGTGGACGACAACCCGGCCAAGCGCGGCAGCACCATCCAGGGCATCCCCGTGCTGGGCGGGTGCCAAGATATCCCCTGGCTCGCGAAGGATTACGCTGTCGGCACGGTGATCATCGCGATGCCCACCGTGCCCGGGACGGTGATCCGGGAGATCCAGGGGATTTGCGAGCGGGCCAAGCTGCGCACCAAGACCATCCCCGGGGTGTTCGAGATCATCGCGGGCAAAGTCAGGGTCACGCAGCTACGGGATGTCCAGATCGAGGACCTGTTAGGTCGCCAGCCGGTCCAGATTGACGAAGGGGCGGCCGCGGAGCTGGTGCGCGGGATGACCGTCCTGGTCACGGGTGCCGGCGGCTCCATCGGCAGCGAGATCTGCCGCCAGGTCCTGCGTCTGGGCGCGGCCAAGCTGATCCTGCTGGGCCACGGGGAGAACAGCATCTTCGACATTTACCATGAGCTGGTGCCGAAGTACCCCAGCGTAGAGATCGTGCCGGTCATTGCCGATATCCGGAACGCGCGGCGGATCCGGCGGATCTTTCAGGCCTCGCGGCCCCAGGCCGTGTTTCATGCCGCGGCCCACAAACACGTCCCCCTCATGGAGTTGAACCCGGAAGAGGCGGTGACCAACAACGTGTGGGGCGTGGCGACGCTCCTGGCCGGGGCCGAAGCGGTGGGCGTTCCCCACTTCGTGTTCATCTCGACGGACAAGGCGGTGAACCCCGCCAACGTCATGGGCGCGACCAAGCTGGTGGCCGAGCAACTGGTGCACGAAGCGGGTCTGCGCACCGGGCGGGCATACCTGTCGGTCCGGTTCGGGAACGTGTTGGCGAGCCGAGGCAGCGTGGTGCCCTTGTTCAAGAAGCAGATCGCCGCGGGCGGCCCGGTCACGGTCACGCACGCCGACATGTGCCGGTACTTCATGACCATCCCTGAGGCGGTGCAGCTGGTGCTCCAGGCGGCCGCCATGGGGAAGGCCGGCGAGACCTTCGTGCTCGACATGGGGGAGCCGGTCAAGATCGCCGAGTTGGCCCAGGACTTGATCCATTTGTCGGGATTCGAGGTTGGGCGAGACATCGAGATCGTGTACACCGGGCTGCGGCCGGGCGAGAAGCTGGCGGAAGAGCTGTTCGCGCGCGATGAGGACGTCGAGCGCACGGCCCACGACAAAGTGTTCCGGGTCCGGAACGGGCGGGGACCCGAGCGAGCATTGGAGCGGATCGAGGCCTTGCGTGCCGCCGCCGAGATGGGCGACGTCGCGGGCGTCCATCGGCTGCTGGGGGCGATGGTCGCTGGGTACAGCGCCAATGGGGGCCGCCCGTCCGTGGCGAGTTCCGACCAGGCTTTGCCTCCCGAAAGCATTCTCCCGCGGCGCTCGCGCGAGCCAGCCGCGGGTGCTTGAAACCGCACTTCTTCGGCGGTAGCCCCGGCGCGTGCAGCCCGTGAGCCGGGAGAAGCCCGCGTGGCACCGTGCGCTTCCCCGCCTCCTGCCGCAGGGTGTCTCTGGCTCCCTCGACTACGCCGCGACCTTCGCCACCGAGTTCGCCGTCATGGCGAGCATGCTGCTGGTCTATCGGCTGGCCGCGGGGTACTGGCCTAATGAGCAGTTCTCGGAGTACGCCCTCGCCCGGCGGACGGTGGGATTGATCCAACTCCCGTTGCTCGTCGGGGTGGGTATCGCCATCCCGCGGTACATGGCGATGGCGACGGCCTCGGGAGCGCCGGAGGAGGCGGGCCGGTACTTCACCGCGGGGTTGGTGGTTGGGACTTCCGTGACCCTGGCTGCCGTGGCGGGGCTGAGCCTTTTCGCTGGTCCAGCAGCCATCATCCTCTTCGGGTCGGCCCGCTACGCCCATTTGGTCGGGGCCCTCAGCCTGGCGGTCCTGGGCATCTCGCTCCACGTGCTCGCGTACAGCTACTTTCGGGGCCGGCGCGAGATGGGGCTGGCGAACGCGCTTCAGCTGCTCAACCTGGGCGTCCTCCCCCCGATGGTGTTTCTGGTCCATGGGCTCTCGGTGGCCGGGTTCATCGCGTTGACCGGACTGGGGTGGATGGCCATCGCCATGGTGGCACTGGGGACGGTGTTGGCGCGGCTGGGATCCGCTGCGTGGCACCGCCCGCGCCTCTGGGCGAGCGCCATCGAGCTGTTACGGTTCGGCGTGGTGCGCGTGCCGGGCGAGTTCGCACTGGCGGCCCTGCTGGTGCTGCCGGCCACGATCGCCACCCACCTGGCCGGCGTCACGGTGGGGGGGCTGGTGGCCTTTTCCCTCACGCTGGTGAACGCGGTGGGCAGCGCCTTTGCGCCCATCGGGCTGGTGCTGCTCCCGCAGGCCAGCGCCCTGGTGGCGCGCGGAGACCTCTATGCCCTGCGCCGGATCCTCGCGCGGCTGCTGACCGGAGCGGTGCTGCTCACCGGTCTCGCCGTCGTCGGCTTCGAGCTGTTCGGCCCCTGGGCTCTGCGCTGGTACCTCGGCCCCGGTCTGGCGGAGCAGCTGCGGGTGGCGCGCTTGGTGTTTGTGGGCGTGATTCCCTTTGTCGTTTATATCGTGCTGCGCAACGCGCTGGACGCACTGCACGTGAGGCCGTACAACACCAAGAACCTGGTACTGGCCCTCGCCGTGCTGCTGGCGTCGGCCGCCCTGGGTCGCACCGTGGTGGCGTCGGTTCTGGGCTTGCTTGGCGGGCTCTTGGTCCTGGGTGTTCTGACCTTGGCGGACACGGTGCGGCTCACCCGCGCGCCGGTATCCGTTGGGGCTTCCTGAGGGTGGTTGGTTGACGCTGCTGGCCCTGGCACCGCTCGTGGCGCTGGCGGCCCTGGGGCGGGCGCTTCTGGGCTCGTGGCTGGCTCCCGGGGTGTTTTTCGCGCTCTATTGGTCGCTGGCGTTTGTGGTCCCGCTGGTAATCGCCCCCCAGGATCCGGTTAGCGCGGCAGCCGTACTGTGGGTATTTCTCGCCGCGGGCGCCGTGTTTGTGGGGGCCCTCTTCGGCGGCGGCCTCGACTTCGGTTCGGTGCGGGAGCAGCCCGGCGAAGCGGCTATCACTCCCGATGCACGCCGGCCGCTGGCGCTGGCCGCCATCGGGTGCGCCGTGCTCGGGCTGGGCGCTCCGCTCATTCCGCTGGTATCGCAGGGCTATGGGTTCACGGTGTTCACCTCACTCAAGGCCCTGGTGAGCGCGGCGATAGAGTTGTCCGTCGGCCGCTACAGCGAAACGTATTCCCCGCCGGCCTTGAGCCAGGCGGCGCTCCCATTCCTATCTGCCGGTCCGGTGTTCGCCGGGGCGCTGGCCGCCCTGCGACCTCGGCGGGTGGAGAAACTGGCGGTGGTGGGAGTGTTCCTCCCTCCGCTGCTCCTGACGGTCACGCAGACCCAACGGGCGGTGACCATCCTGGCGGTGGTGAACTGGATCTCCGCATATCTGGCTGTCGGTGTGCTGCTGGGGCGCACCTCCCCGTTCACCCGAAGACACCTGGTCGTGGCGGCACTGGGCGGTCTCTTCGCCATCGTTCTGGCCTTTGTGGGGGCCATGGTGCGGGTAGGAGCGAGCGATCTCAACGCCATCGCCGACGTGGCCCCCAAGGTCCTAGGCGGAGCCCTCGGGCATGCTACCGTATTCTCCCAGTGGTTCGAGAGTGGGGGAGCTGCCGCGGCGCCTCCCACGTGGGGCGCGTACACGTTCGCGGGGTTGTACGACGCGCTGGGGATTGGACAGCGCCGGCCGGGCCTGTTCGCGGAGTCCGTGGTTCTGGCGAGCGGGGACGAGACGAACATCTACACCATGTTCCGGCCGCTGATCCAAGACTTCACGCTGGTGGGGGCCTTGGTGGCCTTGACCGTGCTGGGTCTCATCGGGGGCGTCGCATACCGGGCGGTTGGGCGGGGGCGCATTGAGCTGGTTCCGGTGCTCGCGGGATTCTACGCCACGACGCTCTTCAGCGCGATCACCAGTATCTGGGTGTACAACAGCATGATGGCTGTGTTCGTCTTGTTCGCGGTGGCGACGCTGGCGTACGGTCGTTATCGGCGGCGCGTGCGCGGGACGGCTGCCGTGAGCTACCAGCCCGCCACGGAGCAATGAATAAGCTCGAGCTGCTGGTCTACAACGCGGTCAAAGACAACCCGCGCCTCAAGAAGCGGATGGTGGACGCCTACCAGCGCGTCATGGCGTTCGTTCCGGTGCCGGCCGAGCGCACCGCCTACCCGATCGCCTCGCGCCCGGGGTATTTCTTCGGCTTCCACGACAAGTGCCCCTGGTCGGCTGATGACCGCATGCTGTTGGCTCATCGCTTTACCATTCCTCTGCGCATGCCCGGGCCGGATGACGCGGTGGAGGTGGGGTACTTTGCGGGGTCCGACTCACGTGAGTTTCATCCTGTAGCCACGACCCATGCGTGGAACTGGCAGATGGGTGCGCAGCTCCAATGGGTGGGACCAACTCCGCACATCATCTTCAACGACTTCGAGGACGACCAGCACCTGGCCCGTATGGTGGACCTGGGGGGGCGGTCGGTTGGCACGGTGGCGCGACCCATTGCCGCCCTGAGCCCGGACGGGACCAAGGCGGTCTGCCACGAGTTTGCCCGCTTGCGCCGCTGCGCCTCGGGGTACGGGTACGCGACGGGGAGCGATCCGGACGAGGGCGTCACCGTACCCACGGATCGAGCCCGCGGCTTGAGCGTGGCGGATCTTCCGTCGGGCACCGTGCGTCACCTCTTCTCCGTCGCGGACATCGCCGCGATGGATCCACACCCCACGATGCGGGGCGCCTATCACTATTTCACCCACCCGCTGTTCGCGCCCTCCGGACGCCGGTTCGTCTTCTACCACCGCTGGCTGGTGGAGGACAACAAGACCTGGACCCGCATGCTGTCGTGCGACCTCGATGGCAACGACCTGTTCATCTTCCCCTCCGCGAGCGTCGTCTCCCACATCGCGTGGCGGGACGACCACCACATCCTCGCGTACGGGACCGTCGCGGCGCTGGGCGAGGCGTATCACTACGTACTCTTCCGCGACCGCAGCGACGGCTACGAGCTGATCGGTGCGGAAAGCTTCACCTCCGATGGGCACCCGCAGTTCTCGCCCGACGGGCGATGGATCGTCACCGACACCTACCCGGATCGATTCCGCGTCCAGTACCTGATTCTCTACGACACGGTGGCGCGGAGGCGTTACGACGTGGCAAAGCTGCGGTCCCCGTTTCGGTTCGATCACGACCTTCGGTGCGATCTCCACCCGCGGTGGAACCGTGCGGGAACCATGGTTTGTTTCGATTCGACCCATACGGGCGACCGGGCGTTGTGCACGATCGAGGTGGGTGAATTGGACGATGCCAACCCCCCGCGGGCGCCATGACGGGATTGCGCTCTCCCAACCGGCCAGCCGTCGCGATCATCGGCGTCAACTACGGCACCGACGACATGGCCGTTCGCTTCGCGCGAAGCGCGGCGGGCCTGCAACACGGCGGCGAGCTGACGACGATCGTGGTGGACAACACCGAGGAGGGTGGGCGCGATTCGCTGCACGCCGGGTTGCGGCGTGTCAACCAAGGGCTGTGCTACATTCAGGCGCCCCGAAACCTGGGGTATTTCGGTGGGGCCGCGCTCGGGCTCGGCCAGTTCGTCGCCCAGCACGGGTGGCCCGAGTGGGTGATCGTGTCCAACGTGGATATCGAGTTTCGGGACGCCGACCTGGTGCAGCGCCTGGCGTCGGGGCCGTGGCCCGCCGGGGTGGGCGTAGTGGCGCCGTCCATCTGGTCCAGCAAGTCGCTGCGCGACCTGAATCCCAGACTGACGCGCCGGCCCCGGGCCGCCACAATGCGGTTCTACAAGGCGGTTTTTGCGAACGTGTATACGCTGAACACGTACGAGACCCTGGCCGCCGCCAAGCACGTATTGAAATACACCTTGAAGAAGGTGGCCTCCGCCGCTCGGGCGCCGGCGCCGACGGAGGCGAGGCGGGAGCGTATCTACGCCCCGCAAGGCTCCTGCATCGTGTTCGCCCGCGAGTATTTTGATCGGGGGGGAACGCTGGACTACCCTCAGTTCTTGTTCGGCGAGGAGATCTACGTGGCCGAGACGGCGCGGGCACTGGGCCTTCAAGTGATCTACGAGCCGAGCCTCAGGACGTGGCACGACGATCATGCCTCCACCGGCTTGATCCGCTCGCGCCGCGTCGCACGCCACGTGGCCGACTCGGCGCGGTTC
>DATECF010000009.1:0-30212 GCA_035287045.1 Gemmatimonadales bacterium | reverse complement strand
TGCGGCGCGCGGGCCTGGTGTACCTCGTGGCCACGCACGCCGGGACGTTGCTGTTGTTTCTGCTCTTCGGAACCTGGGGCTCCCGCGCGGCCGATCTCACCTTCGCGGCCCTGGCGGCCGGAGCCGGTCAGTTGGGCGACGGCCGTTCCCTGGTGTTCGCGCTTGCGCTGCTGGGCTTTGGCGTGAAGGCCGGGTTGGTACCGCTGCATTTCTGGTTGCCGGAAGCGCACGCGGCGGCGCCGTCCCATGTCTCCGCCATCATGTCCGGCGTGGTGATCAAGGCCGGGATCTACGGATTGCTGCGGGTCGCCGCGCTACTGGGCGTTCCGCCGGCCTGGTGGGGCTGGACGGTGCTGATCCTGGGTGTGGCGTCCGCGGTGCTGGGTGTGCTCTGGGCCCTGGCCCAGCACGACCTCAAGCGGCTGTTGGCATATCACAGCGTGGAGAACATCGGGATCATCCTGCTGGGATTGGGCGTGGGCGCGCTGGGCATGGCGTACGGCGCTCCCGGCTTGGCGGTGCTGGGACTGGCCGGTGCGGTGCTGCACACGTTGAATCACGCGCTCTTCAAGAGCCTGCTGTTCCTGGGCGCCGGCAACCTGCTACGCGCGACCGGCACGCGCGACCTGGAGCGCCTTGGGGGCCTGGCGCGCCGGATGCCGGTCACCTGGGCCGTGTTTCTGGTGGGTGCGGCGGCCATCGTGGGACTGCCGCCGCTCAACGGGTTCGTGAGCGAATGGCTGGTGTTCCAGGCGCTGTTCCAGGCCGGCTTCAGCCGCACGCCCGCCGCGCTGAGCGTGTTCGGCGCCGCGGCGCTCGCGTTGGCGGGTGGGCTGGCCCTGGCGTGCTTCGCCAAGGTGTGCGGGGTAGTGTTCCTGGGGCACCCCCGCACCGAGGACGGCCAGGACGCGCGCGAGGTGACGCGGGGGTACCTCATGCCGGCGTCAGCGCTCGCGGCTGCCTGCGTGGCGATCGGCCTGTGGCCGTGGCTGGTGCTGGGGCCTTCCGTGCGGGTGGCGGCGTTCGTGGCCGGCGTCCCGGCCGGTGCGGCCCTGGAGCTGGCGCGGCCGGCCATCGTTGCCGGACGCGGGATCGCGCTGCTCGCCGCGTTAGCCGTTCTGGCATCCGCGCTGCTCTGGTGGCTCCGCGCAGCTGCGCTTCGGCGCGCGGGTACGACGGCGGCGGAGACCTGGCGTTGCGGCTACGCCCTGCCATCGGCACGCATGCAGTACTCGGCCTCGTCCTTCGCGGCGCCGACCCTGGGGGTGTTCGGGGGGATCAGCGGCGTGAGCGCGATGCGGCGGCCGTCGTCATTCGAGACCCGGGCCGCGAACCTGGTGCTGGACCGCGGATTGGTCCCGCTTTGGCGCCTCCTCCACGCCGGTAGCCAGCGTCTGCGTCCCATCCAGCACGGGCGCCTCCACCTGTACCTCCTGTACCTGGTGGCCACCGTGAGCCTGTTGCTGATCTACCTCGCGGCGTGGGGATCGCCGTGACGGTGGCGGTGCAGGTCCTGGCGCTGGTCATGATCCTGGCGCTCGCGCCACTGTTCCCGGGCGTGGTGTGGCGCACCAAGAGCCTGCTCACCGGCCGCCGGGGGCCGCCACTGCTTCAGCTGTACGCCGACCTGGACAAGCTCTGGAAGAAGGGTGCGGTCTACAGCACCACGACCGGCCTGGTCTTCCGGCTGGCCCCCGCGATCTTCGCGGGCACCACGCTGGTCGCCGCGTCTCTGCTTCCGTTAGACGGCCGCGCCGCGCCGCTCCGATTCGCGGCGGACGTGGTGGCCTTCGCGGGCCTGCTGGCGCTGGGCCGGTTTGCGCTGGTGCTGGCCGCGATGGATACCGGGTCCAGCTTCGAAGGCATGGGTGCCAGCCGCGAGGCGACCTTCGGCAGCCTGGTAGAGCCGGGCCTGTTCCTCTGTTTCGCCGCGCTCGCCATCGCCACCGACGGCACCTCCCTCACCACCATGCTGGGGCAGAACCTGGCGGCGGTGTGGGGCGACGCGGCGCCGGCGCTGGTGATGGTCGGGGCGAGCCTGTTCGTGCTGGCGCTGGCGGAGAACGGCCGGGTGCCGGTGGATGACCCGGCCACCCATCTCGAGCTCACCATGATCCACGAGGTGATGGTGCTGGACCATGGCGGCCCGGATCTGGCGCTCATCCTGTATGCCGGCGCGGTGAAGCTGGCGCTGTTCGGCGCGATGCTGGTGAGCTTGCTGATCCCGCGGGGCGGCCTCCCGCCGGCCCTCTCGGTGGCGGTGCTGGTGGCCGGCCTCGCGGTGACGGCGGTGGCGGTTGGCGTGGTGGAAGGGGTGATGGCGCGGCTCCGCCTCACCCGTGTCCCGCAATTCCTGGTCGCCGCGTCCGTGCTTTCCACGTTCGCCATCATGCTTCTCTTGAGCGCCTGATGACCCAGATCGCCTCGTCGCTCCTGCTGCTGGTGGTGCTCACCGACTTCGTGGTGCTGGGCACCAGCCGGATGAGTACCTGCATCCGGGCGATCGGGGTGCAGGGGCTGCTGCTGGCGGGCCTGCCGGTGTTCCTCCACGCGGAGTGGTCGGTGCACCTGGTCGGGCTCGCCCTGGGCACCGCGGCGGTGAAGGCGGTCGCGCTGCCGTGGTTCCTCTCCTGGGCGATCCGCGAGGCCAACGTGCGTCGCGAGGTCGAGCCCCTGGTGGGATTCGTGCCCTCGTTGCTGATCGGGGCCGTCATGGTCGCCGGGTCGTTCGCGGTGGCGCCCACGCTGCCGCTCCCGGTGCAGGGGGGGACCCTTCTGGTCGCCGTGGCGCTGTCCAACGTGCTGACCGGACTGGTGGTGCTGACCTCCCGGCTCAAGGCGGTCACCCAGGTGGTGGGCTACCTCATGCTGGAAAACGGCATCTACGTCTTCGGCCTTACCCAGACGCAACGCGTGCCGTTCTTGCTGGAGCTGGGCGTGTTGTTGGACGTGTTCGTGGGCGTGTTCATCATGGGTATCGTGGTGTTCCACATTAACCGCGAGTTCGATTCCATGAGCTCGTCCCACCTGGAGGAGCTGAAGGAGTCGTGATCGTCCTGGCGCTGATCCTGGTCCCGGCCTTCGCGGCACTGGGGGCGTATGCCCATCGCGAGACCGCCTTCCGCACCGGCTGGCTGGTGGCGGGGGCGGTGGTGCATGCCGGGTTGGTAGGCGCGGTGTGGGCTGCGCCCCCCAAGCCGGTGCTGGGCGGCTGGATCGCGGCGGACGCCATGGGGCTGATCGTGCTTTCGGTGGTGAGCGGCCTGTTCCTGATGGCGGCGGTGTACGCGGTGGGCTACCTCCGCCGCGAGAACCCAAGGGGCGGACGCGCGTTCGTCAGCTGCCTCCTGGCGTTCCTGGCGGCGGCGTCCCTTGTGGCGTTGAGTCAGCACCTGGGCGTGCTGTGGGTGGGCATGGAAGCCACCACACTGTCCGTGGCGCCGCTCATCTACCACCGCCAGGACCGCCGGTCCCTCGAGGCGGTCTGGAAGTACCTCATGCTCTCGTCGGTGGGCATCGCGCTGGCGTTGCTGGGCGTGTTCTTTCTCGCCACGGCGCAGTTCGCGGCGCCGCCGGGCGCCCGTCCGCTGGTGCTGGCCGACCTGGTGCGCGATGCGTCGCGCCTGACCCCGTCTTGGCTCGAGGCGGCGTTCGTATTCCTGTTGGCGGGCTACGGGACCAAGATGGGGCTCGCCCCGCTCCACAGCTGGAAGCCGGACAC
Source organism: Gemmatimonadales bacterium (assembly GCA_035287045.1). Lineage (GTDB taxonomy): Bacteria > Gemmatimonadota > Gemmatimonadetes > Gemmatimonadales > GWC2-71-9 > JACPAP01. Next base: position 26,491 of record DATECF010000009.1, on the reverse strand, counting down.
GTACGGAGAGGCACCGAGCCTCGTGGGCGGGCTGATGGCCGGGGTGCTCACCAGCTGCGCGTTCTTGGGTGTTGCCCGCGTCTTCCAGGTGCTGGTGGCGGCCGGCCTCGTGGCGTTCGCGCAGCCCCTGCTGCTGACGTTCGGCATCGTCTCCCTGGTGGTTGCCGCCGCCTTCGTCCTGGGGCAGTCGGACGTGAAGCGGCTGCTCGCGTATTCATCCATTGAGCACATGGGACTGCTGGTGCTGGGGCTCGGGTTCGGCGGCGTGGGCGCGTATGGTACCGTGCTCCACCTGGTGAACAACGCGCTGGCGAAGGGGCTCCTGTTCCTGGCCGTGGGGAACGTGGTGCTGGCCACCGGGACCTCGCTGGTCGTGGAGATCAAAGGTCTGCAACGGGCGTTGCCGGCGTCGGGCGCGTTGCTGGTAGTGGGCCTGCTCGCGGCCACCGGCTCGCCGCCTTTCGGCTCATTCGTCAGCGAGTTCACCATCCTGCGCTCGGCGGTGGCGAGCGGCCACGTCGTGCTGGCCCTGGTGATCGCCGGGCTGATCGTGTTGATCTTCGCCGGGATGGGGCGCAGCCTGCTCCGCGTATTCCACGGGGAACCCGGACGGACCGTGGCAGCGGGCGCCGAGGACGTCTGGCTTCTCGCCGGACCGGCGGTGTTGGCCGGCGCGGTGCTGATGTTGGGGCTGTACATCCCGGAGCCGCTGGGACGGGCGTTGTCCGGCGCGGCCGCCGCTTTGGGGGGTGTGAGTCCGTGAGCGATCCGTTCGGCCTGGGACTGCGCAATCGGCGCACGGTTCCGCTGGGCGCCGTACCGGTGGAATCCGTGTTGGGCTTCCGGCGCACGGTGGTGGAGGCCGTGGGGGAAGGGAAGCGGCTCGTCACGCTGTTCGGATTGCCCGAGGATGGCGACCGGGTGCGACTGATGGCGATTCTGGCGGACGACGCCACGGCGCTCCTGGGCGCTACGTCGGCGGTGGTGGGCGAGCGGTATCCCGCCCTGGCGCCCGACTGTTCCCAGGCGGCGCGCTTCGAGCGCGAGCTGGCCGAGCAGTGCGGCGTGGTGCCGGAGGGGCACCCGGCGCTCAAGCCGGTGCGACGCCACCCGCCGGACCAGCTTCCCCCGCGGTGGGCCCGCTCGCCCGTGGATCGCGAGGCGTACGGGTTCGGCACCATCCACGGCGAAGAGGTGCACGAAGTCGCGGTGGGACCGGTGCACGCCGGGATCATCGAGCCCGGGCATTTCCGGTTCCAGGCGCACGGCGAAGAGGTGCTGTCGCTGGAGATCATGCTCGGCTACCAGCACCGGGGCGTGGAGCGGCTGTTGCAGGGCGTGGACCGCACCCGCGCCGTGCTGGTGGCCGAGGCCATCGCTGGGGATACCGTGGTGGGGCACGCGGACGCGCACTGCGGCGCGCTGGAAGCGCTGGCCCGGTGCCGGAAGACGCCCCGGGCGCAGGCCATCCGCGGCGTCGCGCTGGAGCTGGAGCGGGTGGCCAATCATCTGGGTGACCTGGGCGCCATCGCGGGTGACGTGGCGTACCTCCAGGCGGCCGCGGACTTCGGCGCACTCCGGGGCGAGTGCTTGAACCTGTTGATGACCCTGTCGGGCAATCGCTTTGGGCGTGGGCTGCTGCGCCCGGGCGGCGTGCTGTTCGATGTCGATCAGACGATGGCGGAGGAGCTCACGGAGCGCCTCGAGCGCCTGGCCGAGCGTGCAGAGCCGGTGGCGCGGAACTTCTTCTCCAATGCGTCGGTACAGGGGCGGCTCGAAGGCGTGGGTATCGTGCCCCGCGCCCGTTGCCGCGAGATGGGCTTTGTGGGGGTGGTGGCCCGCGCCTGTGAGATGGCGCGCGATGTGCGGCAGGATCATCCGTGGGGCGTGTTCCGGTTCGCGCACATTCCGGCGTCCACGGCCTGGGCGGGAGATGTGTTCGCCCGCGCCTACGTGCGCTGGCTGGAGGTCGAGCGTTCGCTCCCGTTCCTGCTGGAGCAGGCCGCGGGGGTGCCCAAGGGCGCCACCATGGTGCCCATGGGCGACCTCAGGCCCAACGAGCTGAGCGTGGCGCTGGTGGAAGGCTGGCGCGGGGAGATCGCCCACGCCGTGGTAACGGACGAGCGGGGCCGCATTCGGCGCTACAAGGTCACGGACCCCTCGTTCCACAACTGGGATGCGCTGGTCGCGGCGATGCCGGGCAACCAGATCTCCGACTTCCCGCTCTGCAACAAGAGCTTCAACCTCTCCTACGCGGGGCACGACCTGTGAGCCGGTGCCTGACTCGTGTTTGATCTTCTGCGCCGCCGTCTGGCCGACGGGTCCCGGACGGCGCCGTTCCCTCCGCCGCCGCCGGCCCTGCCCGAGCGCTTCCGCGGGCGTCCGACGCTGGACAGGACGCGCTGCGGCGGGGCCTGCGCCGAGTGCGCGGCGCGGTCGCCGTCCGGCGCCATCGTGGCCGGGCCCGACGGCCGCGCCCGCTTCGACGCCGGTGCGTGTCTCTTCGCACCCGAAGACGCGGCCGCGTGTCCCCACGGCGCCGTGACGTTCACCCGGGCGTACGGTGTCGCGAGCACCGCGCGCCACGGCCTGATGTCGGATGCCCCGCCCGGAGAACGAATCCAGGAGCTCGGCGCCCGGATGCGCGGCCTGTTGGGCCGGTCGTTGCGGCTGCGCTCGGTCTCGGCCGGGAGCTGCAACGGATGCGAGGCCGAGCTGGTCGCGCTGGGGAACGTGGTGTTCGACATGGCGCGTTTTGGCGTCCAATTCGTGGCCTCGCCGCGCCACGCGGACGGGCTGGTGTTGACCGGGGCGGTGAGCCGAAACATGGAGACCGCGCTGCGCGCGACCTACGCGGCGATCCCCCCTCCCAAGCTGGTGATCGCCGTGGGTGCCTGTGCCATCAACGGCGGCCCGTTCCGGGGTAGCCCGGAAGTCTTGGACGGCGCTCCGCAGGATCTCCCGGTGGACCTCTGGATTCCCGGATGCCCGCCGCATCCGCTCACGTTGTTGGACGGATTGCTGGGTCTCCTGGGCCGGCTGGAGCGGGGCGAGCGGTAAACGCGACGCGCCCACTCCCCTTCTCCCCTGGTGCGCTCTTGTTGGGATGGCTCCGAAGTCCTAGCTTGGGTAAATGGGACAATCACAGTTGGAGCCGGCACCCGGGGACGTTGAAGCGCAGCGGTTCTCTTTCGAGGCCTTCACCCGTCACGAGTTCTTCGCCGAGGTGAATCGCTGGATCGTGGACCGGGTCGTTGGCCCGGGGCGCGAGCGCATCGTGGACCTGGGATGCGGGCCCGGCGCGGTTACCAAGCTGATCGTGGAGCGCGCCGACCCCGAGGCCCACGTGATCGGCATTGATCCGTCCGCATCGGCGCTGGCGCGCGCGCGAGAGGCCATTCGGTCCAAGGCGGCGGAGTTCATGCAGGGCAGCGCCGAATGGGTCTCGCGGCTGGTGTCGTCGGTGGATGCGGTGGTGTTCCTCAACGCCATCCACCTGGTGCCGGACAAGGCCCAGGTCATCGCCGAGATCCGTAAGTCTCTCCACGCCGGCGGCGTGTTCGCGTTCAACACCACCTTCTTCAACGGCGCATACGTGGAAGGGACCACCGGCTTCTGGCGGCGGTGGATCGTCCGCGCGGTGCAGGTGTTGCGTGAGCGAGGGTTGGACATCCACCGCGACGCCAAGGCCGAAGTGGCCCGCCAGTTCCTCTCCGCAGACGAATACGCCGCGCTCTGCGTTCAGGCCGGCTTCGAGCGGCCCAAGGTGGACCTGTTGCGGATCGAGATGACGCCGGAGAGCCTCGAGGACATCGGCCACTACTCACTGTTCATCGAAGGCGCGCTCCCGGGCGTGCCGCTGGAGGCCGGCGCCGAGGCGCTGAAGGAAGGGTTGCGCCGGGCCCAGGAAGACACCGGGTTCACCAACGTGCCGCGCAACTGGCTGGAGTGCGTCGCCACGGCGGTGTGACCCCGCTCGACCGCCGCGCGTTCCTCGGCGCGGTCGCGGCGATTCCGGCGGCTCTGGTCACGGCCCGGCGTGTCCGGTCGCATCAGACTCCCTTCAACATCTCCCTTGCCGAGTGGTCGCTGCACCGGACCCTCCGGGCCGGCCAGCTGCATAACCTCGACTTCCCCGCCACTGCCCGCCGAACCTACGGCCTGGATGCCGTGGAGTACGTCAACACCTTTTTCAAGGAATACGGACGGGACGCGGATTACCTGCGTGAGCTTCGCCGCCGCGCGGACGACGCCGGCGTCAAGAGCCTGCTCATCATGTGCGATGGCGAGGGGGCGCTGGGCGATCCGGAGGAGGCGGCCCGGACGCGTGCCGTCGAGAACCATCACCAGTGGGTGGAGGCCGCCGCCTTCCTGGGCTGCCACTCGATTCGGGTGAACGCCCAATCGAGGGGCACACCGGACGAGCAGGGGCGGTTGGCGGCGGACGGGCTGCGGCGGCTGGCGGAATTCGCCGGGCCTCGAGGAATCAACGTGATCGTCGAGAACCACGGCGGCCTGTCGTCCAACGGCGCATGGCTCGCCGGCGTCATCGCCGCGGTGGATGACCCGCGGTGCGGGACCCTGCCCGACTTCGGCAACTTCCGCCTGTCGGACAGCGAATGGTATGATCGCTATCGCGGCGTGGGCGAGATGATGCCGTTCGCCAAGGCGGTGAGCGCCAAGTCGCACGACTTCGACGCCGAAGGCAACGAAACGCACACCGACTACCGGCGGATGCTCCGCATCGTGCTGGACGCCGGATACCGCGGCTACGTCGGCATCGAATACGAGGGCAACACGTTGTCCGAAGCCGATGGGATCCGTGCCACCAAGATCCTGCTGGAGCGGGTGCGGACCGAGCTCGCGAGCGAGTACTAGAAGCGCGAGATTCTTCCCTCCATAAACCTCTGCTCAGGTAACCCAAGTCTATCCGCTGCAATATCTTAGGCGCACTTCATACGCCGCCGGTATGACTCTTCACGACTCCCCGGCTACCTTTCCCCCGCAACCGCCGGACCGTTCACGCCCGTCTGGAGATGGTCGAATGCCCCGAATTGCCGTTCCCGCCGAGCGCGTCTTCCCCATCCTCCGCGAGAACATCCTCGTGGACGGATTCCATCTGGTGGTGGACCTCGAGCGCTCGCACGGTTGCTACATGGTGGATGCGTTGGAGGGCAAAGAGTACCTCGACTACTACGCGTGCTTCGCCACGCTCCCGCTGGGGTACAATCATCCCAAGCTGGCCGATCCGGAGTTCCGCCAGTCCTTGATGCTGGCGGCGCTCCACAATCCGGCCAATTCCGATCTGTATACCCGAGAGTACGCGGCGTTCGTGGAGACCTTCCGGTGTCACGCGGTGCCGGCGCCCTTCCGGCATCTCTTCTTCGTGGCGGGCGGGTCAGTGGCGGTGGAGAACGCCATGAAGGCGGCGTTCGACTGGAAAGCCCAGCTCAATCGCTCCCGGGGGATAGAGGGGGGGGCGGACAAGATCCTGCATTTCCGCGAGGCGTTTCACGGCCGCACCGGATACGCGCTGTCGGTCACCAATACCGAACCGCTGAAGACCAAGGACTTTCCCAAGTTCGCCTGGCCCAGGATCTCGAACCCCGTGATCGGCTTCCCGGTGGACGAGGCCGCCGTGGCCGCGGCGGAACGCCAGGCGTATGCCGAGATCGAAGCGGCCTTCGAACGCGACCCGCACGGGATCGCGGCGATCCTGATCGAGCCGATCCAGTGCGAAGGCGGCGACCATCACTTCCGGCCGGAGTTCTTCAAGCGTTTGCGGGAGTACGCGGATCGCTACGAGGCGCTGCTGATCTTCGACGAAGTGCAAACCGGCTTCGGAACCACGGGCTCCATGTGGGCGTTCCAGCAGCTGGGCGTGGCGCCGGACCTCTTGGTGTTCGGCAAGAAGACCCAGATCTGCGGGTTCATGAGCACCGAGCGCATTGACCAGGTGGAGCGCAACGTGTTCCGAGTGTCGTCGCGGCTCAATTCCACCTGGGGTGGGGGCCTGGCGGACATGGTGCGGGGCGCGCGCTACCTCCAGGTCATGGTGGAGGACCGGCTGGTGGAGAACGCGGCACGCCAGGGCGCACGTTTGCTGGATGGCCTCAGGGAGCTGGCCGAGCGCTTGCCGATGGTCACCAACCCGCGAGGCCGCGGTTGCCTGCTAGCGTTCGATGTCCCGGACACGGAGACGCGGAACTCGGTCCGCACGGATCTCTGGCAGGCGGGGCTGGCGACGCTGGCCTGCGGGTCGCGCTCCATTCGGTTGCGGCCGCCTCTGGTCATCGGCGAGGCTGAGGTGGACCTGGCGCTGGAGCGGGTGGAGCAGGTGCTGGCGGCGAGGCACGCGCGGGCCTGATGACGGCAGGCGCTATGCCCTTGCGGGGGCTGGCGCCGGGCGCCCCGACGTTGCACAATCCCCCCCCCTGTGAGAATCGAAACGCAACACATGCTGGTCGCCGCGGCCGAGACGGCCGGGCTGACCTACGTTACCGACGCGATCCGGGGAATCACGCGGAAGCGCGTGGGCACGGGGTTCGCCTACTACGCGCCCGACGGCGCTCTGATCCGGGATCGCGCGGAGCGGCGGCGCATCGGGCGTCTCGCCATTCCGCCGGCCTGGACCGACGTGTGGATCTGCCCCGATCCGCACGGCCATATCCAGGCCACCGCCCGCGACGCCAAGGGACGCAAGCAGTACCGCTACCATGCGCGGTTCCGCGCGCTGAGAGATGAATCCAAGTTCGGACGGATGCTCACCTTCAGCGAAGCGCTGCCGCGGCTCCGGGAGCAGGTGGAGATCGACCTTGGCTTGCCGGGGCTACCGCGGCGGAAGCTCCTGGCCACCGTGGTCCGGCTGCTGGACAAGACACTGATCCGGGTGGGCAACGACGAATACACCAAGGCCAACCGCTCCTACGGCCTCACCACCCTCCGGCGCCACCACGTGGAGGTGAGCGGCTACACGTTGCGGTTCGAGTTTCGCGGCAAAAGCGGGATCCTGCATGAGGTCGCGGTCGCCGACCAGCGCCTGGCGCGCATCGTGCAGCAGCTCCAGGACCTGCCGGGCCACCAGCTCTTCAAGTACCTGGACGAGGACGGGAAGCGGCAGAGCATCGATTCAGACGACGTGAACGAGTATCTACGGCACGTGAGCCGTCGCGAGATTACGGCCAAGGACTTTCGTACCTGGAGCGGTACCATGGTGGCGGCGCGCGCCCTCCGCGAGATGGGTCCGGCGTCCAGTGACCGCGAGGCGAGGCGCAACGTGAACCGGGCGCTGGATGAGGTGGCTGCCCGGCTGCGCAACACCCGGGCGGTGTGCCGCAAGTACTATGTGCACCCGGCGATTATCGAGGCGTACCATCGCGGCATCATGGTGCCGGAGCCGGCGCACGCCCGGCGGGGGAAGCTCCGGCCGAGCGCGGCGCTCCGGCGCGAAGAAATCACGGTGCTGCAGTTCCTCCAGCAGGAGGTCGCGGCCTGAGGGCGCTAGCTCCGCGGCCTGAAGCGCTCCTCCCACTCCTCGAGCGAGCGCGGCCAGTCGTCTTTGAGCAGTCGCGAGAAGGCGCGGTCGGCCAGGACGTTCCCGTTCGTCTGACACCCGGCGCAGTAGTTGGCCTCGTTCTCCGCGTACCGGATGCGCTGCACCGGGGCGCCGCAGGCCGGGCACGGCTGTCCGTACCGCCCGTGCACCGCCATGCCGTCCCTGAAGGCAGTCACCTTCTCAGGAAAGCGATCGCCGGTTGCCGCTCGCAGCCGATCCAGCCACGCCGTGAGCGTCTGCCGGATGGCCAGGAACAGCCGCTCGATGTCTTCCGCCGCGAGCCGACCGGTGAGCGCGAGCGGCGAAAGCTTCGCGGCATGCAGGATTTCGTCTGAATACGCATTCCCGATGCCGCTGAAGAGCCGCGGATCCGTGAGGGCGCGCTTCAGGGTGTGATTCTCGCGGGTGAGCGCAGCGCGAAAGGCTGACAGGTCTGCGGTTAAAACATCCAGGCCTCCGTGATCGAGCGCTGCCAGCGCTGGGCCCCCGTGCACCAGGTGCAACGATGCGCGATGCTTGGTGCCGGCCTCCGTGAGCTGGAGCGTGCCGGTGCTGAAGTCGAAGGCGGCCAATCCGCGCCGCTTGGGGAGCGCCGCTCCTGCGTCCTTCCAGTGGAGCCGCCCCGCGATCATGAGGTGGAGCACGAGGAACAGCTCGCCGTCCAGCTCGATCACGATCCGTTTTCCCAGGCGCGAGAGGCCGGCGACCGTCCGACCTTCGACGGCCGAGAGTGGTGGTTCGACCGACCGGAGGAGGAACGGGCCAGGAATCCGGACGTGCTCCAACCGCGTGCCCAGGATGCGTGGCTCGAGCGCCTCGAGGTAGACGGCGATGTCCGGGAGTTCGGGCACGGCGCGAGCGCTTCTTAGCGCGGGGAACCCCGGTAGGACCCTCCGGCGTTCACTCCCGCCGCTTGGCCTTGAGGAACACCTGGATCTCGTCCGGCCGGTCGTTGGTGACGTCCAGCCGGATGCGGCCGTCGTCGGTTTCGCTGACCACGGCCGGAATCGCGCTGGTGGTCAGGTACCAGCCGGCCGGAAGCACCACGGCGTTGCGCGGGCGGCCAAAGGCCCGGTCCCACACCAGCTCGTCCCCCGCGAGAACGTAGCGGCCGGGGTCGGTGTAGGTTTCCTCGATCCGCAGGCGAGTCGAGTGGCCGGGCTTCACCGCATCGAACCACACCACCACCACTTCGCTCTCCGCCGTGGGCGCGCCGCCGATATCAATGCCGCGCCGCGCGATCTCCTGACCCCGAAGGGTCTCGACCTTGAGCGGCTCGCCCGTGTCCAGGTTGCGTGCCGAGGGGTTGGACACCCGGCTGCCCCCGCGGACCACGTTGAGGTAACGATCCGTGCCGGGGCGGGATTCGGTGTAATCGTGATATAACGAGAACGCGTGCGTCTCCGGCGGCTGCAGGAAGTACACGATCTCCCGATCCTGGAACGCCCGCTCGCTGAACCGAAAGTTGAGCCGCGCGCCGGCCGGGACGTCCCGGCTCACCATGGACATCGGCGCCGGGGCTGAGGCCCCCGTGACCGGCCGGCCGGCCGCCCGCCCCGCGCCGGGCGCCAGTGGCCTCGCCGATACGACGTACGGCACCGCGGCGGGACCGGGATTCATGTAGCTCACCTTGATCCGGCCGTCGGGCTCCTGAGCCACCTGGGACGGATAGTTGACTCCCACCAGCTCGTAGCCGGCGGGCAGCACCACGGCATTCCGCTTGATGCCCAGCGACCGCGAGAACACCAGCCGGCCGTCCCGGACGATGATGCTGGCCGGATCGCGGTACGTCTTGTCGATCAGGACTCGGCCCTCGCCGTGCTCCGGGACCGGGCGGGGCAGGCGGACTTTAATGTAGCGATCGGCCGTGTCCGCGTTGGACAGGCCCAGCGCCCTCGCCGCCTCGCCGTCCACCACGTCCCACTCGAGCGTCCCGCCGGTCGCCGGGTCGTAGACGCCGTGCACTGTCTCCTCGGCGCCCCGCCGGATGGTGTTGAAGTAGTACCGGGCGCCGGGCGTGGTCGCGGTGACGTAGTAATAGATGCGGAAGCTGTGGGCGGCGGGGTCGAGCAGTTCGTACCGCGTGTAGTCATCCGCCTGCGTCTGACGCCACGGAGCCGACTGTGCGACGACCGGCGAGACGACGACGTGGCTAGCCAGCATAATGGCACGAGCGGGGTTCATGGTGCGCTCCGTGGCGTGAGAGGTGAGACATGAGAAGTGAGAAGGGGCCGCGCGCCCATCTCACCCCTCACGTCTCACCGCCGTTCAATGGGTCATGGCATACAGCACAATGTTCACCGCCAGCGCGTACGCTTCGGGAGAGAACCGGTAGAAGAATTCATACTCCTCCCCCTCGCGCTCCCAGCCATCCGCGATATCCGTGTTGTGGGTGATGACCACCATGAGGCGGCCGTTCCGGTCCGCAATGCCCCGGAGATGCGGGACGGCGGATTCCACCCCTCGCTCGGAGGTGCCCCCACCGCTGCCGCGCCAAAACTGAATGGACGGGATCTGCGGCACGGCCTTGACGTCGTACAGGGTATGGAGCATCGGGTGATCCGGCGGGATGTCGAAAATGGGATACTCACTGGGCGGCAGCACCTTGCTGATCTCGCGTACCCACTGCGCCCAGGCCCGATCGCCCCAGAAGTCGTCCACGTAGAGGAATCCACCCTTGAGGAGATAGGCCCGCAGCCGTTGGACTTCGTCATCGCTCAAGCCCAGCGTTCCCACGTCCGACATGAAAATGAACGGGTAGTCGAAGACCCGGTCGTCGGAGAGCGTCACGATGACATGGTCCGGCTCGCCGGCCGAATCGGTGGCGACCGCGCCCTTGGTAAGCTCGGAGAAGCGCCGCATGAAGTTGATGTCGGCGTCGGGGTAATCGGTGCGCCAGCCCTGGCCCCGCCATTCGCGCACCACGCTCTGGTAGAAGACTCGGCTGAACGTGAACCGGCGGTCGCGGCGGTCCGGGTTCGCGACCCGGAGCGGGTAGCGGCGCCATCCCCAGCGCTGGAAGTCGCCCAGGTCCTGGGCCCTGGCGGGCATGGGTGCGGAGAGCCCAAGCAGCAACCAGAGCGGGGCCGACCGGAGGGGCATGGATTCCAATCTAGAACGGCGGCGTGAGCAGGAGAAGCGGCAGGAGGCTGGGAGCGCAGTAGGCCCCTTCGTCCGCTGCAGTTCGCGAGTCGCGCGGGCCGTTGATTCCGCCGATTCCTCGCGAACTGACGCGTCCTCCGGGGCCTACTGCGCTCCCAGCCTCCTGCCGCGCCGACGCCCTCTAGCTCGCCCGCTTCAGGATCCGCACGCTCCCCGAGCCGGTCTCCACCCGCAGGGTCCCACGCCCATCGCCGATGCGCCCGGTCAAGTGCTCCCGCCCGAAGCGCCGGGCTTCAACCGGGAAATCCACGTCGATCCCGCCGGAGCCGGTTTCGATGTCCAGCGTGGCGCTGTAGGACGGCGGCAGGGTCAGCGTGACGCTGCCCGACCCGGTGTCCACGTTCACGCTGGCGGGGTTGGACGCCAGCTCGCAACGTACCGAGCCGCTTCCCGTGTCCAGCCGCACCTCGTCCGCTGTGGCGCCGCTGACCTCGATCCGCCCGGAACCGGTGTCAATGTTCATCATCCTGGTCTGAGCCCGCGACACCGTCGCCGTGCCCGATCCGGTATCGATGCGGAGCACATCGCCGCGCACGTTGGTCGCGTCAACGTCGCCCGAACCGGTGTCCAGGTCCACGTCGCCCTGGACGTCGCGCACGGTCACCTGGCCCGAGCCCACGTCCACCGCCAGCGGACCTACCGTCCCCGTGGCCGAGACATCGGCGCTGGAGGCATCCAGCCGCAGGTCACCGCGCACATTGGTGGCGGACAGCTGGCCCACGGCGAGATAGACCTCGATCTGCTGTCCTTGCGGCACCGCGATCCTGAGGTCCGCATGGGCCTCGAAGGCGCCGCGCCCGGAAATCCGCACCCGGCGAGCCTCGGAGCGGGCCCAGCGGCCGGACCATTGATCCCCAAACGTCCCATCGTCCCGCACCCGGATGTCCGTGCCGCCGCTCCATCCGGAACGGGAGTAGCGGATGGCATCGGCGGGATAGATGACGCGTAGGGTCTCGCGCCCGCCGATCGGCCCGCGCTCAACCGTCAGCTGGCCCGCGTCGCTGCCGCCCGTGGTTACCTGGACGACAACGGCCGAACCACTGCCCGGCTCCAGGGTCACCTGGCCCGCGAGGTTGTAGATGGCGATACGCGTTCCCGAGATCTCGTGCCGCTCCTGCGCAGTGCCCGGAGTGGCTGAGCCTGCCACCACGGCGCCCGCAAGCACGAACGCGAACATTCGAGGCATGGTATGCATCCTCCCGTCATAGTCTGGTACGTGCTTAGATGGGCGCGGTCCGCCAAGGGTTGATGCGGCGACGCATCATCAGGGAATTCGCCTTAGGCCTTCCTCATCCTTGCCCTCATGTGACTTGCCTTACTGTTTGCTACCCCCACGCCTGAGAAGCATACAGGGAACCCTTGGGGAGGGCGATATATCGCGTGGAAGTGCGGCGCATCGTGAGGGACGTAGGCCTCTTCATGGGGCTCGCCGGCCTGTATTTCCTCGCCGGGAAGTTCGGGCTACGGCTGGCCTTCGCCCACCCCAGCGCGACCGCCGTCTGGCCCCCGACCGGCATCGCGCTGGCGGCGTTGCTGTGGTACGGCCGTCGAGTATGGCCCGCCGTGTTCGCCGGAGCGTTCCTGGTGAATCTGACGACCGCGGGCACCGTCGCCACGGCGCTGGGGATCGCGACCGGGAACACGCTGGAGGGTGTGGTGGGCGCGGCGCTGGTGGAGCGCTGGGCGGACGGCCGCCGGGCATTTCAGCGGGCGCCGACGGTGGTGTCGTTCACGTTGCTGGCCGCTATGCTGGCGACGCTCATCAGTCCGACGCTGGGGGTCGGAAGCCTCGCGCTGGGCGGGTTCATGCCGCCGGGGGAATACCAAACCACCTGGCTCACCTGGTGGCTGGGTGACATGGGGGGCGCGCTGGTGGTGACGCCGGCGCTGCTCATGTGGATGGCCAACCCACGGGTTCATTGGAGTCGGGAGCAGCGGGTCGAGGCGGCGGTGCTGCTCGTGCTCCTGGTGCTGGTGAGCGAGACCGTGTTCGGCGGGCCATTCGGGTGGGGCGTGCCGCCCCACCCGCTGGACTTCGCGTTCGTGACGCTGCTGTTGTGGACGGCCTTTCGGCTGGGCACCCGCGAGGCGACCGCGGTGCTGGTGCTATTGGCGGGAATGGCGATTGACGGAACCCTGCACCAGATGGGCCCGTTTGTGCGCTCGACGCCCAACGAGTCGTTGTTGCTGCTCCAGGTGTTCCTGGCCGTCGCCTCGGTGACCACGCTGGTATTCGGCGCGCTGGTGGACGAACGACGCGCGGCCGAGGCGCGTCTGCTGCAGCTTTCGGTGAGCGATCCGCTCACCGGCCTCGCGAACTACCGGCAGTTGATGGCCGTGCTCACGGCGGAAATCCGCCGGTCCGACCGGACCGAGCGCGGGTTCGCCATCGTGTTTCTGGACCTGGACAAGCTCAAGCAGGTCAACGACCGATACGGCCACGTGGTTGGGAGCCGCGCGTTGGTCCGGCTGGCCGAGGTCGTCCGCCGGTCCTGCCGGGCGGTGGACACGTCGGCGCGGTTCGGTGGCGATGAATTCGCGGTGGTGTTGCCGGAGGCGGACGAGCCGGCGGCCTGGCAGGTGGCCAACCGTATTCGCGAGCGGCTGGCCCAGGACGCCGAGGAGCCGCGCATCACGGTAAGCGCGGGCGTGGCCGTTTACCCGCGCGACGGGAGCACGGTGGAGGCATTGGTGGGACGGGCCGACCGCATTCTTTACGAAATGAAAGCGGGCAACCCCTGACGTTCACCTCTCCGGACGCGAGCCCATGAGGTAGTCCACCGCGAGATTGGCCAGGGCCCGCACGCCCACCGGCAACGCCGCCTCGTCGGCGAAGAAATACGGCGAATGGTTGGGCGCCACCGTGCGAGCATCCTGCCCGTCGGGCGCCACGCCCAGGAAGAAGAACATCCCCGGGACTCGCTGCTGGTAATACGCGAAATCTTCGGACGGCATGGACAGCGCGGACAACAGCACGTTGCGCTGCCCCGCCACGCGCCGGAGCGTGGGAAGCGCGCGTTCGGTGAGCGCCGAGTCGTTGCTGGTGACGGGGGCATTGGCGCTGCCGAAATCCACGGCGGCGGTGGCCCCGGCGCTCCGGGCGATATGCTCCACGGTGCGGCGAATCCGCTCCTTGACATCCGCCCGCATGCCTTCGTCGAAGGTCCGAACCGTTCCCTGCAGCGTGACGCTGTCCGGAATGATGTTCCCGCGCGTGCCGCCCTGGATCATGCCCACGGTGACGATGGCGGGGGCCCGGGTCACGTCCAGCTGGCGGCTGGGAATCGTCTGGAGCGCCAGCACGATCTGCGATGCGACGACGATGGGGTCCACGCCCCCCCAGGGCAGGGCGCCGTGTGTCTGGCGGCCCCGCACCACGATGTTCAAGCCGTCAGACGCGGCCATGAATGGCCCAGGCCGGTAACTGATGGTCCCGAGCGGCGCGGGCCACACGTGCAGGCCGAAGATCGCCTGCGGCACGGGGTTCTCCAGCACCCCTTCGGTGATCATCAGCTGGGCGCCGCTCACGGACTCCTCGGCCGGCTGGAAGATGAACTTGACGGTTCCCGGGAGGCGGTCGCGCAGGCCCGCCAACACCTCGGCGGTGCCCAGCAGGATCGCCACATGATTGTCGTGGCCGCAGGCGTGCATGACGCCCACCTCCTGCCCGTTGTACTGCGTCCGGACGGTGGACTTGAACGGCAGGTCCACCAGCTCGGTGACGGGAAGGCCGTCCATGTCGGCACGGAGCGCCACCACCGGGCCGGGGCGCGCGCCGCGCAACACGCCGACCACGCCGGTCCGCGCCACGCCGGTCCGCACCTCGAGGCCCAGCGCGGTGAGCTGGTCCGCCACCAGCGTCGCGGTGCGGTGCTCGGCAAACGACAGCTCCGGATGCTGGTGAATGTCCCGGCGCCAGGCCACCACCTTCGGCAGCACGGCAGCGACCTTGGCGTCAATCTCGCCCGCCAGCGCCGCGGGCCGGGACTGGGCGTGCAGGGCGGGAAGGCAAAGGGCGAGCCATCCCGCCCCGAGCACGACCGACGAGCATCTCATGAGACTCATGCGACACCTCCCTGTGGGGTCACGAGGCGCGCGCCGGCCTCGGCCCGGGCGATAAAGACCACGCGGGCGGCGGAGGCGAGGCTGCGCGCGAAAGCGGCGGCGCCGGCGTGGGCGACCAGGGCGATCGCGCAGCCGCCGAATCCGGCACCCGTCATCCGGGCCCCGAGGCAGGCCGGATGCGCGCGGGCTCGCTCGGTCACCTGGTCCAGTTCCTCGCAGGACACTTCGTACAAGTCCCGCAAGCTGGCGTGCGATTCGTTCAGCAGGCGTCCTGCCCGCGGCAAGTCGCCGTTCTGCAGGGCCACCGCCAGCGCCGCCGGGCGTGCGTTCTCCTGGACGACGTGGAGCGCCCGCCTGAAGACGACGGGCTCGAGGCGCCCGCGCGCGCGCTCCAGCATGGCGAGGTCCACGTCCCGCAGCGCGATGACACTGGGTGCCAAGGCCTGCAGGGCGGTCACGGCGGCGGCGCACGCGGCGCGACGCTCGGCGTAGGCGCTGATCGCCAGCTCGCGCCGCACCCCGGTATCCAGGATCACCACGGTGGCGTCTGCGGGAAGGGGGATGGCCCGGAGCGCGAGCGACCGGCAATCGAGGAGCGTGGCGCAGCCTCGCCGAGAGACCGCGGCGGCGAATTGGTCCATCACGCCGCACGGTACCCCGACGAACTCGTTCTCCGCGCGGTGGCAGAGCCGGGCCATGGCCACCGGATCCCACGAGATGTTTGCCGCCGCGCACCACGCCCGGGCGACGGCCACTTCCAGCGCCGCGGACGACGAGAGCCCGGCGGCCCGTGGGAGGTCGGCGTCGATCACCAGATCGAGGCCGGGCAACCGGTGGCCTGCCGCCTCCAGTGCCCACGCCACCCCGGCGACGTAGACGGCCCAGCCGGTGACACCGCGCGGCTCGAGGCCGTCGAGCTCCACCTCCCGCGTTTCCGCGAACAACGCCGCGTGCGCCCGCACTCGACGGTCCGGGCGCCGACGGAAGGCGATCACCACGCCGCGGTCAATGGCCATGGGGAGCACGAACCCGTCGTTGTAGTCGGTGTGCTCCCCGATCAGGTTGACCCGTCCCGGAGCGAACGCGAGACCCGATGGCTCCGGCGCGCCGAACTGCTCGGTGAAGAGACCATGGGCGCGCCCAACAAGCTCGGAAGGCACGGGACCGTCAGCCGGCGTCCAGGTAGTGCCGCTCGGGCTGATCTCGCAGGCGTGCCGCCGCGTCTTCGGGCGACAGGTCGCGCTGCGATTCGGCGGTTAGCTCGTACCCCACCAGGAACTTCTTCACCGTGGCTGAGCGCAGGAGCGGCGGTAAGAACACCGCGTGAAGCCGCCAGTAGGGGTGTGTGGTGCCGTCGGTGGGACACCCGTGCCAGCCCATGGAGTAGGGGAAGGAGCACTGGAACAGGTTGTCGTAGCGGACGGCGAGACGAAGGAGCGCGTCGGCCAGCGCGTCGCGCTCGCCGTCGCTCAGCGAGACCAGGTCCGGCGCGGCCCGCCGCGGCAGCACCATCGTTTCGAAGGGCCACACCGCCCAGAACGGCACCAGCACCACCCAGTGGTCGTTCTGGAGGACCAGCCGGCGCGCGTCGCGCAGCTCGTGGTCCAGGTAGTCGCCCAGGAGGTCTCGACCGTGGGTGGTGAAATACGTGCGTTGCGAGTCCAGTTTCCTGGCGGGGATGGTGGGAACGTGCTCCGTGGCCCAGATCTGGCAGTGAGGGTGCGGATTGCTGCACCCCATCAGCTCGCCCTTGTTCTCGAAGACCTGCACGTACCGGACGTCGTCCCGCGCGCCGAGGGTTCGGGTCTCATCAGACCAGGCGTCCACCACCCGGCGCAGGGTTGAGCGGTCCAGCGTGGCCACCGTACGGTCATGCCGTGGCGAAAAGCACACCACGCGGCAGATCCCGCGCTCCGCCCGCGCCACCAGCGGGCCGTCGGTCATCGCGGACGCGGGCGCGTCCGGCGTCAGGGCGGGGAAGTCGTTATCGAACACGAAGGTGCCGGTGTAGGCCGGATTGCGGTGTCCGCCGGCCCGGGAGTTCCCGGGGCAGAGGTAACACGTTGGATCGTAGGCCGGCATGTCGGCCGGAGGGAAGGGCTCGATCCGACCCTGCCACGGGCGCTCCAGGCGGCCCGGAGAGCACAGCACCCACTCATGCAGCAGAGGATTGTACCGGCGGTGTGGGCCAGCGGGCAACACGCTCATCCGGGGAGACTAGAAGAAGACGATGTACAGCACCGCGGTGCACACAACGACTCCGGCACACAGCGCGTCAAACAGCATGTCTCGTTGGGGGACGACGGGACCGGCGAGCGCCGAATCGGCCGCCGGAGCAGGTGACGCCGTCGCGGGCGCGGGCGCGGCCATCGAGCGCCAGACGAGGAGCGCTGCGAGCAGCAGCCCCGCGATCCACATCTGGTTCAGGAACGCGGCGTCGGGCAAGGTGAGCTTGACGCCGATGGTCATGGGGAGCGTGGCGGCCAGCACCCACACCGCGGCCTGCGCGGACGCCCGGCGCCAGAAGAGCCCGCCCAGGAACACCACCGCGACGCCCGGCGTGATCAGGCCCCAGAACTCCTGGATGTAGCTGAACACCCGCTCGAAGCGGCCCAGGAACGGCGCCCACGCCGTCGCGATCACGAGGAACACCACCGTGCTGGTGCGACCGACGGTGATCAGCCGGCCCTCGGAGCTCCCCGGACGCAGGTGCCTGCCGTACAGATCTACGGTGAAGATCGTGGCGGCCGAGTTCAGCATGGAGTCGAGGCTGGACATGATCGCACCGATCAGCGCGGCGAACACCAGCCCGGTGAGGCCAGCGGGCAGCAGGCGCTCGACCAGCATCGGATACGCCATGTCCGAGCGGCCCAGCTCGCCGCGATACAGGATAGATGCCACGATACCCGGAATCACCACCACGAACGGAACCACCAGTTTGATGTACGCCGCGAACACCGCACCGTAGCGTCCCTGGTTGATGCTGCGCGCGGCCAACGTGCGCTGCGTGATGAACTGGTTGCAGCCCCAGTAGAACAGGTTGGCGATCCAGAGCCCCCCGAAGAACACCGCGAACCAGGGAAGTTCCGGGTGGCTCAGGGGCAGCACCATGTGGAACTTGTCCCCGGCCTCGGTCATCAGCACGTCCCAGCCCCCCAGCGCCTGGAGGCCCAGGACCGTGGTCACGCCCCCGCCTACGAGGAGCACGATGCCCTGGACCAGGTCGGTCCAGACCACCGCCTTGAGGCCGCCGTAGGCCGTGTAGGCGCCGGCGAACACGGCCAGGGCGGCAATGCCGCCCGCCAGCGGGAAGCCGAAGATGGTCTGGAGCGCGAGGCCGCCGGAGTACAGGACTGTCGCCATCGCCACGAAGACATAGGCGAGCAGCATGTACGCCGCGAGCCAACTTCTGGCCCGCGGATCGAAGCGGCGCTCGAGATACTCCGGCATGGTCGTGATCCTGAGCGCCAGGAGCTTGGGAAGGAACCAGCGGGCTACCACCACCAGCGTGATGGCGGCCATCCATTCGTACGAGGCGATCGCCAGGCCGAAGTCCACGCCCGATCCCGCCATCCCCACGAAGTGCTCCGTGGAGATGTTGCTGGCGATCAGGCTGATGCCGATGAGCCACCAGGGGAGCGCGCGCCCCGCCAGGAAGTAGTCGGCGGCCACCCGTTCGCGGCGGCCGGCAAACAGGCCGATCGCCGCGATCGCGAGGAAGTACGCGATGATGGTGGCGGTATCGAGTGGAGACCATGCCACGGCGTCAGACAAGATGACCGAATGGGCGGGGACGGCAAGGGCGCGGTGGGCATCATTGCGGGAGAGGGCGCCGCGCGGTTTCTTCTCCCCGGGCCATGCATACCGTCTCGCGCCCCTGCCTGCTGCTCGTCCTGACGCTCGCCGCCTGTACCGCCGGCACGCGCCCGGTCCTCGACAAACGCGCCGTCCTGGCCCGCCAGCACTGGTGGGACAACCGCGACTGGTCGTGGTACGAGGCGCACATCCCGTTCTTCGAGTCGCCCGACACCGCGATGGATGCGACCTACTACTACCGCTGGGAGCTGGTCACCAAGCACCTCACCTACGGCTCGCCGGAGACCGGCTACACGTTCACCGAGTTCATTGACCGGCCGTTCTGGTCCGGGGCGCACGGCGCCATCAGCTGCCCCCTGGGACATCAGTTCTACGAGGTGCGCTGGCTCAAGGACCGACGCATCATCGATGACTTCGCCCGGTATTGGTTCGAAGCCCCCGGTGCACAGTCCCGGAGCTACAGCAACTGGTACGGCGACGCGATGTGGGCCACCTACCTGGTGCTGGGCGACACGGCGTTCCTTCGGACAGTATTGCCGCACATGAAGGCGCAGTACGCCGGCTGGCTGGCGGAGCGCTACGACCCGGCGCACGGAATGTTCTTCTGGGACGGCCTGCACGACGGCATGGAGGTCAACATCAACAGCCGGTTGACCGACGACGAGCAGACCGGCGCCGAAGGGTACCGCCCCACGCTCAACAGCTACCTGTATGCGGACGCCCTCGCGATCTCGCGCGCGGCCGCGCTGCTGGGGGACGAGGCCACGGCGGAGGGCTACGCGGCGCGCGCGGCCACGCTGAAGCGCCGGGTGCAAGCGGAGCTGTGGGACCCCGAGCGGGAGTTCTTCCTGCACCAGTTCGCCCGGGATGAGCGGGGCGGGATCAGAGCCAAGTCCCTCACGTACGAGACCGGGACCTACGCCGGCAGCCCGCACGGTCGGGAGGCGATCGGGTTCATTCCATGGCAATTCAATCTTCCGGACCCCGGCCACGAGGTTGCGTGGCGGTTCCTGATGGACTCGACGTACTTCCTGGCCCCGTTCGGCCCGGCCACGGTGGAGCGCGGCGATCCGCAGTTCTACGTGTCGCCACGGTGCTGCGTGTGGAGCGGGAACTCGTGGCCCTACGCCACCACCCAGACCCTGGTCGCCCTCGCCAACCTGCTCAACAACTATGACCAGTCCTACGTGACCAAGGCCGATTACGTCCGCCTCCTCCAGACGTACAGCCGGACGCAACGACATGAGGGCCGGCCCTACATCGCCGAAGCGGCCGATCCCGTTACCGGTTCATGGGACGGGCACAACACCTTCTATCACAGCGAGCATTACTTCCACTCGGGCTACGTCGACCTGATCATCACCGGCCTGGTGGGCCTCCGTCCCCGCGACGACGATACCCTGGAGGTGCATCCCCTGGCGCCGGCCGCCTGGCCGTATTTCGCCCTGGAGGACGTGTCCTACCGCGGGCGTCGCGTCTCGGTGGTCTGGGACCGTGACGGCTCGCGCTATGGTCGCGGGGCGGGGCTGTCGCTGTACGTCGACGGCGATCGGGTGGCCCGTGGCGCAACCCTGGGGCGGCTCAAGGCCAGGATGTCGCGCGCCCGCCCGCCCGAGCCGCCGAAACGGTTGCGCAACGTCGCGGTCAACAATGGGCAAGGGGTGTATCCCTGGATCACCGCGTCGTACAGCGCCCCGGAGCGCCCGGCGTTCTATGCGATTGACGGCAATTACTGGTATCACGAGGCGCCGCCCAACCGGTGGACCGCCGCGGGGTCGGGCAACCGGCAGGATTGGCTGGTGCTGGACTTCGGCGTCGAGCGGCCGGTGGAAACGGTGAAGCTGTACTTCCTGGACGACACCGCGACCGTCAAGCCGCCGGAGCGATACGAGGTGCAGTATTGGCGGGACGGCGCCTGGGCGGAGGTGCCGGGCCAGCGGCGAGAGCCGGCTCAACCCGAGGGGCGGCGGGCCAACGTCGTGACCTTCCGGCCGATCATGACGTCCAAGGTGCGGGTGGTCATGACGCACCGGCCGGGGGCGTCGAGCGGGCTGACGGAGCTGGAGGCGTGGGCGGACGTTTCGCTCCCCCTGCCGCCGCCCTCGGCGCCGGCGCGTAACCTTGCCGTTGGGGCAACCGCGTCATCGTCGTTCAGCGCGGCGGGGGACAGCGCCGGCGACGTGAACGACATGCGGATCGCGTTCACCTACTACTCGCGCAACCGCTGGACCGCCCTGGGGTCGCCCAGCCGGAGCGATTGGGTCCAGCTGGACTTTGGCCGGCGGCGAGTGGTGGGGCAGGTCGATCTGTATTTCCTGGGCGACGGCGCCGGACTCGGTGCGCCCAGGGGCTTCACGGTCCAGCGGTGGGACGGGACGCAGTGGGTGGATGCGCAGATCCTGAGCCGCCGCCCCGAGGTGCCGGCGGCCTGGGACGTGAACAGCGTGCGGATTCAGCCGGTGGAGACCGAGAGGATCCGGGTCGTCTTCGAACACAACCTTCCAGCCGTGACCGGAGTGACGGAGTTGATGGTATGGGACGGGATACCATGAGGAACCTCAGCCTTGGGGCCCTGCTGCTCCTGACGGCGGCATGCGCCCGGGAACGGGAGGCCACTATCAACCGCGCACCATTTGGGACCACGCCGGACGGAAGTCAGGTGGAGGCGTTCACCCTCACCAACGCCAACGGCATCGAGCTTCGCACCATCAGCTACGGCGCCATCATCGTCTCGCTGCGGGTACCGGATCGCACGGGGCGGATGGACGACATCGTGCTGGGATATGATTCCCTCCAGGGCTATCTGCGGGTGTCCCCCTATTTCGGGGCGATCGTGGGCCGCTATGGCAACCGGATCGGGAGCGGCCGGTTCACGCTCGATGGCCGGACCTACCGGCTGGCCACCAACAACGGGCCCAACCACCTGCACGGCGGCAACCGGGGATTCGACAAAGTCGTCTGGCAGGCCGAGCCGCTTCAGAACGACAGCGGCGTGGGTGTGACGTTCACGTACACCAGTCCTGACGGCGAGGAAGGATATCCCGGCACGCTTCTGGCTAGGGTCAGCTACACGCTAACCGACCGGGACGAGCTGGTCGTGGAGTATCACGCCACCACGGACCAGGCCACGCCGGTCAACCTGACCCAGCACACCTATTTCAACCTCGCGGGCGACGGCCGGGGCGACATCCTGGGCCACGAGCTGTTGATCAACGCGGACTCATTCACCCCGGTGGACTCCACGCTCATCCCGACCGGCAGCATGGCCCCCGTGGACGGCACGCCGTTCGACTTCCGCACGCCCACGGCCATCGGCGCGAGGATCGGGGCGGACGATCAACAGCTACGGTTCGGCGGCGGCTACGATCACAACTTCGTGTTGCAGCAGGAGGACGCCGCCATCGGGCGGGCGGCGCGCGTGGTCGAGCCTTCCACCGGCCGCACGCTGGACATCTACACCACCGAGCCCGGGTTGCAGTTCTACTCGGGGAACTTCCTGGACGGGACGATCACGGGAAAGGGCGGGCGCGTCTACCACCACCGCTACGGGTTGTGTCTGGAGACACAGCATTATCCGGACTCGCCCAACCAACCACAGTTCCCCTCTACCGTTCTCCGGCCAGGCCAGGAGTACCGGTCGCGGACCGTCTTGGTGTTTGGAGTGCAGCCCTAGGAGCCTGGACGGATCTCACGAAGGCCGCGGATTGCCTCGTCCAGGGATTCGTGGGCGGGCCCGGGATTTGGGGAACCAATCGTCGCGCCCAGGGCTTTGTCGCCCAAGCCGTCTAAGCCGGATGGAGGTGGGACGTGAAGCAATTCGACGCCATTGTCGTCGGGTCGGGGCAGGCCGGGAATCCCCTGGCGCATCGGCTGGCCGACCGGGGCTGGACCGTCGCCCTGGTCGAACGCGAGCACCTGGGGGGATCCTGCATCAACTACGGGTGCACCCCGACCAAGACCATGCTGGCCAGCGCCCAGGTCGCCCATTACGCGCGGCGCGCCGAGCAGTTCGGGGTACGCGTGGGAGGGGTCTCGATCGATTTCCCCAAGGTCGTGGCCCGGAAGAACGGCATCGTCCAACAGTGGCGCAGCGGCCAGGAACGGCAAGCCGCCAAACGGCCCACGATCACCCTCGTCCGCGAGGCGGCGCGGTTTACCGGTCCCCATACCTTAGAGGCGGGCGGCCAGGCGCTCTCGGGCAAGCACATCTTCATCAATACGGGAACCAGTCCGGTCATCCCGCCCATCACCGGGATCGAGCAGGTCCCCTATCTCACCAACCGCAACATCATGGATCTCCCGGACGTCCCCGAGCACTTGCTGGTCGTGGGCGCGAGTTACGTCGGCCTCGAGTTCGGGCAGATGTTCCGCCGATTTGGGAGCCGCGTCACGGTGGTCGAATACGGCGACCAGATCGTGCCGCGCGAGGATCGGGACGTGGCGGAGGCGCTGGAGCAGGCCTTGGTGGCTGAAGGGATCGGTTTTCTCAAGGCCACACAGGTCACGGAGGTTACCCGAGCCGGGGCAGGGCTCCGCGCCGCTACGCGGCTCCGCGATGGACAACCGGGGCCTGTCATCGAAGCCTCCCATATGCTCTTGGCCGTGGGCCGCAAGCCGAACACGGACGACCTGGGGCTCGACGCCGCAGGCGTGGAGACGACTCGCGGCTGGATCAAGGTGAACGAGTACCTCGAGACTAACGTCGCCGGTGTGTATGCCTTGGGCGACGTGACCGGCGGACCCGCCTTCACCCACATCAGCTACAACGACTTCCAGATCGCGTTCCACAACCTGTTTGAGGAGCCCAAGCTCTCGACCCAGGGACGATTGATCCCCTACGCGCTGTTCACCGATCCCGAGCTTGGCCGGGTGGGGATCACGGAGAAGGACGCGCGCGCCGCCGGGCGGCCGGTGAAGGTCGGCGTCATCCCGATGGGCCACGTGGCCCGGGCCATCGAGCGGGATGAGACGGCGGGGCTCATGAAGGTGGTGGTGGACGCTACCACGGATCGGATTCTCGGGGCCGCGATCCTGGGAACCGGCGGCGGGGAGCTGGTGCAGACCCTCATGGCGCTCATGATGGCGGACGCCCCCTGGAAGCTGTTCTACCGGGCGGTCTACATCCATCCGACGATGACCGAGGGATTCTTCGCGTTGATGGACAGCGTCAAGTAGCCGGGGTACGCTACCGGCTTTGGGCACCCGAGTCGAGTGCCGGGAACCATTCCCGGCCATTGCGAATTGGTAGAACAGCCATGGTGCAGAACGGGGACGCGCCTCGGGCGACGTTCGAGCAGGAGTTGGTGTCGGCCATCGAAGCGGTGCACCGCTTCGCGGTACATCTCACCCGGGATCCGTCGCGGGCGGAGGACCTGGTCCAGGAGACGTACCTCCGGGCCCTCGCCCACCGGGAGCAGTACCAGCTGGGGACCAACTGCCGAGCGTGGCTCTTTACCATCTGTCGCCACGCCTTCCTGAAGGGAGCGGCGCGCGCGGAGCGCGAGGTCGCCACCGAGGACGCCACCCTCGAAGCCCTGGCCGCGGCGGGGGTGCACACGAGCATGGCGGGCACCGATCCCGAGGGCGCGGTGTTCGAGCGTCCGGAGCTGTCTGAAGCGATTCGGCGGGCCCTGGACAGGCTTCCGGAGGAGTTTCGATCCGCCGTGGTGCTGGTGGACATCGAGGATCAGTCGTACGCGGAAGCTGCGCGGGTATTGGGTGTGCCGGTGGGCACGGTGCGATCCCGCCTGTTTCGCGGACGGCGCCTGCTCCAGGAAGACCTGCTGGCGTACGCGGAGGACGCCGGCCTGCTGGCCCGGCGGGAGGAAACCAACTGATGCTGTCGTGCCGCGAAGTGATCGAGCAGCTGTGGGACTACATGGACGGGGAGCTTCCACCCGACCGGATGGAGCACATTGCCGAGCATCTGGCCGCGTGCGGGCGCTGCTACCCGCAGTATCAGTTCGAGTTCGCGTTTCTCGAAGCCGTGGCGCGCGAGCCCCTGACCGCCCCGCGGCCCTCCCGGGAGCTGGTGGAGCGGCTGCACCGGTTGGTCGGCGCGTCCTAGGGGGGCGGGGCGCCCCTGCAGGGGCGGTCTTGCCCTGACGGCCGCAGCGATCCCCTACCTGGCGAGCCGGATTCCGGAAAACTGCCACCGGGCGTCCGCCGGGAAGAAGTTTCGATACGTCGCCCGGATATGCGACCGCGGTGTGGCGCACGACCCGCCGCGAAGCACGTACTGATTCGCCATGAACTTGGCGTTGTACTCGCCGAGCGCGCCTTGGGCCGGGCGGAACCCGGGGTAGGGCGTGTACGGACTCTGGGTCCACTCCCAGACATCGCCGAATAGCTGAACCGGAGCGGCCGGAGGGGCCGCAGAGGCCGCAGCCAAGGGGACGGGATGCCAGGCGCCGTCCTCGACGAAGTTGCCTTCGATGGGCGCCTCCGCGGCGGCGACCTCCCACTCCGGTTCGGTCGGAAGCCGGGCCCCGGCCCAACGGGCGTAGGCATCCGCCTCGTACAGACTCACGTGGGTCACCGGCTCGGCATCCGCAACGGGCCGATAGCCACCCAGCGTGAACGCGTACCACGTATCGCCCTCGCGTTCCCAGTAGAGCGGCGCCTGCCAGCCGCGCTCCTGCGCCACCTTCCATCCGTCGGACAGCCACAGCTCGGGCCGCTGGTATCCCCGGTCCTCCATAAAGGTGCGGTACTCGCCGCAGGTGACCAGTCGGGAGCCGAGGCGGAAGGCTTCGAGGAACACTCGATGCCGAGGGGTCTCGTTGTCGAACGCGAACCCGGATCCCTCGTGCCCGATTTCCCCGAGGCCTTCCGGGTATTCGAGCCATTCGAGGCGGGGGAGAGGCCGGACCGGCTGCAAGGGCGTGTCGAGATAGACGGGCCGCAGTGGGTTGCACGACAGGAGATGCTTCAGGTCGGTGACGATCAACTCCTGATGTTGCTGCTCGTGGTGCAGCCCCAGCACCACCACGTCTTCGGGGATTGGGGTACCCAATCGCTCCGCGTGGTCGAGCAGGGCGGACATGTGGTGATCCACCTGGGCTCGGTACTGACGCACTTCGGCGACCGTCGGTCGGGTGATCAGGCCGCGATGGGGCCGCGAGAACTGACGACCGAGCGAGTTGTAGTAGGAGTTGAAAAGAAAGGCGAACTCGGCGTTGAACGGCCGATAATCCGGCAACGTGGGCTTGAGGACCATGGTCTCGAAGAACCAGGTCGTGTGCGCCAGATGCCATTTCGCCGGGCTGGCGTCGGGCATGGATTGCACCACGTAGTCCTCGATCGCCAGCGGCTCACACAGCCGCTCCGTAGCGCGTCGGACGGCCCGATACTGGGCCTGCAGCCCTGCCGGCGATTGGATGGCGGTACTGGTCACGGAGTCTCTCCTTTCTGGAGGAGCAAGACGGCGAACCACGTGCGAGGGTCGGTGCAGACCCGCTGCACGTGGAGCCCGAAGCAGGCGAGGTATCGCGTCAGGTTCTCGACTACGAACTTGCGGCTGATCTCGGTCATCACCATTTCGCCGGCCCCGATCGCAATGTCCAGGTCCAGGGGGGCGATACGTACGTTCTGCGGCGCCGTAAACCGGGTGAAGATCTCAATCCGTTGCCAGGCCGCATCGTAGCGCGCCACGTGCTGGAGTGCGTCCAGGTCCACGCCCGCGTCCAGCTCGCGGTTCATCCGGGCCCAGAGGTTCTTGGTGAACCGGGCGGTGACGCCGGCGGTGTCGTTGTAGGCGGCTTCCAGCACCCGCCGGTCCTTCACGAGATCCACCCCCAACAGAAAGAAATCCGCCGAGGTCAGGTGGTCGGACACCTGCTGCCAGAAACTCAGCGATTCGGCGTGGTTGAGGTTGCCCACGGTGCTGCCGAG
>DATECF010000008.1:0-5750 GCA_035287045.1 Gemmatimonadales bacterium | reverse complement strand
GGGCCGCCGCGATGATCGCTCTACTCGAGGTCAGCGCTCAGGTAGGCGATCGCGTCGGCTTTGCCAACTGGAAGCGGGAGATCCGAGCTGTGGCTGAGAACCTGCCAGCCGACCGGCAGGTACTGTTCCATCTTCAGCTCGGGCTGGGGTACGCCGCTTTCGGCCAAGTGAGGACCGCCGAGCGGTCGCTACGCAGGGCGCAAGCGATGGCAGAGGAGCATCAGTTGAACGAATACGCATTCAAAGCGGAGGCTGCACTCAGCGTACTCACGGGCAAGTCCGCCCCGGGCATGGCCGAAGTTCAAGCCGCGCCCAGGGCGGAAGCAGGCCCGGAGCTTGCCGCGATAGCGGAGAAGCTCCACGCCCTACAGGCTAGCTAGTCCGTCACTCGGGGCAGGTCTGGGACCCCTGCGCTCCACCGCAATCCGCCCGCGGACCCGCGATGTCTGCGCACGCGGTGGCGCCGAGGGCGAACGACGTGAGCAGAACGATCATGGCAAAGCGGATGCGGCGCGACATATCGACTCCTCTGAGAGCTGGTGATACCCGTTGGGACGCCTGGAAACCGCCCCAACCTGCTATCACCCGGCCTCGGGCGTTAGTGCGTTTTTGGGACACCCATAGGGCGTTTTGGGGACATTTGTGCTGGTTTTAGCTGCCGTCAGACCGTCTATGCTGGCGCGGCTCCGCCACGCGGCGGGCCACCGCTTCCAGTTCCTCCCCGTCCCATCCTGGGACGAGGCGGTCCAGGCGGTGCTCCGCCGCCCGGTCGAGATCGGCGTGGTGGACCCCGACCTCGAGGGGGAGCCCCGGGCACAGGGCATCCAGCGCCTGCGGGCCCTGTTCCCCTCCCTGCCGCTGATCCTGTACGCCGCCCTCACGCCCGAATTGGCCCAGGTGCTGCTGCAGCTGGGGAACAGCAACATCCGGCAGGTGGTCCTCGCCCGGCACGACGACCACCCCCAGCGCCTGGGCGACCTGCTGGTGGCCGAGGCGGCCCACGCGGTTTCCCGCCAGCTGATCGAGGCGATCAGTGACCTGTTGCAGGGATTCCCCGGAGACCTCCGCTGGGCCATCGAGACCGGGCTTCGCGAACCCGCCGCCATGCAGTCCGTCAAGGCCCTGGCGGATCGGGCCAAGATGGACCGCCGCACCTGCCTCCGGTGGTTCGCTAAAGCCCAGCTCCCGCCGCCCAGCGTCACCCTCACGGCGCTCCGGGTGGTCTACGCGCACCGGCTGCTCCAGGACCCCGGCTACACCATCGAAGACGTGGCCACCAAGCTGGGCTACGCCCAGACGCGGTCGTTTACCCAGAACGTACGAGAGGTGCTGGGCCGCACCCCCGGTGAGATTCGGCTCTCGCTCAGCCCCGAAGAGGCGCTGTCCATGGTGCGCGAGCGGTATTTCAGCCGGCGCCAGCTGCGCCTGGTGAAAGCATCATGACTCAACCACTCAGCATTCTGGTGGTGGACGACGAGCCCGCCATCCGCCGCGCCCTGGAGCGGGCCCTCAAGCGATGGGGACACACCGTGCATCTGGCCACCTCGGGCGAGGCCGCCTGCGAGGTCCTCGGGACGGACCCCGTGGATCTCGTGCTGATGGACCTGCGCATGCCGGGCATGTCGGGCCAGACGCTGTTCCACAGCATCGCCGCGCGCTGGCCCCACCTCGTGAGCCGGGTCATCGTGATGACCGGCGATCCCGAGGCCGAGGATCACCACGACTGGTTGCGCCACCACGCTCTGCCCATGCTGATGAAGCCGTTCGAGCTGGCGCAGCTGGAGCGGCTGCTCGGGGCGCTGGCGGCGGAGGCGGAGGAGGAACGACGCCGCTCGCAGGGTTGACCGGCGGGCGCGCGACATGAGCAGTACGCCGGCCAGCGATCCCCTGCTCGTCCTCCGGGAATACCGGCAGCTCGCTCCCTGGGGCCTGCGCGACCTGGCCACCGTGGCTGGCGCCATCCTGGATGTGTCGGGCATCCGCCCCATCAACGCTGCGGCCTGCGCCTACCCCAACGAGCGGACCATCCGGTTCTACGTCACCCGCGGCCTGGTGACCCCGCCGGACGGCCGCGGTACCGCCGCCACCTATTCGTACCGCCATCTGCTCCAGGTCCTGGGGATCAAGCTCCGGCAGATGGAAGGCGCTACCCTCGCCACCATCACCAAGGAGATGACCGAGCTCACCGGCGACGTGCTGGAGCGGCGGGTGGCGTCCGCCCTGGGCCCCGGCGTACCGGCACCCGGACGCCTGCCGCTCACCGGCCACGACGCCGCTCCGCGGGGCCGCGCCGGACGCGCCCTGCGCTCCCTGCTGGCCCACGCCGAGCCGGAGCCCCAGCAGCTGGCCGGGGGCCGCTGGCACCGCGTGCCCGTGGCCCGGGGCCTCGAGCTGCACGTGCACGAGGAGCACCCCCTGGCCCGCCGGGGCGTGCCCCACAAAGACCTGGCCGACGCCATTCGCCTGATCGCCGCCCGGCTGCTGGGCGAGGCGGAGCGCCAGCCGCCGGTGCCGGCGGACAAGGACCAGCTCCAGCCGACCTGACCGCCGCCGGCTCCTCTTGTCGGCCGGAGGTACCCGCCCCACTTTCCACCCGAAGCGCCACTGCTGTCCGTACTCCCACCGAGGAGCGCGTCATGTCGTGGATCCTGCTCATTGCCGTCGTGGCCGCCGTGGTCTGGGGCATCTCGGCTTACAACGGGCTGATCCAGCTCAAGGGCGACACGCTGAATGCCTGGAAACAGATCGACGTGCAGCTCAAGCGCCGCCACGATCTGATCCCTAACCTGGTGAACGCCGTCAAGGGCGCCATGGACTTCGAGCGCGACACCCTCGAGGCCGTGATCCAGGCGCGAAACCAGGCGGTCAAGATCCAGGCGGAGACCCTGCCCACGGGCGGGGTCAAGAAGCTCGCCGCCGCCGAGGCGACGTTGGGCGCCGCGCTGTCGCGCCTGAACGTGGTGGTGGAGCGGTACCCGCAGCTCAAGGCCACCGCCAACATCGGCCAGTTGCAGGAGGAGCTGACCTCCACCGAGAACCGCGTGGCGTTCGCGCGCCAGCTCTACAACGACACCGCCACCAGCTACAACGTGCGCCAGCAGCAGTTCCCCTGGACCCTGATCGCCGGCATGGCCAAAGCCGAAATCGTCGAGCTCTGGGAGATCACGGACGAGCAGGAACGCGCGGTTCCCAAGGTGGACCTGTCGAGCAAGCCGAAGGCGTGAGCGGCGCGAATCTGTTTGAGCAACAGCGCACGAACCGGCGCCGCTCGGCGGTGCTGGTGGCCATCTTTCTGTTGTTTTTCGCCTGGATCGGGTTTGGCGGGGATTACATCCTGTATCTCTCGACCATGCCGGCCGCCGCCCCCGCCGCCCGCGGCGGGTCTAGGACCCCTTACCACCACACGTTCCCCTGGTTCGGCCTCGGCACCACACTGCTGGGCATCGGCATGGCCTGGTACGGCTGGCGAAACGGCGCCAAGCAAGTGCTGTGGGCCAGCGGGGCCTGGGAGCTGGTCCAGGCCAGCAAGCCGGACGAGCAGCAGCTGGTGAACGTGGTGGAGGAGATGGCCATCGCTTCGGGCATCCCCAAGCCCAAGGTCTGGATCGTTCCGGACAAGGACCCCAACGCGTTCGCCACCGGCACCGACGAGCGCCACGCCCACATCGCGGTGACCGAGGGCCTGCTCACCACGCTCAACCGGGACGAGCTGCAGGCCGTGATCGGCCACGAGTTGGCGCACATCAAGAACTACGACGTGAAGCTGATGACGCTGCTGGCGGCCCTGGTCGGCGTGCTGGCGTTGATCTCGGAAGGCACCTGGCGCTTCCTGGGACGGGGCGGCGGGCGGGTGGCCGGACGTTCCTCCGGCGGAGGCCGCAAGGGCGGGGGCGGCCTGGTCGTCGTCCTGCTGGTACTCTGGCTCATCAGCGTCCTCCTGGCGCCCATCGTGTCCCGGCTGCTGGCGCTGGCCGTGAGCCGCAAGCGCGAGTTTCTGGCCGATGCCTCGAGCGCGCAGTTCACCCGGAACCCGGCCGCCCTGGCGGCCGCGCTCCGGAAGATCGAGGACGCGGCGGCGCCCACGGCGGCGATTCATCGGGGGTGCGCCCATCTCTGTATCGCCGATCCGCTGGGACGCCGCATCAACGCCAGGCAAGGCTTCGTCGCGGATGTCTTCGGTACCCACCCTCCTATGGCAGTGCGCATCGCGCGACTCAAGGCCATGGCGTACCAGTACGAGAAGACGGGGGTGATGCCGGGGACGGCGTAGAAGGGGACGGCATAACGGCATAACGGCATAACGGCATAACGGCATGACGGCATGCGAATGCACCGGACCGCAAGAGTATGATTAGTAGTTAGTGGCGAAGTGGACGATCTTCGGCTGTGGACCGTCACCAAGAACTCCCGGTTTGGCAGGTCAGTCGGAAACTGGTCGCTGCCATCTACCGACTCACGAGGGAGCTTCCACCCGAAGAGCGTTATGTCCTCATTCCGCAGCTGCGCCGCGCGGCTTGGTCGGTATCGAACAATATCGCGGAGGGGAATGCCAAGCTTGGGCGTCGCGAGCTGAGGAGATATCTCGACAGCGCGATCGGCAGCCTCGCCGAGATTAACTCCATGGTGAGCATCCTCCCGGACCTCCACGCGGTGGATCCGAAGACGTGCGAGGATGTGGACGGACTGCGGCGTGATACGGCGCGACAGATATACGGCCTCCTGCGGAAACCCGGGCGCTAGCGTCGGCGCTCATGCCGTCATGCCGTCATGCCGTTATGCCGTTATGCCGTTATGCCGTAGCCTATTACCATGCAGATCTCGTTCTTGAACTCAGCCGCCCGCAACGCCATCCGCCAGTTCGGCGCTCGCCTCGATCGCTACAAGCTGATGAGCCGCCGCGTGATCCGCGGGGAGCTGCTGGGCGACCCCATCATTGCGCAGGCCCTGGAGCAGCACTGCCGCGTGCAGGGCGTCAGCCAGATGGAAGCGCGGGTGCGGGTCGAGCAGTACGTCGAAGAGATCGTGCCGTTTTTCAACGTGCTGTCGTACTACCGCCTCGGCTACAACCTCGCCCGCGGGGTGCTGCGGTTGTTCTATCGGGTCAGCTCCGAATACCAGGATCGCGAGGCACTGAACGCCATCCCGCGGCGCGACGTGGTGGTGTACCTGATGAATCACCGTTCCAACGCCGACTACGTGGTAGTGGCGTTCGTGCTGGCCCGGGCGGTGAGCATCAGCTACGCCGTGGGCGAGTGGGCCAGGGTCTGGCCGTTGTAGTACGTGTTCAAGTCGTTCGGCGCCTATTTCATCCGGCGACGCTACCGCGAGCCGCTGTACCACACGGTCCTCGAACGGTACGTGCAGCTGATCACCCGTAACGGGGTCACCCAGGGCATCTTCCTCGAGGGGCGGCTCTCGCGGGACGGCCTCCTGGGCGCGCCTAAGCTCGGCCTGCTGGATTACATCGCGCGCACCCTGCGCGATCCGGGGTTCGACCGCGACATCTGGCTGGTGCCGGTGGCGCTCAACTACGATCGCGTGCTGGAGGACCGCTCGCTCATCCAGGAGCTGCTGGAGGACGGCACCCGCCCGCCCCGCTGGCGCCAGCTCGGCGGCGTCGCCCGGTTCCTGACGCTCAACCTGGCGCGACTCCTGACCGGCAACCTCCGGCGCTACGGCCGCGCGGCGGTAAACTTCGGGACGCCGTTGTCGCTCCGCCGCTGGGCGGCCGATCACCCGGACGTCCTGGA
>DATECF010000007.1:0-14797 GCA_035287045.1 Gemmatimonadales bacterium | reverse complement strand
GCGGCGGCCGGGAGGTGTCGGCGAGGATCGCGTCCAGTACCGCGTGCACGGCGTCCATGTAGCGGTCGATCACCTGGAGGGCGAAGTCTTCCTTGTTCTTGAAATGGTGGTAGAACGAACCCTTGGGAACCTTCGTGGCATCGAGCAGGTCCTGCACGCCCGTGTCGGCGTAGCCCCGCCTCAGGAACAGCGTGAGCCCCGCCTTAAGCAGCCGGACCTTGGTCGCGTGAGCGACGTCTCCCTGTAGACCAATCGGTCTAGTCACCCATCCAACCTATGGCCTGGGCCCGGGGCGTCAAGATGGGGCGAGACGGACGAGGCGGGCGTCCCGCGCCGATCCATGTCTTGACGGACCGAGGGCTTGAGCACCTCTTGGACGCTGGTTCCGTGACCCAACGAGGCTGCAACGCTACGAAAGTGGGCATGACAGACCTCCGCCATCCCGCATTCGCGCGGCTGGTCCGTTTCACGCTCGCCGCGGTGACCTTCGGCGTGGTCGCATGCGGCCCGTCCCCAGTGTGGTATAAAGGAAATCTCCACACCCACTCCTATTGGAGCGACGGGGATCAGTTTCCCGAGGTCATTCTCCTGGGGTACCGCGATCGGGGCTACGGCTTCGTCTCGGTGTCCGATCACAACGTGCTGGCCCAAACAGAGCGTTGGGTCGCGGTGGACGCGATACTGGAGGGCGACGCCTCCCTCGTGGAATACCGCAGGCTCCTGGGCGAGGATTGGGTCGAGACGCGGGAGAACGCGGCTGGCCAGCTCGAGGTCCGGCTCAAGCGGTTCGACGAGTACGCCAGCCAGGTGGCTCAGCCGGGCCGGTTCCTGGTGATTCAGGGTGAAGAGATCACCGATCGCTTCGAGTCGAGGCCGCTCCACGTGAACGCCACCAACGTGGCCGAATTCATTCCGCCCCAGGGTGGCGCCAGCGTGGCCGACGTGCTTCAGCGCAACATCACCGCGGTGCTCGAGCAGCGGCGGGTCACGGAGCGGCCGATGTTTCCGCACGTGAATCACCCGAACTTCGGCTGGGCGGTGACCGCCGAGGATCTCATGGACCTCGACGGTGAGCGGTTCTTCGAGGTGTACAACGGCCATCCCCTGGTGCACAACGGGGGCGATTCCCTCCGCCCCTCCACGGACCGCATCTGGGACCTGGTGCTGACGCACCGCCTGACGCGGGGACGGGACGTGGTGTACGGCCTGGCGGTGGATGACGCGCACCACTACGGGCAGATGGACTCCACGCGGGCTAGTCCGGCGCGAGGGTGGGTGATGGTGCGCGCCCCCGCGCTCGAGCCGGAGGCCATCATCGCCGCGTTGGAAGCGGGGGACTTCTATGCGTCCACCGGCGTGGTCCTGACGGAGGTCGTGCGGTCCGGGTCGAGGCTGGCCCTGCGCATCGAGGGCGAGCCGGGCGTGACCTACCTGACGGAGTTCGTGGGCACGCGTGCGGGGTTCAACCGGGAGGTGCGAGAAGTCCCGGACGTCGGCGGGCTCCCGGTCACCCACCGGTACGGCGCGGATATCGGGACGGTGCTCGCCGAGGTGCCGGGCCTCGAGCCCTCGTATGCGTTCAGCGGAGACGAAATCTACGTGCGCGCGCGGGTCCGGTCATCGAGGCCCGTGGACCATCCAGTGCATGCCGGAGAAGTCCAGATGGCGTGGGTGCAGCCGGCGATCGTTGGGTCCGGTGGTCGTTAGGGGATCGGCGGACGTTCTCAGGACCCCGGCCGCGCCTGCTCTGCCACACGCGCCGTGCGCTCGGCCCCCAGCACCCGCTGCTCCGGAGTCAGGGCGAGGTCGGCTTTGAGTTGTCGTAAGCGGTAATCGCCGAGCCCGCCGGAGTGCCTCCGCCACCGCCGGCGCAATGGGTCCAACCACGGTGGAAGCGCCCCACCTCTCCCGGTAGACCGCCTCACCGAGCATGTTTGCGGGCGTGACTCGGCCTCCCGACCCTCCCCAGCCGGTCGTTGGCGCTCCCCGGGGGCTTCTGGCCCGCCTCGGGCTCCGCACGCCGGAACAACGCGCCTGGGCGATGTACGATTGGGCGAACTCCGCGATGGTCACCATCGTCGTGACCGCGGTGTTCCCGATCTTCTTCTCCGCCTACGCCGCGTCCGGCCTGGCGGCCACGGCCGCGACCTTCCGATTCTCGGTCGCGACCACCGCCGGCCTCCTGGTCATCGCCGTCCTCGCGCCGATCCTCGGGGCCATTGCGGACCACGTGCCCGTCAAGCGCCGCTTCCTCGGCACGTTCATGGGGCTGGGTGCCGCCGCCGTGGCCATGATGTACTTCATCGGACAGGGCAATTGGCTCCTCGCCGCCATCTTGTTCGTCCTGGCCAACATCGGCGCCAACGGCAGCTTTGTGTTTTACGACGCCTTGCTGCCGCACGTCGCCCGCGGGCCGGAGATGGACCGGGTTTCGAGCGCGGGGTACGCCCTGGGATACGTGGGCGGCGGCCTCTTGCTCGCCGCGGTCCTGGCCGTGATCCAGAATCCGCAGTGGATTGGCGTGCCCACGAGCCCGACGCCGGAGCAGGCGTCGCTGCCGTCCCGGCTGGCGTTCGTGGCGGTAGCCGTGTGGTGGCTGCTCTTCTCCATTCCCCTGTTCCGGCGGGTCCCCGAGCCGGCGGTGCGGCTGGTCAGCGAGGCCGAGCGGCGGATGGGCCCGCTGCGCGCCGGGCTGGGGCGCCTCCGGCACACCTTCGGCCAGCTCCGCCGCTACCGCCATGCCCTGATCCTGCTGGTGGCGTTCTTGATCTACAATGACGGCATCGGGACCATCATCCGCATGGCCACGGTGTACGGCACCGAGCTGGGCATCGACCGGACGGTGATGATCACGGCCATCGTCATCGTGCAGTTCGTGGGGATCCCGTTCGCGTTCCTGTTCGGGACGCTCGCCGGCCGCATCGGCCCCAAACGGGCCATCATCCTGGGGCTCGCCGTGTACGTCGGCATCTCGGTGCTCGGTTACTACATGACCACCCCCACGCATTTTCTCATCCTGGCGATGCTGGTCGGGATGGTGCAGGGAGGAACCCAGGCGCTGTCGCGGTCCCTGTTCGGCAGCCTCATCCCCGCCCACGAGTCCGGCGAGTTCTTCGGCCTGTTCGCGGTCTTCGAGAAGTTCGCCGGGATCGCGGGGCCCGCGGTGTTCGCCCTGATGATCGCGCTCACCGGCTCGAGCCGCGGCGCCGTGCTGTCGGTGATCGGGTTTTTCGTGGCAGGCGGGGCTTTGCTGTTCCTGGTGGACGTGGAGGAGGGGCGGAAGGCGGCCCGGGCGGCCGAGGCGGCCGTCGGCGCACCATGACTGAGCGAAGGAGCTGAGTATGCGATGTCCCGTTGTAGTACTATCGAGTCTCTTGTCCGTCGCCTTGCCGGCCGCCGGCCAGCAGCCACCCACGCCTCCGGCGGGCCAGCAGTCCTCCGGCCAGCAAGCGCGCCGCGCACCCCGGCCGTATGCGGACGTGATCCCTCCGCGGGCCGTTACGGATTCCGGCGGCATCACCGTCCACCACGTGGATGATCGGTGGTTCTTCGAGGTACCCGACTCGCTGCGCGGGCGGGATTTCCTGCTGGTGAGCCGGATCGCCGGCGTCCCCCCGAATTTCGGCGGGTTTACGTCGGCCGGGACGTCGGTGGAGGAGCAGGTGGTTCGCTGGGAGCGGCACAACCACTCGATGCTGCTGCGCGGCGTGAGCTTCAACGCGGTGGCGGATGATTCCCTGCCGATCGCGCTCTCGGTGGCGAGCAACAATGTGGGGCCGATCATCGGCGCGTTTCCCATCCAGGCGTTCGGGAAGGACAGCGCGACCTACGTGCTGGACGTGACCGACTTCTTTGGGGGCGACACGCCGGGCATCTCCGGCCTCTCGCCGGCGCAGCGGCGGACCTATCAGGTCCGCAGGCTGGATCCGGCGCGGAGCTACATCAGCGCCGTCCGCGCGTTCCCGCTCAACGTGGAGGTGAGGCACACGCAGACCTATGACGCCGGGGAGCCTCCGTCCGAACCGCGCACGGGGACCCTTTCCCTGGAAATGCGGCAATCCCTGGTGCTGCTCCCCCAGCAGCCCATGCGCCCCCGCTACGCGGACCAGCGCGTCGGCTTCTTCACGGTGTCGCGGATCAACTACGGGTTGGACGAGTACAAGGCGGCGACCCAGCGGTTCATCCGGCGCTGGCGGCTGGAGCCCAAGGACCCCGCGGCGTACGCCCGGGGCGAGCTGGTGGAGCCGGTGAAGCCCATCGTGTACTACATCGATCCGGCGACGCCGGCCCAATGGCGGAAATACGTGCGGCAGGGCATCGAAGATTGGCAGAAGCCCTTCGAGGCGGCCGGCTTCAAGGACGCTATCCTCGCCGCGGACCCGCCGTCGCGCGCTGAGGATCCGGAGTGGGACCCCGAGGACATCCGCTACTCGGTGGTGCGCTGGGCGGCGAGCCTGGTGCGGAACGCGGTGGGACCGAGCACGTCGGATCCCCGCACCGGCGAGATCATCGAGAGCGACATCACCTGGTATCACAACCACCTGCGGTCCTACCGCAACCGCCTGGTGCTGGAGACCGGCGCGGCGAATCCGGCGGCCCGCACGCTTGATCTGGACGAAGCGTTCCTCGGTGAGACCCTGCGCAAGGTGATCACCCACGAGGTCGGGCACGCCATCGGGCTACAGCACAACATGTTCGCCTCCAGCCTGTATCCGGTGGACTCGCTGCGGAACGCGGCCTTCGTCAAACGCTACGGCATTTCGGCCACCATCATGGACTACGCCCGCCAGAACTACGTGGCGCAGCCCGGGGACGGCCTGGAACCCAACGATTTTATTCGCAAGCTGGGACCGTTCGACGACTTCATCATCAGGTGGGGCTACCGGGTGCTGCCCGGTGCCGCGACGCCGGAAGAGGAGCAGGCGACGCTCAATGGCTGGTTGATGGCGCCCGTGGGGCCGTGGCGCTACCGGTACGTGCCCCAGTTCCTCTCCAACATCGATCCGCGGGCACAGACGGAGGACGTCGGCAGTGGCGATCCGGTGAGCGCCAGCCAATACGCGGTGGCCAATCTGCGGCGCGTGGTGCCCAACCTGGTTGCCTGGACCACCAAGAGCGGCGAGGACTACGAGGATCTCCAGGAGCTGTACGGCGAGGCCCTCTCCATGTGGGGCCTCTACATGGGCCACGTGGTGACGCTGATCGGCGGGGTCAACGTGGACTTCAAGACGGCCGATGAAGACGGCGCGGTGTACACGTTCGTCCCACGCGCGCGGCAGCGCGCGGCACTGCGCTTCCTGCGCGAGCAGGTCTTCCGCACGCCCGCCTGGCTCGCCCCGGACGACATTCTCGCCAAGCTGGGACCACCGTCCGGTGCTACCTCGTTGCTGGGGCGCCAGACTGGCGTGATGACCCAGCTCCTGGATGGGCGGCGGTTGCTGCGCCTGGCGGAGCCCGCGAACCCGTACACCGCGGATGAATACCTGCGCGAGTTGCGGACCGCCGTGTGGGGCGCGGGGGCGGCGGACACCTCCGCCAGGTTGGATGCGAACCGGCGGGCGCTGCAGCGCGTCTATCTGGAGCGGTTGGAGTCGCTCGTCAGGCCGCCGCAGCCGGCCGCCGCGGGGCCGGGCGGCGGTGCCCAAGGTCCACCGGGTCCGCCTCCGTCACCGCTGGTCGGTCCCATCAACGTGCAACGGAGCGATCTCCCGGCGCTGGCCCGGCGCGAGCTGCGGGCGATCCAGGCGCAGGCCCGGGCCGCGGCCACCGCGGCGCCCGCCGGCGTCGCGAGGGCGCACTGGCAGGATGTGGTGGACCGGGTGGATGGGATCCTGGAAGGCAACCGGACGCGGTAGCGATGCGTAGAGCGCGGGTTACCTTCATACTGCGGCTGGGCTGGGGCGCTCCACGCCCCCGAACGCCTGCTGCGCACGGAGATGAGGTGAACCAAATGATCCCAGTACGCCCCGCAGCCCGGGTGACGCGCACCGCCGTGCTCTTGGGGCTAGGCCTCGCGGCCCTGCACGCGCCGGCCCGCGGACAGGTCGCGGGCCGGCCCTCCGCCCAGGAGCCTGCCTACCCCGGTCGCTACCCGTTTACCGAGGCTGACGTCCACTTCATCACCGGCATGATCAGTCACCACGCCCAGGCCATCGTCATGGCCGGCTGGGCGCCGACGCATGACGCCAGCGACGCCATCCGCCGGCTCTGCGAGCGGATCATCAACGCCCAGACCGACGAGATCACGCTGATGCAGGCGTGGCTCAAGGACCGGAATCAGCCGGTGCCCGAGGCCAAACCCATGCCGGTGAAGATGATGATGCACGGCACCGAGCACGAGATGATGATGCCGGGCATGCTCACCGATGAGCAAATGGCGCAACTCGACCAGGCCCGGGGCGGGGAGTTCGACCGGCTCTTCCTCCGGTTCATGATTCAGCACCACCGGGGGGCCGTGACCATGGTCGAGCAGGTGTTCAACGCGCCCGGCGCGGGGCAGGATGAAGCGGTGTATAAGTTCACCTCGGACATCTACGCCGACCAGACGACCGAGATCGAGCGGATGCAGCAGATGCTCGTGACCCTCCCACTGAGGTAACGATGCGAACCCCCTCCACGTTGTTCGTGCCGCTGCTCCTGTTGGCCGGGGCGTGCGCCAGCCAGTCTGCGATGCCGCCGGCCGCCAACCCGTCGCCGGCCATGGCGTCGGCCATGTCCACCATGCCACCGAGGCCGGACCCGCGCGTCGGTCTCAAGCCCGGATTGACGGGTGCCGGTGAGGCCATCTGGAATCTGCGCCTCCTGTCGAATGTGCCCTCGCCGCCCGGGTTCGCCGGCGTGACCAACTCGGATCTCGCGTTCCTCGGGAGCTACGCGCTTCAGGGGAACTACAACGGCTTCCAGGTCTGGGACATTTCCCGGCCCACCGCGCCCACGCTGGTGAAGGGCTACCTGTGCCCGGCCTCGCAGAGCGACGTCTCCGTCTACCGGAACCTGTTGTTCGTGTCCGCCGAGGCGCCGTCCGCCCGGCTCGATTGCGGCACCGAGGGCGTGCGCGACACGGTGAGCCACCACCGGATTCGCGGGATCCGCATCTTCGACATCACCGACATCACCGACCCGAAGTACATCGGGAACGTGCAGACCTGCCGCGGCTCCCATACGCACAGCGTACTGGTGGATCCCCAGGATGCGGAGAACGTCTACATCTACATCTCCGGCTCGGCCGGCGTGCGCTCGCCCAACGAGCTGCCGGGCTGCTCGCGCCTGTACCCGGAGGAAGACCCCAGCTCCGCGCTGTTCCGGATCGAGGTGATCAAGGTGCCGTTGGCGCACCCCGAGCAAGCGGCCGTCGTGAGCTCCCCGCGGATCTTCCAGGACCTGGCGCCGGCGCCGCGTCATGACGAAGCGCCGGAAGACATCGCGGCGCAACAGGCGGCGCTGGATTCGGCCCGCCGGGTCGGTGGGTTCATCGCCATGCGGCGCGGGCGAGAAGTCGTCCTGGGGTCCGGATTCGTGATCCCGTTGCTGGACAGCATCGTGAAGGCCCGTGGCGGCACCGGGTCGCCCACCGGCGCGGACAGCGCGGCCCTCCGCGGATCGCTCGACCAGATCGTCGCGGCGACGTTCGGCCAGCCGGAGATCCGTCCGCCCAGCGGCCCCAACCAGTGCCACGACATCACGCTGTACCCGGAGGTCGGCCTCGCGGGCGGCGCCTGCGGCGGTTACGGGCTGCTGCTCGATATCCGCGACCCGGCGAATCCGATACGCCTGGATGCGGTAGCCGACTCCAACTTCGCCTACTGGCACTCGGCGACCTTCAACAACGACGCCACCAAGATCCTGTTCACCGACGAATGGGGTGGAGGCGGCGCGCCCAAGTGCCGCGCGACCGACAAGTACGAGTGGGGCGGGGACGCCATCTTCACTCTCACGGGCCGCAAGATGGGCTTCCAGAGCTACTACAAGATGGCGGCGCCGCAGACCCCGCTGGAGAACTGCGTGGCCCACAACGGTTCCCTGATTCCCATCCCTGGCCGGGACATCATGGTGCAGGGCTGGTACCAGGGCGGCATTTCCATCTTCGACTGGACCGACCCCGGGCATCCCAAGGAAATCGCATTCCACGATCGTGGTCCGGTGGACTCGACGCGGATGCAAATGGGTGGGTCCTGGTCGGTGTACTGGTACAACGGTGTCCTCGTGAGCTCGGAGATCGCCCGGGGGCTGGACATCTTCGAGCTGGTGCCCAGCGCGTTCATCTCACAGAACGAGATTGACGCGGCCGAGACGGTGCGGCTCGAGTACTTGAATGCCCAGGGGCAGCCCAAGTTCGTGTGGCCGCCAAGCTTCGCGCTGGCGCGGGCCTACCTGGATCAGCTCGAGCGGTCGAGCGGGCTCGCGACCGAGAACATCGCCGCCGCGCGCACGGCCCTGGCCGGCGCCGAGCGAGCCAACGGGGACCGGCGGCGGACGGCGCTGTCGGAGCTGGCCACGCGGTTGAGCGCGGACGCCGCCGGCGCGGCGGACGCGGCGAAGGTGCGAACCTTGGTTGGCTCGGTGACGGACCTGGCGAACGTGCAGCGCTGACGCCGGGCGGGTTTTCCGCGAGATGCCGTACGGCAGGTGACTGCCGTACGGCATTTACGTCTACGGCATCCGGGAAGCCGGCAGGTTGCGGCCGCCCTGGTGCAACACCAGGGAGACCACCTTGCCGGTCGAGTCCCGCACGAAGCTGATCTGGGCGTCCACCACCCGGTAGAAGACCTCATCGCGTGACGAAGCGAAGATGGGGAGCAGGGCCTTCGCCGTCGAGCGTCAAGCCCGGCTTGACCCGGGCGGTCCGCGGCTGCTCCTTTGGTGCCTTGTGATGTCCCCTCCCTGGTACCGCACCATCACGCCGGAGCAGTGGCGCGCCCTGCTGGCCGCCAAGGCCGGCTGGATGCTCGACGCCATGGACTTCCTGCTCTATGTGATGGCGATCGGACGGCTCAAGGCCTACTTCGAGTTCGGCGATGCCACGGCGGGGCTCTTGGGCACCATCACGCTGTTAGTGTCCGCGGGCGGCGGCATCCTCTTCGGCACCATCGCGGATCGGGTGGGCCGCGCCCGGGCGTTGATGGGGACCATCCTGATCTTCTCCATCTGCTCGTTGGGTGCGGCGACGTCGCAGAGCCTGCTCCAGCTCTTGATGTGGCGCGCGTTGCTGGGGATCGGCATGGGCGGCGAGTGGGCCTCCGGTGCGGTGCTGGTGAGCGAGACCTGGCCTGCCGAGCATCGCACCAAGGCGGTGGGCATTATGCAGTCCGGCTGGGCCCTGGGCTACATCCTGGCCGCCATCCTCGCCGCGCTGATCCTCGGTGTGTTGCCGCTGGGCGAGGAGGCCTGGCGCTGGCTCTTCGTGATGGGCGTGATCCCGGCCTTCTTTACGATCTGGATCCGCCGCAAGGTGGCCGAGCCGCCGGTGTGGGCCCGGCGCCGCGCGGCCGGTGAGCTGGTGGCCAACCCCTTCAGCCTCCTGTTCGGCCGCAAGCTGCTGCGCCGGACGGTCCTGGCGACGCTGATCGGGGCGTCGGTCCAGTTCGCCTACTGGGGGCTGTTCTTCTGGCTGCCCAGCTTTCTCGCCGCTCCCCTGGAGCAGGGCGGGGCAGGCATGACCATCGTGCGATCCATGAGCTGGATTATCCCCATGCAGGTCGGGGCGTACTTCGGCTACCTCTCGTTTGGCTTCATTGCGGACCGGCTGGGCCGCCGTCCCACGTTCGCGCTGTTCCTGGTCACCGCGGCGGCGCTGGTACCGATCTACGGCCAGCTCGCGCGAAGTCCGGCCGTGTTGATGCTGCTCGGGCCCCTATTGGGGTTCGTGGGCCACGGATATTTCAGTTTGTTCGGCGCGTTTCTGGCCGAGCTGTTTCCTACGGCCGTGCGGGCCACGGGGCAGGGGCTCACCTACAACCTGGGGCGGGGGTTGGGTGCGCTGGCCCCCTATACGATTGGGGCTCTCGCCACCGTCCCCAACGTGGGGATCGGATCGGCCCTGGCGTTGACGTCGGCCTTCTTC
Organism: Gemmatimonadales bacterium; assembly: GCA_035287045.1. Taxonomy (GTDB): domain Bacteria; phylum Gemmatimonadota; class Gemmatimonadetes; order Gemmatimonadales; family GWC2-71-9; genus JACPAP01. Next base: position 4,737 of record DATECF010000007.1, on the reverse strand, counting down.
CTGATGGGCGCGGTGTTGCTGTTCGCCCTGCCCGACACCAGCGGCAAGCCGCTCGAAGACTGAGCCGCTAGCGTCGCGCTTCGCGCACGATCCTCGCCAGGGTGGTCGAGTCCGCCTTGAGGAGGCCCACCCCGGGCAAGCGCCACAAGAGCTCGACCCAGCTCTGATCCAGCCTGAACGACCGCCGGAACCAGGGGATGGACTCGTCCACCTTGCCCTGATCGGCCAGCGTAACGCCGACCCAGTAGGCCAGCTCGCCGTTGGTGGCTGAGTCCGGCAAGAACTCGGATGCCCGGCGATAGGCAATCAGCGCGGAGTCGATTCTTCCAGCGGTGACGTAGTTGTCGCCGTCGGTGGCGGCCCGGTACGCGCGCGCGACCGTCACCAGTCGCCGCAGCTCCCCCACCGGATCCGGGTGGTCCTCCACGCGAAGGTCGAAGATCTTCTCCCAGGGCTTAGCACTCCGATCGCCGCTGACGACGACCAGCGCCGCCGACTGGCGGCCCCGGATGTCTCCGCCGGCGGCCTGCGCCGCGTCGAGCGCGGCCAGCAGCCGCGCCGGGAGGTCGCCGCTGGCCGTCTCGAAGGCCCGCGCCATGGCCGGCCAGACCCGGTCGGTGCGCATCAGGTTGGCCTGAACCGAATACCGCCGTCCCACGTGCTGCCCGGCCGCCGGGATATTCCTCGAGCCGGTGTGCGCGGCGACGCGACCGGCCGCGTCGATCATCGCCACCTGGCGCACGTGGCTGTCCGGGTCCGCCCGCAGCAATGCCGCCAGCGCCTCCGGTGCCGGGACGCCGGACCGCATGAGGTAGAGGCCCCGCGGTCCGTAGCTGGGATCAACGAACGACTGGGTCGCCACGGCTCCCACGCCCGGCTCGGCCCAGGTGACCATCGAGCCGACGGAGAACCAGTGCGACTGCACCGCCGCGCCGATCTGCCCCGTGGCCGAGTCCACCGCGATGATCGAGTAGGTGTTGACCGGTCGCCGCAGCGACGACTGCGCCGTGGCCGGCCGCATCGGCGCGGCGACCAGTGCCACGGCGCAACAGACGACGGTCCGGAATCGCGTCACGTCATCATCCGATCTGTGTTACCTCCGGTCCGGATGATCGATTTGCCCGCGGATTTCCCCGCCGGGGAAATCGCCCGGCCCGGTGTTGGTGGCACCCACGCCGTCGTTGGTGTGCACGTTCACGTAGGTCAGCCCGGCTCGGATGGCGTCAAGCAGCGGCATGTCCTCACCGACGGCGCTCGCCGGACACACCACGCCCGCGGGCGAGAACGTGCCGGAGGCGAGCACGCCGTCGTGCGGCCCGGAGCCATTGGGCCCGGCCGCGCCCGACGGCCCCACCACCGGATACAGCCACATGCGGATGGGGCCGTTGGCTCCCGGGCGGCCACAATGAATGTGCGACATGATCACGTGGTTGATGTTGGACGCGATCAGCCGGAAGTCCACCGAGCTGTCGTCCGGGCTGACTCGGAAGACCGCCTCTCCCTGCGCCCGCGAATCGGCCGGAGTGGGATCCCCCGGATTCGTGGGCGTGAAGACCTCTTCCTCGCCTCGGAGGTGCGTCCCGAGGTTGATGTCGGCATTCCCGCCGGCGGCAAACAACGGCACGTGCACCTCAGACGCTACCGGCCCCGGCTGCTCGCCGGCGCACGCCGCCACGGCGCCCACCAGCACGCAGGTTCTCACATGGCTCCACGACATAGACGACCTCCTGGTTGAACGGTTCCGCCCCGGCCCCGCCTTCACGGCACCAGGGCCTTGGGCTCCAGCTTGGCGGACCAGAGTCCGCTGTTGAAGTCGGTAAACAGAATCTGCCCCTTCCAGGGCATCGCGTTCATCACGAACGTGGCGTTGGCGGTGTAGCCCTCGGGGTCGTACGACTTGAACACCGCGATCTCGCGCCGCTGCTCCGCCAGATTCCCCACCAGCTCACCGGAGACGTCCACGATCCGCAGGCCCCCGTCGTAATACGCCTGGTAGAGGATGTCGTCTTCGACGATGATGTCGTGCGACCCGAACTCCTCCTGGTGGTACTTGGCGATGTTCTTGGGGTTCTGAGGGTCCGTGAAATCAATGATGTGGGTGTAGCCCGACGACGTCTGCGGCGGACCACCCTTGGCGTTGATGTTCGAGAGATAGCTGGTGCCTTCCCACACCCGTCCCTGCCGCGACATGATCTCGTCGCCCAGGAACAGGTACACCTTGCCTGTCCCCTTCTGGAAGTACGGGTAGATCTCGTGCGTCGCCCCGCTGGTGGTGGGATAGGTGGCGATGAGCCTGGGGCTCTCGATGGTCCCGCCCCACTTCCCGTTGCCCACGTCCACGGCTACCACGCCGGTACCCCACTCCGACGAATAGGCGACACCGTTATAGACCCACACGTCGTGGACCCGGGAATCCGGGTGGTCGTACTCGCCGGCGTACCTGGGCCGGTAGATGTCGCGCACGTCAATGATCACGTACTTGTCGCCGTTCGAGATGGCGAACAGGTAGTCGTTGGTGGCGAACACGTTGTGCACGCCGCCGGTCAGCTCCTGCTCGAAGGTCGCGGCGATCTTGGGATGCGCCGGGTTGGCCAGGTCCAGGATCACGACGCCGTTGACGCGATTGGATGCCCCCTCGCGGGACAGCACGCCGTACCGACCGTCGGGCGAGACGGTCACGTCGTTGATGGTGCGCGCATCCACCTTGACGGAATCCGTCTTGACGACGCTCGCCAGGTCGGTGATGTCGAAGACGTACGCCCACCCGTCGCCCCCCCAGGTCCCCACCAGCGCGTAGTCCCGCCCGTCCTTGCCGGTCCAGGGCCAGAGATCGGACGTGTGCACGTGGGTGATGGCGCCGCGGCCGGAGAGCGTGATCCGGCGCCGCACCTCTCGGGAGCGGACGTCAATCACCTTCCGCGCCGTGACGGTGCCCGCCGTGGCCAGGAGGGTGTACCGCCCCGGGACTTCGGCGGCGAAGAGCCCGCGGTCAATGACGCCGGTGGCCCCCGGCGCGGCGATCGAGTCATGCGGCGCGTAGGTGTAGCTCCAGGTAATGGGGACGTCGGGAACCGCCCCACCGTCCGCCCGGCGCGCGGTCGCCCTGAGGTGCAGGACGTCACCGGTCCGGACGTGGTCCTGGGAGATGTCGATGGTCAGGGCCTGTACCGGATTCGTGGCCACCGTGTATCGGCGCTCGCCGGTTACGCCCTCGGCCGCTGCCGTGATGGTCGCGTTGCCGGGCCGGACGGCCGTGACGTTGCCGTAGCGATCCACGGTCGCCACGCCGGGACTGGAGCTGGTCCAGCTCACCCGGACGTCGCTCCGCTCGGTGCCGTCGGCGTGCAAGGCTTGCACCTGATGTCCCAACGTCACGCCGGTGTACAGGCGCCCGGGCTCGGGGACGACCTCGAGCCGGGCGAGGGGTGGCCAGGTGACGGTCACCGGGATCGTCAGGGTCACCGGCGGGGCGTCGGCCAGCTGAAACACGGCGGCCACGACGTCGTGCGTGCCGGCCTTCAGCGCCACAACTTCACCCTCCCGAATCCGCAGGGCCGCCCGCGGGCCGCTGATGCGAATGCGGGCGTCCAGCACGATCCGGCCTTGCGCGTCGTAGGCCGTGACCTGCAGCTTGGCGGCCTGCCCCGCCTGGAGCGTGAGGCTCGGCGGCTGGGCGACGAGCCGGGCCACCGGGCCCGGTTGCTGGGCGTTGAGGGCGAACGGAACCGCGGGGATCGAGACGCCGGCGAACCAAACGGCGGCAACGGCCGTGACGGCACGCGGGAGGGGCGTTACGTTCATGACCCGAACTCCGGAAAACAGTTGTCACGAGTGATCGAGGGTGGTATGCAGATGATGCCCCGGGCGCGTGCCGCGCGCAAGGCGCGGTCGGGTTGGCTCCTGTCGCTGCTGGTATTGGTGGCGAGCCCGGCCTTGGCGCAGCGGGCGCCGGAGCGACCCACCCACCACTACTGGGTGTATGTGGGCGCCGAGTCGGCGGACCTGATCCACCGGGTGCGCTTCGGTCCCGACGGCGCGGCGGTGGAGAAGACGTTTCCCGTGGGCGAGTCACCGGTGGAGATGGAAGGCCCGCACGGCCTCCAGATCGACCGGGACGGGAAACACCTTCACCTGACAACGGGCCACGGCTCGCCGGACGGCAAGTACTGGAAGTACGCCCTGGGTCCCGACACGCTGGTGGGGGAGGGGATCTTCCTGGGCTACTTCCCCGCCTCCCTCGACGTGACGCCGGACGGCCTCTTTGCCTTCGTGGTGAACTTCAACCTGCATGGCGAGATGGTGCCGTCATCGGTTTCGGTGGTGTACACGCCCAGCAATACCGAGGTCGCCCGCCCGGTCACCTGCACCATGCCCCACGGGAGTCGAGTAGCCCCGGACGGGGCGCACCAGTACTCCACCTGCATGATGGACGATCAGCTGGTGGAGATTGACACGCGGACGTTTGAGGTGAGCCGGCGGTTCGGCCTCGCCGCGGGGAAGGAAGGGCCCATCGCGCTCGCGGCGCCGGAGCACGGTGTGCACGGCGGCCGCGAAGCCGGATCTCTGCCGTCCGCGACCTGCTCGCCCACCTGGGCCCAGCCCTCGGCGGACGGCCGGCGGATCTACGTGGCCTGCAACAAGGCGGACGTGATCGTGGAGATTGACCGCGAGCAGTGGACCGTCACGCGGCGATTCCAGACCGGCCGGGGACCGTACAACCTGGCGGTCACGCCGGAC
>DATECF010000006.1:0-6583 GCA_035287045.1 Gemmatimonadales bacterium | reverse complement strand
CGCGGCGAGGACGACCCCCGCGACACCGCCGGCCAGCGCCAGGGTCATGCTTTCGGTCACCATCTGCCGCACCAGGCGCTCCTTGCCGGCTCCCAGGGCCGCCCGCACGGCCAGCTCTCGCTCCCGCGCGCCCGCGCGGCTGAGCAGGAGGTTCGCCAGGGTGGCACAGGTGAGCAGCAGCATGCACGCGGTCGCGCCACAGAGGCCCACGAGCATCAGCCGGTAGCGGGGGGACATGTTGTCCCGCATCGAGAAGAAACTGAACCCGGCGTCCGCGTTCGTCTCCGGGTAATCTCGTGCGAGCCGCTCCGCCACGACCTCGAGATCGGCGCGCGCCTGAGTCATTGACACGCCGGGCCGGAGGCGTCCCACGGCTTCCAGGTAGTTGTCATCGCGATCGGCGTAGTTTTCTTCCCGCAGCACCAGGTGGGTCCACCCCTGGACGTCCCGGGTGGGAAAGTAGAAACCGGGAGGCATCACGCCGATCACCTCGTACGGCGCGCCGTTCAGGGTCACGCTGCGCCCCAGCACGCGGGGGTCGCCGCCGAATTGCGATTGCCAGAGGCCAAAGCTGAGCACGACCGCGCGGGCGTCCGCTTCCCCTCCGCCGGCGGAGTCGAAGACACGTCCCAGCACCGGTGACACACCGAGCAACGGAAGCACGTCGGATGTCACTTCCGTCATGGCGAGACGCCGCGGGTCGCCGGTCCCCACCAGGTTCACGGCACTGCCGGAGAACGCTCCCAGGACCTGGAACGACGGGGTCATACTCTTGTAATCCCGATAGTTGGCGGGCGAGAGCTGATTCATGCAGCCCCATCCGCCGCCGGTGCGGGGGCCCCAGCACAGCCGGACTAGGGTGTTCGGCTCCGGAAACGGCAGTGGCCGGAGGAGCACGAAGTCCGCCACCGAGAACGCCGCCGTGTTGGCCCCGACGCCGAGCGCGGTGACCAGGACGGCGGTGAGGGCGAAGCCGCGGGAGTTCCCGAGTGTTCGGACCGTGTACCGCAGGTCCTGCAGCAGCATGGCCCAGTGAAGGGCCAGCGCGTGGGAGGTCACGTCGGCGACGGCGCCGGCCAGCAGGGCCACGGACGCCAGGACGCCAGCGCCATCCGCCTGGCGGGCGAACACCTCGCTCATCTCGTCCCCATACTCCATCCGGAACGACGCCGGGTACAGGTACAGAAGCGCCCGGTACAGGCGAATCACGACGCCTCCGGTACCAGGAACCCCGCCCCTTTGGCGAGCCGGACCAAGTGGCTCAGACGATAGGTCTCGGCCCGGGCCACGGCCGTGCCGAACGCCGTGATGCGGTAGTAACGCCGTCGCGGGTCGTCCAGCGCGCTGGGACGCCGGCGGACCTCGGCGATCAGCCCTTGCTCCAGCAGGCGCTGGATGGTGCCGTACAGGGTGCCGGCACTGAGGCGTAGTGCGCCGTCGGTACGGGCTTCGACGTCTTGAATGATGCCGTAGCCATGTCGTTCGCCGGCCGCCAGGGCCAGGAGGATGTGGAACGTCGCGGGCGGAAGGGGGAGCAGGGCCCGAACAGCAGCGGGGTCGTGGCTCATCGGGCCATTATATCGTGTGACGATATACTGTCAATGGGTATAACTGGCGTGGCCTTCCCCCGTACATTCCTCCCTCATGCGACGCTTGGTCCTCACCGCCTTGGTCCTCGGCTCGGCCGCATCCCTTCCCGCGGCCGCCGCCGCGCAGGCCCAGGTCTTCCTCAACATCAACCCCACCTGGTCCCCGACCGGCCGGCAGCTGGCGTTCGAGAGCGCCCGCCACGGCCGGATCGCCCTGTACGTCATCAATGCCGACGGGACCGGAGAGCGGCGCCTGACCTGGAGCACCGCCGACAATACCCATCCAGCCTGGTCCCCCGACGGCTCCGTCATCCTGTTCGATTCCAATCGCGACGGCGTGTGGAATCTCTACACCATCAAACCGGACGGCACCGGCGAGCGGCGGCTCACCCACCCGGGCGCCACGGTGCCGCTGACCTTTGCTCGCCACCCCTCGTGGTCACCCGACGGCCGGCGCATCGTGTTCGACTCCGATCGCGACGGGGACGAAGAGATCTATGTCATGGACGCGAATGGGTCCAACGCCACGCGGCTCACGCACGCTCCCGGCCGGGACGGTCACGCGGCCTTCTCCCCGGACGGCCGCCACATCGTGTTCGGGTCGGAACGCGCCGGCAACGGGGACATCTGGATCATGAACGCGGACGGGAGCGGCCAGCGCGCCCTGGTGTCGCACCCCTCGAACGATGGCGGCGCGAAGGTCGCCCCCAACGGACGGGACCTGACCTTCTTCTCAGAGCGCACCGGGTTCGCGCGCCTCTACGCCATGGGCCTGGATGGGTCCAACCTGAGAGCGCTCACACCCGACAGCAGCATCAGCTTCGAGACCAACTGGTCGCCCGACGGCCGGCACATCGCCTTCTACTCCAACCGCACCGGGCGCTTTGAGCTCTACCTCATGGACCCCGACGGCTCCAACCAGCGCCAGGTCACCAATTCTTCCTACGCCAACGCCTGGCCGCAGTGGTCTCCCGCGGGACACCGCGTCGCCTTCGCCTCCACCCGGGACGGCGATTGGGAGATCTACACCATGCGTCCGGATGGAACCGACCCGCGCCGCCTCACCTACAGCCCCGGCCGGGATGCCCACCCCGCGTACTTGCCCTCGGGCGCGCGCATCGTGTTCCAGTCGCCGCGCAATTTCCAAGACTCCGATGAGGTCGAGTTGTACACCATGGATTCGAGCGGTGTTCGCCAACGCCGTTTGGTCATCGCCGCGGGCTTCGATGGCGTCCCCGTCCCGTCGCCCGACGGCCGGCTCATTGCCTTCCAGCGCGGGACCGTGGACCGGGCCACCGGCCAGTACCATTGGGACTTGTTTGTGGTGGACTCCCTCGGCGCCAACGAGCGGCGCCTGACCGACAACGCCTGGAGCAGCCAGGTGCCGAGCTGGATGCCCGGCGGCCGAGGGCTGGTCTTCTACGCCAATCCCGAGGGACGCGATCAGATCTTCGTCCTGGATCTGGAATCGCGCGGGGTTCGACCGCTGTGGTCCAGCCGGGGGAACGACACCGCTCCCTCCGTCTCGCCCGATGGCGCCTGGGTGGCCTTCAACTCGAACCGCGATGGGCCGCTCGATCTCTATTTGCTGAGCATCGCCTCGGGAGCGGTGACTCGGCTGACCACCGGTCTCCAGGTGCGCAGCCAGGCCGGGTGGACCTCGGACGGCGCCCGGCTGGTCTTTTCCGCCTTCGGCACCGGCGTAGACGAGGTGTACGTGATTAATCGTGATGGTTCGGGGATCGCGCGGTTGACGCGGGGCACAGAGGGGATTCACTGATCCGCTGCACCAGCGCAAGCACGACGACCGCCCGATCGTTGCACATCGTGACGGCTATTCGCCTTCGGGGAGCCGGGCGCTTGGCGCGGCGACCTGGGGTTTGCTTCGCCGCCGGCCCCGCTTATACTCGGGCTCTCCATTACGCACGGGGACTCGGCATGCGGTGGATTGTGGAAAGGGATTCCCTGTTCTTCCACGTCACGACGCTCGACTTCACGCGCCGGTTGGCGCCGGTTCTTCATCGCTAGCGCTTCGACATGCCATTCACCGCCGCCGCGCTCCGCTTCCTTCGGGGTCTGAAGCGAAACAACGCCAGGCTTTGGTTCGAGGCCCACCGCGTCGAGTACGAGAACCACGTTCGCGATCCCATGCGCGCGCTCATCGAAGAGATGGACGTGCGGCTGGCGCGCTTCGCGCCGGAGATCACCGGCCATCCCAAGCGCTCCATGTTCCGGATCTACCGTGACATTCGCTTTTCCAAAGACAAGTCACCCTACAAGACGCAGGCGGCCTGTTGGTTCCATCACCGGGATGCGGATCGGCGGGTGGGGAGCGAGGCGGAGGGCGGCGGCGCGGGCTTTTACTTCCAGATCGCTCCCGGCGACTCGTTCACCGGTGGCGGCATCTGGATGCCGGCGCGGCCGGTACTGAACCGGATCCGGGACGCCATCGCCGACGACCCGAAGGGGTTCGACCGCGTGGCGCGCTCGCCCCGGTTGGTTCGCCGGTTCGGCGGTTTGAGCGATGAGGCCGTACTGAAACGGATGCCACGGGGGTTTTCCGAGGATCACCCGGCGGCGAAATGGCTGCGCTATCAATCGTTCGTCACCGGCCGCGCCCTGACCGATGCCCAGGCCCTCAGCCCGCGGCTGCCGGCGCTGCTGGAGCAGGACTTCCAAGCCATGCTCCCCCTGGTGCGTTGGCTCAACGCCGCGCTGGGCCTTCGGCCCGCGACGCGACGTTGAGGCCGCCGCGCCGCGCGGGCCGCCACTCCCGAGCCACGAAGGAAACGCCGATGCGTCCGTCACGACGTGTTGCGGTGAAACGACTGCCAAAGCGGGCGAGCTATGACGCCGCCGTCCTCCACGCGATCCTGGATGAAGGCCTGGTCTGTCACGTGGGATTCGCGGTGGACGGCCAAGTGTACGTCATCCCAATGGCGTACGCGCGCGTGGGCGATCGGCTGCTGCTCCACGGATCCAGGAAGAGCCGCCTCATGCGGGCGCTGGGCGCCGGGCGCGACGTCTGTGTGACCGTGACCCTGCTCGACGGTCTGGTCCTGGCCCGGTCAGTGTTTCACCACAGCATGAACTATCGGTCGGTCTGCGTGTTCGGCCGCTCGCGACGCGTGACCGGCGCCAAGGCCAGGAGCGCGGCGCTGGAGGCGCTGGTGGAGCACCTGGTCCCGGGCCGGAGCGTGGATGCTCGTGGCCCCAACGCCAAGGAACTGGCGGCGACCGAGCTGGTGGAGGTTCCCCTCGAGGAGGCGAGCGCCAAGATCCGGACCGGACCGCCCGTCGATGACGAAGAGGATCTCGATCTCCCCGTCTGGGCAGGCGTCCTCCCGGCGACCCTCGCGTGGGGGCCGCCCCTATCGGCGCCCACGAACGTGCCCGTCATTACGCCGGCGTACGTCCAGGGGTACAAGCGCGGGAGATGAGTTAAGTTTGGCCCTCTAAGCCAAACCGGGAGCCCTCCATGCCTCGTTGGTTTGTCGCACTCGTTTTGAGCACGCTCACCTCCACGGCAGCCGCCCAGCAGGCGGGCCCCGGCCAACTCCGGCCGCGCCCGGGCACCGGCCGCGACCCCGAGTTTCCGCCGCCCACGATTCTCGAGTACCAGCCGCGCTCCACCCTGGTGGTGCCGGTCCACACGGTCCCGCGCGCCAAGTTTCCGGTGGTGGACATCCACGGTCATCCGCCGGCGCTGCTCTCCGAGGATGCGATCAACCGCGTGGGCGCGGCCATGGACTCGCTGAACCTCCAGGTCATGGTGAACGCCAGCGGCAGCTCGGGCGAGCGGCTCGCCGGGCAAATCGCGGCCGTGCAGGCCAGCCGCTACAAGAACCGGTTCGTGATGTTCACCACGCTCAACCTCCGGGACGTGGGCCCCGGGTCCGGCGCCAGGATCGCGGCCCAGTTGGAAGCCGATGTCAAAGCCGGCGCTGTGGGCGTGGGAGAAATCGGCAAGGGCTTTGGGCTCACGGCCCGAAAGGCCGATGGCTCGCGCCTCAAGCTGGACGATCCGGAGCTGGACGCCGTGTGGGAGGCCGCGGCGCGTCTCAAGATCCCGGTGTTCATCCACACCGCCGATCCGGCGGAATTCTTCGAGCCCATTGACTACCAGAACGAACGCTGGCTGGAGCTGGCCCTGTTTTCCGGGCGGCGCTACAACGACCGCTCGAGATATCCCGCGTTCGAGGAGCTGATGGCCGAGCGGGACCGGATGCTGGCCCGGCATCCCAACACCATTTGGGTGCTGGCGCACCTGGGCTGGCACGCCCAGGACCTGGCGAGACTTGGCCGGATGTTTGACGCCATGCCTAACCTCCACGCCGAGGTGGGCGCCATCCTGTACGATCTGGGCCGGCAGCCGCGCTTCGCGCGGGAGTTCTTCATCAAGTATCAGGACCGACTGTTGTTCGGGAAGGACTCGTTTCAGCCCGACGAGTATCCGTACTACTGGCGGGTGTTCGAAACCAGCGACGAGTATTTCGACTACTACCGCGACTATCACGCCTTCTGGAAGCTGTACGGGATGGGTCTTCCGGACGACGTGTTGAAGAAGGTCTACTACCAGAACGCGCTGAGGATCATCCCGGGGATTCCGCGAGACGGGTTCCCGAAGTAGCGCTGCGGAGGGCGGGGTCGTGAAGCTGATGCGCGCGGCGCCCGGGAAGCCCTGCGCAAGTCGCTCGACTCGCGCAGGGCCTCTCGACCGCTACGGCACCATCGGCGCCGGCTTGGGGAACTCCGCCAGCGTCGCCGCGAACAGCGTGTTGAACATCAGCTTGAACGTGTTGCGGGGCTGGCCCCGGAATTGCGACCGGAACCCCACCAGCACCACGTCCCCTTGCCCCAGCTTGGCGTGCACCACCGCCGCGCGGCCCGCGAGATGCTCCTTGTCGCCCAGCGCCCAGCCACTCCGCAGGAGGTTGTCCGTGGAGTAGCGCGCCACCACGTCCACCGCCTGCGGCGGCGCCACCTTGTCCCCC
>DATECF010000005.1:0-2552 GCA_035287045.1 Gemmatimonadales bacterium | reverse complement strand
CGAATATGCCAACAGCTCCCTCACCTCAAGCGCAGCACGAAGCTGGCTTCACGCGCCTCTACGGACGCCACGGTCCAGGAGCATCGGTGCGAAGGAGGTGGCCCATTCGGGTTACCGGGGAGACGGCTGTCTACGCCGCCGAGCCCAGCGGTTGCACCGGGCGCACCTCCAGCCGCTCATGCTGTCGGAGCCACTGATCGTAGCTCCACTCCTCGTGGAGACACCAGTACAGGTAACAACACAGCTTCCGCGCCGCGGCCACCGTCGCCTTGGCTTTCCCCTTCGACCGGAGCAGCTTCTGATACTGCTGCCCCACCGGCCCCGGCGCCAGCTTCAGGCTCTGGACGATCTCGATCAGGATCCACTTGAGCCAGGGACTGCCAGCCCGCCCCACGGAACCGTGCCGCGTCTTGTCCCCCGAACTCTGCGTGCTCGGGGTGAGGCCGGCGTAGGCGGCCAGCTCGTGGCTGGAGCGGAAGCGGTCAATCGTGCCGATCTCCGCCAACAGCAGCGCCGCCCCGAAGGTCCCGATCCCGGGCCACGTCTGGAGCCGCTGGGCCACGGGATCATGCTTGACGAGTCGCTTCACCCGATCATCCAGTCGCCCGATCCGCGCATCCAGCGCGTCCACCAGCTCCAGGAGGAGGTCCACTTGGACGCGGCCCATCGGGGACAGCGCCACCGTCTGGAGCCAGGCGCGTCCCGCTCTCCCGTAGAGATCCGTCACCGCCGCCCGACAGTTCTCCGCCGTGAGATGGCCATGGATGCGGTTCTTCACGCTCGTCCGGAGCCGCACCAGGTACGCCCGCCCGCGCAGCAACTTCCGCCGCGCGCGGACTTCGACGTCCGGGACCCAGATGGACGGCAGGAGGTTCGTCCGCAGCAGATCGGCGAGCTTCCGGGCGTCGATCGGATCGGTCTTACAGCGGGCCTGCCAGATGAGCTTCACCTGATAGGGATGGGCGGCCACGGCGGCGATCCCGGCGGCGCTCAGCTGATCGTGCAGCCAGGCCCAGTAGCGCGTCGCCTCCATCGCCACCGTCACCGCGTCGCCCAACGCCGGCAACCAGCCGACCAGCGGAACCACGTCCGCGGGCAACCGCCGGTGCTCGGCCACGACCTGGCCGTCGTTGTCCAACGCGCACGCCGTGATGTACCGCTTGTGGAAATCCAACCCGACCCAGCGCATCGCCGCCTCCTGTGTGGGACCACCGAAGGTGGCCCTCGAGGCCGGGCTCCGCGCAACCTTCAGGAGTCACCCGAGGGCCGCTCCGCGCCTTCATATGGTCGGGTTAGACGGCGGCCTTACTTGTGCGCGGCCGGTGCGGCTTGCGGCAATGGAAGATCGGAGCTGACGCTGCCCGCCTGGACCAACCAACGGCCGCTAGCGCTCCGCCGAAAGACCACCAGTTGCTTGGCAGTATCGGCCGGCGCTCCCTGAAGCTTCGAGAACACCCGGCTCGTGCCATACGCCAGGTTGCCCTCGCCTGCCACGGCGACATCGGCAAAAGTGAAAGTCTCCATCTGCGGCATCGCCTTGCCCCATGCGAGAATCGCCGAGCGACCGACGATGGGAGGCGTGTTGGCGAAATAGAAGGCGGCATCGTCTGCGAATCGGCTGGCCCAGCTGTCGATGTGGTACAGACCGGGTTGATTGGTAACACCCCAAACCGGGATGATGGGTGACACTCTGGATAAACTGCTCGGCCAACCGATGGGAGGGAAGGTTGGACGATGCCCTGGCTGGAGACGTCACCCGTGGACGAGCGCGAACGTTTCATCGCCGACGATCGGCGGGCCTGTACCCGCGAGCGGAGCTGTGTGCCCGCTCCGGCATCAGTCGCAAGACCGGCTACAAGTGGCTCGGCCGCTTCGCCGAAGACGGGCGGCGGGGTCTCCAAAACCGGAGTCACGCCCCGCACCACTGCCCGCATTGCATTGGCCAGGAACTCGCCGGTCTCCTGTGCCAGGCGCGGCGAGCCCATCCGGACTGGGGACCCGGCCAGCTGCTCGACTGGCTGGCCCCGCGGCATCCCGAGATCGCTAGCGCGGCCTGGCCGGCCGTGAGCACGGTCGGCGATCTGCTGGCGCGGGAGGGCTTGGTCAAGCAACGGCGGCGCCGGCGGCCGCGCCAGCATCCCGGTGGCGTCCCGCCGGTCACCTCCGCCCCCAACGACCTCTGGACCGCCGACTTCAAGGGCCAGTTCCCCACCCAGGACGGCGTGTGGTGCTATCCCCTCACGATCGGCGACCAGCACACCCGCTACCTGCTCGCCTGTCGGGGACTCCCCAACATCAAGGGCCGAGGGGCGCGGCCCGTCTTCGAGCACACCTTCCGCGCGTTTGATCTGCCGCGGGCCATCCGGACCGACAACGGCGTGCCCTTCGCCTCCTGCGGCATCCATGGGCTCTCCCAGCTCAACGGCTGGTGGATGCGGCTGGGGATCCAGCACCAGCGCATTCATCCCGCGTCGCCGCAGGAGCATGGCGCGCACGAGCGGATGCACCGCACCCTCAAAGCCGGCGCCTGTCGCCCCCCCCCCCCCCCCCCC
>DATECF010000004.1:0-3370 GCA_035287045.1 Gemmatimonadales bacterium | reverse complement strand
CTCGGCAGCGGAGGCATGGCTACTGTCTACCTCGCCGAGGACCTCAAGCACCACCGCCAGGTCGCGATCAAGGTTCTGAAGCCCGAGCTCGCGGCCCTGCTGGGCCCGGAGCGGTTCCTGCGGGAGATCGAGATCGCAGCTGGACTCACCCACCCCCATATCCTCCCGCTACACGACTCGGGCAAGGCCGCCGGGTTTCTCTACTTCGTCATGCCCCGGATGGAGGGCGAGTCGCTGCGACAGCGCCTGGACCGGGAGCCGCGGCTGTCGGTTGAGGAGGCCATCGCCATCACCACCGCGGTGGCCAGCGCGTTGGACTCCGCCCACCGGCACGGCGTGATCCACCGCGACATCAAGCCGGAGAACATCCTCCTGCAAGACGGCGAGCCGATGATTGGGGATTTCGGGATCGCCTTTGCGGTCAACGCCGCCGCCGGCGTTGACCGGCTGACCGATACCGGCATCTCGTTGGGCACGCCGTACTACATGAGCCCGGAGCAGGCCACCGGAGCGCGGGTCATCGACGGGCGTTCGGATACTTACTCATTGGGCTGCGTGCTGTATGAGATGCTGGCCGGCCGCCCGCCGACCGAAGGATCCACGCTGCCGGAAGTCCTGGCGGCCAAGGCGATGGGACGGATCACGCCGCTTCGGGACCTCCGGCCCGACCTGCCTGATCGTTTACAGCGCGCGGTGGAGAAAGCCCTGGCGCCGGCTCCGGAGGGGCGGTTCGGGACGGCGGGCGAGTTCGGGGCGGAAGTCGCGCGCGTCATCCCGGATTTGGCCGACGTGGGGCGGCGCCGGATCCGCCGCCGAGTCGCCGCAGTCGCCGCGGGTGTCGTACTGGTCGGGGCGATCGCCGCCGCGAAGCTCTACGCCGACCGGGAGTGGGAACGCTGGGCGCGGACCACGGCGCTGGCGGAAATGCAGCGGCTGGTCAACGCCGACCGGATGGATTCAATGTACGCCCTCGGCGTCCGAGTAGCGTCCCTGATCCCGAACGACAGCGAGTTCGTGCGGGTGTGGCGGACCATGGCATTCCCGACGGCCATCCGGACGGACCCTCCCGGCGCCAAGGTGTTCCGCCGGCCATACGATGACGCGGATACCAGCTCGCTGTATCTGGGAACGACGCCGCTGGACAGCCTGCCGCTCCCGTGGTTCGGTTCGCGGTTGCGGCTGGAGCACGCTGGCTATCACACGCAGGACGTCGTGGCGGTGGCCTTCGGCCCGACGATCACCGTCGGCGGCTCGCTTCTGGCCGAGCGCACCATCACGTTGGATCCCCTGGAGGCGGCTCCGGAGGGTATGGTGCGGGTGGCGGGGTTTGCTCTGCCACAGACCCAGCTGAATCTGCCGGAGCCCATGGCGGTGGGCGACTTCTGGCTGGGCCGCTACGAAGTTACCAATCGCCAGTATCGGGAGTTCGTGGACGCCGGCGGCTACCAGAAACGTGAGTATTGGTCGGAACGCCTGGTTCGGAATGGGGGAGAAGTCTCCTGGGAAGAGGCGATGCGGTTATTCGTGGATCGCACCGGCCAGCCCGGTCCCAGCACCTGGCAGGCGGGGTCGTATCCCGAGGCCCAAGACGACTACCCGGTTGGGGGCGTGAGCTGGTACGAGGCGGCGGCCTACGCGCGGTTCGCCGGCAAGCGGCTCCCAACTTATTGGCACTGGCGGCAAGGGCTCCCCGCCGGGTTGCTCTACCTGGCAGCGCCGCGCAGCAACATTGCGCGCACCGGAGGGCCGGCCCCGGTCGGTTCGTACAAAGGACTCGGCGCATTCGGGACCTTTGACCAGTCTGGCAACGTCAGGGAGTGGGTGTACAACGAGCGGACCGGCGAACGCCTGATCATGGGCGGTGGGTGGAACGACCCGGACTGGGTTACGCTCAACCCGGTGACGGCCTCGGCGTGGGATCGCTCCGCCATCAACGGATTCCGATTAGCCCGCTACCTGGAAGACACCCCGGCGCTGAGTAAAGCCCACGAACCGGTGCCCGCAAGGCCTCCGTGGCGGGAGTACCGAGCTGAAAGGCCGGCCGGCCCACGAGAGGTCGAGATCTTCAAACGGTTGTTCAGCTACGATGCCCAGCCGCTGGAGCAGCAGGTGGAACGCTCCGACAGCACACGGGACTGGATCCGGGAGCGGGTCAGCTTTGCCGCCGCCTACGGCTCCGGGCGGATGGCCGCCTACCTGTATCTGCCCCGCCGCGGCCGGCCGCCATACCAAGCGGTGATGTATTGGCCGGGGAGCTTCGCCCTGAATAATCGACACATAGACCAGCTGCCTGAGCGGCTCCATGATTTCTTCGTCACAGCGGGGAGGGTGGTCATCTTGCCGCTCTACCTGGGCACGTTCGACCGCGACGACGAACGGTTCAGCCTAGCCGACGGAGCGCTGCCTCCTGCGACCGGGAGCGGTCGCCGGGACCTGGTGATCCAGTGGGTCAAAGACTTCCGGCGCACCATTGACTACCTGGCGACGCGCCCCGATATCGACGCCACTCGACTAGGGTTTTTCGGAAGCAGCTGGGGAGGGATCCATTGGCCCATCGTGCTCGCGGTGGAGCCCCGCATCACAGCAGGCATCTCGCATGTGGGAGGCCTGGACAACGTCCGCTGGCTGCCGGAGATCGATCCGTTCAACTTTCTGAGCGCGGTGCGAACACCGATCCTGATGCTGGCCAGCCGTTACGACCCTCGGTTTCCCTTCGAACCGTCCCAGAAGCCGATGTTCGATCTGGTGGGAACGCCTCCGGAGGACAAGGCGCTGTTCGTGTACGATGCGGGGTCCCACTTCATGCCGATGGACCTCGTGGCTCGGGAGTCGCTGGCCTGGCTGGACCGGTACCTGGGTCCGGTGAGGTTTGCTCCGTAGCGGGGCCCATAGCCAACCCTCGAGGTATCTCCCCGAGACAGCGCGATCACGGCCGCACGCCTCTCACGTCTCACTTCGCGGTCCCCGCCGAGGGCCCCGCGCCTTGGTGTTCGAACACCACGTCTACCGGAATCCCTGCCCGGCTCAGTCGGTCCAGGTCGGCTCGGAGCGCCGGACTCACCACGCCCTTCTCCGCCAGCAACCGACCTGCGCCGTCGTAGTCACCGTCGCCCTGGAGCGTAAGGATCAGCTCGGCCACGGTGCGCACCGCCTCGGGCATGCGGTCGAGATGCACCCAATACGTCCCGTTGGTGCTGTCGCGGGTCACCGCCCCCAGCTCCTGAAGCAAGGCGAACTGCACCATGTTGGCCCGCCCGTGCGCGTCGGTGGCGCCGAAGCGGACCGAACGCAGGATGGACGCCACGAAGCTCACGTAGTTGTCATCCAGCGAGCCGTCGGTCAGCGCGCCCCGGTCTCGCAGCTGGCTCAC
>DATECF010000003.1:0-14245 GCA_035287045.1 Gemmatimonadales bacterium | reverse complement strand
CTCGCCCGGCCGCGGGTAGCCTCCGCCACCGATCATCCCGGCGTCGCTGATGGTGTGATGCGGCGCGCGGAACGGCCGGGTGGTGACCAGCGATGCCCCCGGTGGCAGGGTCCCCGCCACGCTGTGGATCTTGGTGGTCTCAAGTGCCTCTTCCAGACTCATATCCGGCAAGATGGTGGGCAGGCGCCGGGCCAGCATGGTCTTGCCCGATCCGGGCGGGCCGATCATCAGCACGTTGTGGGCGCCCGCCGCCGCGATCTCCAGCGCCCGCTTGGCGTGCTCCTGGCCGCGAACTTCTGAGAAATCCACGCCATCCGTTGTCCGCTGGCCGAACAGGTCGCGAGGATCGGACTCGGCCCGGCGCAGCAGCCCGCCGTCGCTGAAGTGCGCCGCGACCTGGCCCAGCGACTCCGCGCCCAGGACCTCGATGCCCTCCACCACGCCGGCCTCGGCCAGGTTCTGCACCGGCACGATGACTCCCCGGGCACCGGCGTGCTTGGCCGCCAGCGCGATCGGTAGCGCGCCGCGGACCGGACGCAGGCCGCCTTCCAGGCCCAACTCGCCCACGATGACGTACCCCTCCGGTGCACCACCGAGTTGTCCGGTCGCGGCCAGGATGCCCAGCGCGATCGGGAGGTCGAACGCGGAGCCGTCCTTCCGCACGTCCGCCGGCGCCAGATTCACCGTGATACGCTTCAGCGGGAACTCGAACCCGGAATTGGCAATCGCCGCCCCCACGCGTTCGCGGCCCTCTTTCACCGCGCCGTGGGGCAGCCCGACGGTCGCGAACGTGGGTAGACCATTGGCGATGTCGGCCTCGACCTCCACCAGGTAAGCATCAATGCCGAGCACCGCCGCCGAGCGGATGCGGGCGAGCATGGCAACGACGGTAAGGGGGAAAGGACGGTAAGGGGTAAGGAAAACGACGCGGGCCGGGGCGTTTTATTGCGCGCCGGCCCGCCGGCGGATCACCGCGGAACCCGGATCAGCGACGTGCCGGGAGCCGCTCCAGGATCTTCTGGGTCACCTCGGCCACGCGCTTCTCCATCCGCGACTGGTCGTTGATGACGCCTTCGATGTCGCTCTGGCCCCAGCCCCGCCAGATGATCTGCCTGGTCTTCGCGTCCGCCACGTCGAGCACCAGGGTGCCTTCCTCGTACTGGACCGCGGCCGATTCATCACCGTATCCCGCCTCCGCGTCCACCCGGTACACGTCCACCTTCTGTTGCACCGAGGCGTGATAGTGGATCAACAGGTCCGGATTCGCCGCCTCCCGCCGATAGCCCCTGGCGGCAAGCTCGCGTTCCACCGAGGCCCGGACCTGGGCGTCGAAGAACGGGTTGTTGTCCAGCCGGGGATCGCCGGTCGGCAGCGCATCCCGGGCGCCCCAATCGTAGGTCTGGTACCGCGAGAAATCCGCGGCGGGGTGGATGTAGGAGCTGACGCTCAGCGTGGCGCACGCGGTGATCGCGGCGCCCAGCGCCACCAGTGGCAGTACCCGGAACATAGCGGCCTCCCTTCCTTGTCCCTTCGACGCCGACGCATCGCCGCCGTCAGTGAACCCGAGTGCCAAGCGGCGGTGAAGGGAAGCTTAGGGAGGGTCAGCCCGCGATGGCCACGGGGTGCGTTCGCAGGACCTCGGTGAATCCCCGCCGTCGAGGGCTCTGGGCGCCACCGCGGACCCATGACGCTTCGCCGCCGCGCGCGTTACTATTGCGCCCCATGGCCTACGCCCTGATGAGCAGCGGCGGCAAAGACTCGACCCTCGCGCTCGACCGCGCCCGCCGCACGGGGCTCGACGTCCGCTTTCTCGCCAACATCTACGATGGCTCGAGCGGTCGGGTCCGCTTCCACGGTATCCGGAGCGAGTTGATCGAGGCGCAGGCGGCATCGCTCGGCCTGGAGTGCGTCCAGGCCGGCTCCCGGCCCGAGGAGTTTGAATCGGCCTTCGGGGGCGTTCTGGATGACCTCAAGGCGCGCGGATGCCGGGGGATGGTCTTCGGGAACATCCATCTCGAGGACGTGCGCGGATGGTATGAGCGCCGGGTTCGGGCCAAGGGGCTCGAGCACGTCGAGCCGCTCTGGGGCGAGCCCGGCATCGAGCTGGTCCATGAAGTGGTCGAACGAGGGTATCGCGTGGTCGTGGTCGGCGTGGACTTGAACCGGCCCGCCGCCGGGTTCCTGGGCCGGGAGCTGGATGCCGATCTCCTCACGGAGATTGGCATCACCGACGGGCTCGATGCCGCGGGCGAGTGCGGCGAGTACCACACCTTCGTGTACGACGGTCCCTCGTTCGCCTATCCCCTGCTGATCCGGCCCGGCAAACCCGTGGAGTTCGACGGGCACCGCTTCCTCGATCTCACGCTGGCCCCCCTGCACTGACGTTGTCCGAGAAGTGGCGCACCCTGCTGCTTCTCGCCCTGGCCGAGTCGCTGGCCATGGGACTGTGGTTCTCGGCCTCCGCCGTGGCGCCGGCCCTGGTACACGACTGGTCCCTCACGGCGACGCAGGGCGCGTGGCTCACCATGGCGGTGCAACTCGGGTTCGTGGCCGGCGCCCTGGCCAGCGCGCTGTTCAACCTGCCCGACCTGTGGCCACCGCGGCTGGTGGTCGCGTTCGGCGCCCTGGCCGGCGCCCTGCTGACGTTTCTGATCGCGGCGCTCGACACACGGTTCGCGGCGGCCATCGCCCTCCGGGCGGGAACCGGGATGATGCTCGCGCTGGTCTATCCGGTCGGGATGAAGATCATGGCCACCTGGACCCGCGAGGACCGGGGCCTGGGGCTCGGACTCCTGGTGGGGGCCCTCACCGTCGGTTCGGCCTCGCCGCACCTGATTCGCGCGCTGGGCGGATTCGTCGATTGGCGGCCGGTGTTGTATGTGGCGGCCGCGCTGGCCGCAGTCGGCGGATTGGTCGCGTGGCGTTTCGGCGAGCTAGGACCGTACCGCGCCAAGGTGCCGCCGTTCCAGTGGCGCCACATGACCAAGGCGCTACGACTCCCACCGCTCCGCCTGGCGAACGTCGGCTACCTGGGACACATGTGGGAGTTGTATGCCATGTGGACCTGGGTGCCGATGTTCCTGCTGGACACCTACTCGGCGGCAGGGGCGGCAGACGCGGCAGGAATGGCCGCCCTGGTACCGCCAGACGCCGCGGCCGCGCTCGCGGCGTTCTGGGTTATTGCCGCAGGGGGGCTTGGGAGCATTCTGGCCGGCCAACTCGCCGATCGGTGGGGACGGAGTCGCACCACCATGCTCAGCATGATGATCAGCGGGTCCTGCGCGCTGGTGATCGGCTTCGTGGCGCAGCGCCATCCGGGACTCGCCACCGCCATCGCCCTGGTGTGGGGCTTCGCCGTGGTCGCCGACTCGGCGCAGTTCTCCAGCAGCGTGAGCGAGCTCTCCGAGCCGGAGTACATGGGCACCCAGCTCACCACCCAAACGTCGATGGGCTTCCTGCTCACGCTGGGGTCCATCCAGCTGGTGCCGGTAGTGCAGGAGGCCGCAGGGTGGGGATGGGCGTTTGCCGCGCTGGCGCCGGGCCCGGCGTTGGGGACCCTGGCAATGTGGCGGCTGTTGCGGTCGGCGGACGCCGCCCGATTGGCTGGGGGACGAGGCTAGGAAGGCGGTCAGGCGGGCACCCGGCGGGTGCCCGCCAACCTCGCTCAACGTTTCTCGATGACCGTGATCTTCCCCGCCTTGTCGAAGCTCACGACGTCGTAGGGTTCTTTGGGTCCCTCCATCCCGGGCGAGCCCGACGGCATGCCGGGCACGGAGATCCCGACGATGTCCGGTCGGTCCTTCAACATCTTCCGGATCGCGTCCACCGGGACGTGACCCACGACCACATATCCGTCAACCACCGCGGTGTGGCAGGCCTTCGCCGCCTGCGGCACGCCGTACCGCGCTTCCACCGGCGTGAGGTCGTTGACGTTCCGCTCCTCCACCTTGAATCCCTGTCCCCGTAGGTAACCTACCCACGCAGCGCAACACCCTCAGGTGGGAGCCTTGTAGACGGTGACTTCCGGCGCCTGAGGCAGGCCTTGCTGTGCCAACCCCCCGGCGCGCGCGGTCATCAGGCCGGCGGCCAGCAGCCCGCCCGCGAGCAAGATCCTGACACCTGGTGTCGGCACGGTCCCTCCTGAGATGTGAACGTTGAGACGTGCAACGTGAGCAGTAAGTAAGGAGGGTGCGGGCCACCGTGTCAACGTCTCACGTCTCACACCTCACTTCTCACCGACGTAGCCCCGGCGCACCGCCTCGATGAAATCCGTATACGCCGGCTCCCCGCCCTGCGCCCGCACTTCCGCCGCGATCTGTCCCCGGTGATAGGCCGAGTGCATGATGACATGGGTGAGCACGTCGGCCACGGAATTGACCCAGCGCTCGCCCTTGGTATTGGAATATGGCGTCTCCTCGCCGAGGGCCGCCGGCGTCATGGCCGCCAGGTATTCCCGCCAGGCCGCCGCCATGTCGTTCGCCAGGGCCTCACTTTGGTCCAGCGTGAAATCCGGCCATACCGGATGGCGTTGGGGACGGCGCACGAGCCGGTCGTACCACAGACTCTCAGTGGCGGCCACGTGCGCCATGAGCTTGCGGGCCCGCTCGCTGGCGGGGCCCGCGCGGAGCGAGACCAGCGTCGCACGATTGGCCCACTCGTCGTAGCCAAAGAGGCGACCGTAGAACGCCGGCACCGCGCGGCGTTCAGAACGGCGCCCCACCTGGTTCACCATTGGCTCACCAGGGTTTGCACCTCAGACGACAGCAAGCTCAAGGGATCGAACAGAATGCGGCCGAAATACGCGCTCCAATGGAGATGGGGGCCGGTGACACGGCCCGTGGCTCCCACCAGGCCAATCAGCTGACCCGCCTCGACCGTGTCCCCCTCCGAGACCAGCAGGCGACTGAGGTGCATGTACGACGTCAGGAGCCCGTTGCCGTGGTCCAGGTACACGGCGTTCCCCTGATAGTAGAAGGACCCCGCGATCGCCACGACGCTCCGGTTGGTCGCTTTAACCGGCGTGCCGGTGCCTCCGGCGAGATCCACCCCCAGGTGCCGGCTCCGCGCCGCATTGTTGATCTCGCGGCGCGTCCCGAAGTCGCCCGTGACCCGCAGCGGAAGCGGTTCACCAAACGGGCTCAGCCAGAGTCTCGGGGTCCGCGCGGTGCGGGCCATCGCCGCGCGGATGGCGCGGCGCTCTTCCTCGAGCCGCTCCCGCAGCGACTCCGGAGGCGTCACGAAGCGTGCCGGCAGCCGCAGCCGCTCGGTGGTGAACACCCCGCCCCTGACCGGTGCCCGCGCGAACTGATGCGCGGTGTCGCCGCCGCTCCGCACCACGCTGAGGGGAATGGGGATCGTCGCCGCCGCGTTGACCGGAATCGCGGCCAGGGCGCGAAACCCCCCGTCACGAACGCGCTCGAACCGCAGCCGTTCACCCGCCAGCGAACCGGTCACCGCGACGACCGAGTCGTCGCTCCCGGCCTCGCCAGGATCCGGCCCCACAATGATGACGGCGGCCGCCCCTTGTCGCAGCGAGTCCGGCGCCCAGCGTACCGGCAGCGCCGGAGCGGGCCGGGACCCGCGCGGGTAGACGGCGCACACGGCCACCGCCGCGGTGCCGACCAACACCACGCCCAGTACGCCGCGCCGCAGCGACAACGTCTGCGTCATGCGTGTAAGATACCGTCCTGTCACGCCGCCGGGTCCGCTGTATCTTCCCACCGCATGAGTACCCGTGTCGTCCCTGCCCTGGCCTGCTGCCTCACCTTCGTCGTAGGGCCGGTCGGCCCCGCGGGCGCGCAGCAGGCTCCCGCGGTCGCCCGGTTCGCGATCGCGCCATCTCCCATTGGGCTCACCGGCGACGTGCGCCCTCGCCAATACCTCGGGGTGATCGGACGGCGGGCCGCGTGGCTGGGCGAAGAGACCGGCGCCGCCGAGCTGTGGGTACACCCATTCAAGTTGGCGGACGGCTTCGAACTGGCGTTCCGCACGCCCGAGTATCTCGAGCCCATCCGCGGAGCGGACGTCGCCCGGACCGTTGAGGTGCGGCCGGAGCTCACCACCATCACCTACTCGCACGCTACGTTTACCGTGCGCCAGCACATCCTGGCGCCCCTCGATGAACCGGCCCTGCTGGTGCTCCTCGACGTCCGGGCGATCCGCCCCCTAGAAGTGATCGCCAGCTTCCGCATGGTGTTCCAGTACGCGTGGCCAGCGGCGTTCGGCGGTCAGTACACCTTCTGGGACGACAACCTCAAGGCCTTCGTCCTGTCCGAGAGCCGGCGCCAGCAGAACGCCGTGATCGGCTCGCCGTGGGCGGCGACCGCCTCGAGCCACCCGGCGCACGCCCTGCCGGACGCGCCCAACACCTTCGCGATCCCGGTAGATACGGCCCGCGCGGCGCGCGAGTTCGTGCCCATCGCCGTGGTGGGCGGCACCATGCCCCGCGACTCCGCGCTGGCCCTGTACCGCCGCGTGATCGGGCGCGCGGAAGCGCTCTACCGCGAACGTCGCGTCTACGACAGCACGCTCCTCGCTGAAACGACCGTCCTCGAAACTCCGGATCCGGAGCTCGACCTCGCCTTCCAGTGGTCCAAGATTGATCTGGACGAGCAGTTGGTGTGCAATCCGGACCTGGGATGCGGGCTGGTGGCGGGCTGGGGACCCTCGGGGAAGAGCATGCGACCGGGCTTCGGCTGGTTCTTCGGCGGGGACGCGGCCATCAATTCGTTTGCGATGGACGCGACCGGCCAGTGGGCGCCGGTGGCGCAAGGACTCCGCTTCCTGGCGAACTACCAGCGCGCCGACGGCAAGATCACGCACGAGATCTCCCAGGCCGCGGCGCGCATCCCGTGGTTCACCGACTTCCCGTACGCCTACTACCACGCCGACACCACGCCGTTCTGGCTGGTGGCGCTCTGGCGCTACTGGAAGGCCAGTGGCGACGGCGAGCTGTTGCGCGAGCTCTGGCCGGCGGCGCAACAGGCCTACGCGTGGTGCCTCACCACCGAAACCGACGGCGACGGCATCATCGAGAACACCACCGGCGGCCTGGGCGCCATCGAAGTCGGGGCGCTGGGCGAGAACATCCACCAGGACGTGTACCTGGCCGGCGTGTGGATCGCTTCGCTCCAGGCGATGACCGAAATGGCGCTGGCGATGAACGACGAGGCCACGTCCCGGGCGGCGTCCATGCTGCGCGAGAAGGCGCGGCAGAGCTTGAACGAGAAGTACTGGCGCGAGACCGAAGGCTATTACGCGTTTGGGATCCTCCGTTCCGGCGCGACCAACGACAACCTCACCATGTGGCCGGCCACGGCGCAGTCGTTCGGGCTGCTGCGCCCCGACCGGGCCGAGAAGATGATGGCGCGCCTGGCGAGCGACGCGATTTCCACCGATTGGGGAGCCCGGCCCCTGTCGAGCGGGAGCCCGTTGTACGACCCCATGCACTACAACAACGGCGCGGTCTGGCCGTTCGTTACCGGGTTCGTGAGCTGGGGCCAGTATAACGCCCGCCGGCCCTGGTCCGGGTACCCGCTGATTCACGCGCTCGCCCAGATGACGTTCGACTGGGCACGGGGTCGTCACCCCGAACTGCTGTCGGGCGCGTTCTACCGCCCGCTGGATACCGCGGTGCCCCACCAATTCTTCGCCACGTCCATGCTGCTCTCGCCGGTGATGTACGGGCTCCTCGGTTGGGAGCCGCACGCTACTGCCGGGACCGCGCGCCTGGCGCCGCAACTGCCGCCCAGCTGGCCTCGCGCCGCGGTGCGAGGGCTCCGCGTTGGGCGGGCGCGGGTCAATGTCGAGCTCGAACGGGGCCCCGGGCGCGCGTCGGCCACAATCAATGCGACCGCCCCGCTCACCCTCGAGGTGACCTTGAGCGTCCCGGCCGGGGCGCGCGACGTGCAGGTGACGTTGAACGGCCGGCCGCACGACGCCATGGGGGGGCCCGGCATACACGATCAGCAGGTGATTGCGCCCGTGGCCGGCGGACCCCAACCCCAGATCCTCGCGGTGAGCTGGACCGGCGGCCTCGAGGTCGAACCGCCACGAGTCACCCTCACACCCGGCCAAACGTCGAGCGGCCTCCGCGTGCTGGACTTCGCCGCCCTTCGAAGCGGGTGGACCTTGGTCGTGGAAGGGATGGCGGGGCGGTACGAGGTCGCGCTCGTGGGAGAGCGCCTGGCCCAGGTGGAGGGCGCCGAGGTGGTGCGACGGGAGGGCGACGTTACCACCATCGCGGTGGCGTTCCCCGCCGGCGCCGGGCGCCAGACCAGGACCGTCAAGCTCACTCCCGCGGCGGCGCCGCGTTGATGGAGCTCAAGCGCCTGCTCGCGCTCGCCCGGGGCGACGCCCCGGCCGACCTGCTGCTCACGAACGCGCAGGTGGTCAACGTCTTTTCCGGCGAGGTGCATGCCACGGATGTCGCGATTGCGGGCGGCGTGATCGTGGGGCTGGGCAAGGACTACGCGGCGCGCGAGACCACCGATCTCGACGGCCGGTTCCTCGCTCCGGGCTTCATTGACGCGCACGTCCACATCGAAAGCTCCATGGTGACGCCCCGTGAATTCGCGCGGGCCGTGGTGCCCCGGGGAGTCACCACCGTGGTCACCGATCCGCACGAAATCGCCAACGTCTGCGGCCTGGAGGGCATCCGGTTCATGTTGGATGACGCCCGCGGGGCGCCGTTCACCATGCTGGTGAATGCGTCGTCCTGCGTGCCGGCCACCCACATGGAGACCTCGGGCGCCAGCCTCTCCGCGGACGACCTGATGACCCTGAAGCCGCTGCCAGGCGTACTGGGGCTGGCCGAAGTCATGAACTTCCCGGGCGTGGTGTACGGGGACGACGCCGTCCTGGCCAAGCTGGATGCCTACGCCGATCGCGTGCGCGACGGCCACGCGCCGGGCCTCACGGGCAAGCAGCTCAATGCCTATGCCGCGACCGGCATCAGCTCCGACCACGAGTGCACCACACTCGATGAAGCCCGGGAAAAGCTGCGACTCGGCCTGACCCTCTTCCTGCGCGAAGCCACCAACGCCCGGAACCTCCGGACCCTGCTGCCGTTGGTCACCGCGGAAAACGAACGCCGGTGCTGCTTGTGCACCGATGACCGGCAGCCGGCGGACTTGCTGGATGAGGGATCCATTGACCACCTGATCCGAGTGGCGGTCGCCGAGGGCATGCACCCCGTGACCGCGATCCGCATGGGCACCCTCAACACCGCCGAGCATTTTCGACTGTACGACCGCGGGGCCATCGCGCCGGGGCGGCGGGCGGACCTCGTGGTGTTCGCGGACCTTGAGTCGCCCCGCCCGGAGCGGGTGTATGTGAGCGGGCAACTCGTCGCGGAGAACGGTCGGTTGACAGCTTCTGCCGCCTCTGCCGCTTCTGCCGCTCCTGCGGCCGTGCAACACACTGTCCACGTAGACTGGAGCCGAGTCGACATCGCCATCCCGGCGGACGGCACGCACATCCGCGTCATCGGCGCCATCGAGAACCAGTTGATCACCAATCATCTCGTCATGGAAGCCGCGCGCGACGACGGCCGCCTGGTGGCCGATCCCGCGCGCGACCTCCTCAAGATGCTCGTGATCGAGCGCCACCGCGGGACCGGCAACGTCGGAAAGGGGTTCGTGACCGGCGTGGGCCTGAAGCGCGGCGCCATCGCCGGCACCGTGGCCCACGACCACCACAACCTGGTGGTGATCGGCGCGGACGACCGCTCCATGCTGACGGCGGCCCGGGCGGTGGCCCAGGCCGGAGGCGGGCAGGCGGCCGCTGAAGGCGAGCGGGTGTTGGCGTTACTGCCCCTCCCCATCGCCGGCCTCATGTCGGATCAACCCATCGAGACAGTGCGGGGCCACATGGACCGACTGCTGGACGCGGCCCGCACGCTCGGATCTCGGCTCCACGATCCGTTCATGGCGATGAGTTTCCTGGCGCTCGAGGTGATTCCCAAGCTCAAGTTGACGGACGTGGGCCTGGTGGACGTCGAGAAATTCGAGGTGGTGCCGTTGGTGGTACCCGACTGAGGTGGTATGGCGAAGAACCAGCCAGCAGTGCTGATCCCGTCTGACGCCATCGAGCGGAAGGTCACCGAGCTCGGCGCCAGGATCGCCACGGACTACGCCCGGCGAACGCCGCTCCTCCTGGTGGGCGTGCTCAAGGGTTCGTTCATCTTCCTGGCAGACCTGTCGCGCCGGATCGCCATCCCGCACGCGGTGGATTTCATCGCGCTGTCCAGCTACGGCGACGCCACCAGATCCACAGGCGAAGTGCGGTTGATCATGGACCTCCGGCAGGCCATCGCGGGTAAGCACGTGCTGATCGTCGAGGATATCGTGGACACCGGGCACACGCTCGCCTACCTCACGCACATCCTGGGCGCGCGGGAGCCCGCCTCGCTCCACACCTGCGCCCTGGTGCACAAGCCCTCGCGGCGGGAGGTGGACGTGCGGATCCACTACGTCGGGTTTGAGATCCCGGACAAATGGGTGGTGGGATACGGATTGGATTACGCGGACCAGTATCGGACGCTGCCGTACATCGGCTACGTGGAGCCGCCGAAGGAGCCATCGGCGGGAAGCTGACCGGGGTCGCTCATGATCAGGCGCGACGCCCCCTCAGCCAGCCTCCTCTCCCAGCTCCCCTGGCTGCTGGACGCCAACTCGTGGGCCCTGGCGATGGCGCCGGGTTCGGAGCCCGCCGGCCGCGACGGCGGGATCTGGCCCCTGGGGAACGGCCGGGTCTTCGCGCACGCCGGGTCCGCCGCGCCGGTCAGTCGGCTCAGCGACATCGTGGGCCCCTCTTACCGCTTCGAATCGTTCGGCGACTGCTGGCTGGAGCTGGTGTCCGAGCGGCACACGGTGGCGCTGTCGCATCAGGCAATCTGGCGACCGCGGGAGTCGGGCACGCTGGTCACCCACGCGCACGACCACGCGGTCTCGCTGGTGACCATCGACTACGCCCCGCCCGGCAGCAGCCTGCTGCTCCGGGTGGTGGAGATCTGGCGCGGCGACCGGCTGGGGACGGACGCCCGGCTCGTGGCCCATCTGCCCCGGGGCGAGCTGCATGAGGCTCGCCGGCGCTCGCTGCGGGTGGCGACCAACACCGGCGTGCTGATTCTCAGCGCCCTCGCTCCGGGCCGGCTGGCTTCGCCCGGGGAGATCGAGGTGCCGATCGGCGACGTCCCCGCAAGCTCGGGCGTCCAGAGGGTGGTGCTGGTGCTCGCGACCGGCGCGGACGAGCAGCAGGCCTTCGGCGGCCTCCCCCAACTCCTCCACCCCATTACCCTGCTCGAGCGCACCCGCGCGTTCTGGCATACCTGGCTGCACCGCACCCACACGCCGGACCTCTGGCCCCAGAACGTTCCCGGCCCCACCAGCACCACGCGGGCCGTGGCGGACCTCATCGAATCCGCCAAAGTGGCCCTCAAGATGCAGCAGGCCGACCCCGGGGGCGGGGTCGTGGCCATGGCGCGGCGCGCACCGCTGGGCGCTCCGGCGGCGCTGGCGTGTGTCCGGGCGCTCCTGGCCATGGGCGCCCGTGAGGAGGCCCGGGGTCATCTCGAGTATCAGTACCGCGCGGCCGCGGTCCTGGGCCGGATCGTCGAGGGCACGCCCCCGGACCTGGACACGGCCGGCGCCGGAGAGTCAGGCGACTTCTCCCGGTTGCCGCCGCCCCACCCTGACACGGCGGCCTCGGTGATCCTCCAGCACCGTTGTTGGATGGAGGCCGGCGGCGACGCCGAGCTGGTGCGACGCCACTGGAGCTATCTCCGGCGTTGCGCCGCCGGCCATCCCCTCACGCCGGAAGGGTTCGTGGCGGCGCGGCCCGGCGATGCCCACCCGTGCACCGTGCTCGCCGCGCTGTTCCCCGACCGCTGCGGCTGGCCCAACGACCTCGTGGCGGAGCCGCATCCCGCGCTCGGGGGTCCCTGGCTGCTCGACACGATGGCCGGCTACGTCGCCGCGCAGGACGCGATGGCGTGGATGGCGCCGCGGGCCGGGCACGGCGAAGATGCGTCCGCCTACGCCGCCGAGGCCGCGCGCGTGCGGGATGCGCTGGAGCGCCGGTTCTGGATGGAAGACGTCGGGTGGTATGCGCCGGCCGTGTACCCGCTGAGCGGCGCTCCGCACGAGGCGCCCTGCGCACCGGTCAACCTGCTGCCGTTGTGGCTGGGATACCATCGCGCCGATGACGCGCGGGCGCGCCGCAACGTCGAGGCCACCGTGGACCTGGTGGGGTTCCGCGGGAGCACGCCAGAATGCGAGCACGCTCACACCGCCACCGCCGCCTACCTGGCATGGGATCTGACGACCATCGGCGCAGACCTCGCGCCGCTGGCCCTCGCGAATCTGGTGTCGTTGACGTCGCCGGCCGGTGGGTGGCCCGATGTCTTCGGTCCCGGCACCAGCTCGGGCGGACTGGATCCCGGAGACCTCGGCGCCGCGCTGGACGCAATCTACCGCTATTTCACCGCGCGACGGCCGGCCGGCGAGCCCACGCACGAGCTACGGGGCGTCCAACGCGACGGCAGGACCTTCGGCCCCGGGCCGGTCCGGCCATTCCGGATGGCCCCGCCCCGGGAGCCTGGCCCCGCCGTGGTCATCACCACCGACCCCGCGGACGTCGACAGCGCCCGCCGCGCCGCCGGCCTGCGAAAGGCCGACCGCGTGACTGTCATCGAGCCCGGTCTTCCCTTCGGCCCGGATTTCCTCACCCAATTGCTGTTCGACCCGGCCAGCGGCCGCCGCCGGGTGAAGGTCCTGATGCTGGGCCCGAGCGCGCTGGCAGGCGACCGCCGCTCCATGAAGCCCGAGGCCTTCTGGCGGCTGCCCAAAGTCCTAACGGCGTTGGAGCGGTTTCAGGCTGAGGGAGGGCGGCTGGTGCGAACTACTCCAACGACGCGCGATGGAGCGCCATGAACGGCGATGGAAGGCGAGGCGCCATCCTCCGTTTCTAATCGGTCCCGGCCGACCGGAGCGCGGCCCGCAGCACACGCCCGTCCACCCGCTCGGTGGGCGAGATGCCCAGGACCGCCGCCAGGGTGGGCGCCAGGTCCACGACGCGCGCAGCCTCCCGGTACGCGCCCGGCTTGAAGGGCGCTCCATAGAAGACGACGGGCACGTTGGCGTCATCGTCTGAAGGTTGTCCGTGCATCGCAATCCCGTAGTTGCCCCAGACGTAGTGCGGTTTGAGCGTGACGACCACATCGATCGGCATATCCGGCGGGATCATGTGGTACCAGCGCCGCGCGATGGCGTCCCGAGTGGTGTCCCGCTGAGCCAGCGTGCGCACCTGATCCACGCGCAGCACGCCGGCGTCCGCCCGCGCGGCGGTCACGAACTCCCGAACCGCGAAATCCGCCGACACGCCGGCGCGCGAGAAGGCCGGCCGATCTACCCATAGCACGCCGTCCTCCCACATCCAGGCGGTCGAGTCCACGCCGCGCGCGGCCACCATCGTCTGGAACATGCGAGCCGCACCGGAAAGGTCCACGTAATCGGCCGGCCGGCCGTTTCTGGCGGTGTAGACTGCGGGGAACGACGTCACACCGTGGTCGCCCGTGAGGGCCACGATCACGCCGGCTGAATCCCGCAGCTGGAACAGCCGATCGAAAAACGTGCCCAGCATCTGATCGAGGCGCAGCACCATGTCGTGCACCTCGCGCGACTCCGGACCGAACCCGTGGCCCACGGCGTCCAGGGTCGAGAGAGAGATCGCCAGCAGATCGACGGCCGATCCCCGGCCCAGGTCGAGTCGCTCGAGTCCCTCCAGCGCGAAGTCCAGCGTGAGCTGATCCATCCAGGGGTAATTGCCCAGGACGCGCGCGGCCAGGCCCGAATCGGCCGGCACGACGTGCGGGAACCCGACGTCGCGCCCACGGTTCTCGGCAGCGACGGAATCCCGCTCGGGATACGACGAGGCCGGCAACAGCAGCGTCCAACTCCTCCCGGCGTATTGGTGCGGCAGTCGGCGCGCGTTGAATTGCCTCACCCAGGCGGGCAGCGTATCGGCGTAGTAGGTGCTGGTGGTGAAGCGCCCGTCGGAGGCGTACCAGTACGCCTGTTGCCGTGCCCGTCCCAGGGGGAGAATCGCGCCACGATCCTTGCGCGAGACAGACAAGGCGCGGGAGCGCGGGTCCCTGGCCCGCATCCAATCAATCAGCGTGCTACCCCTGAACCGGAAGGGTGAGGCGGGCGCCCCGCCCCCACCAATCACCGGTGCCTGCGGGTCC
>DATECF010000002.1:0-2684 GCA_035287045.1 Gemmatimonadales bacterium | reverse complement strand
GGCCTTTCGACAACGGTTGAGCGACCTATGAATCCTATTTCGGCGGCGATCGTGCTGGCGTTTGCGGTGGCGGCCACCTGGGCTCCCTGGCGGCGGTCCGGCTGGAAGCGCCCGGCGGTCGCCTTGTGGATCGAGGCGGCGGCGCTGGTGGCGGCGGTGGTTGTCGCGCTGCAGCTCACCCGGCTCGCCGTGCCCACGCGCGCCGGCCTGGCCTGGGGCCGGGTGGCCCTGTACGCGGCCGCCTACTGGTATGCCTGCGCCGGAGGGATGGCCATCGTGCGCCTGGTCCTGGATCTCGTCCCGGTCTCCGAGCAGCCTGTCAAAGGCGGCATCGCCGTGTCCGCCACCGAGATGGCGCGCGGGCGGATGATTGGCGTGCTGGAGCGGGCCCTGGCCCTCACGCTGGTGTTACTGGGCCAATACGGGGCCCTGGGCCTTCTGGTTGCCGCGAAGGCGCTGGCGCGCTTCCGCGCGCTGGAGGAACGGGATTTCGCGGAGTACTTCCTGATTGGGACGCTGGCGTCGCTGCTGCTGGCGCTGATGGTGGGCGCGGGGATCAAACTGCTGATTTGAGCCGCAATGCGGCGTGTGAGACGTGAGACGTGAGAAGGGCGCGCGACCGTGACCCGTGCCTCCGGGCCCTTCTCACATCTCACGTCTTACGTCTCACGCTTCACATCTCCACCTGCACCCCAACCTCGAATACCTGATCCGGCGGGATCTTGTAGAACGCGGTGGCCCGCTGGGCGTTGCGCGACATGAAGGAGAACACGTGCTCGCGCCAGCGCGCCATGCCGGGCCGCTCAGTGGCCAGCAGGGTTTCCCGTCCCAGGAAGAAGGTCGTGGCCTCGAGCCGTGACTCCACCCCCTGGCCCTTGGCGCGCTCCAGGATGTCCGGCACGTTGGGGTCCTGCATGAAGCCGTAGCGCGCCGTCACCCAATAGAACCCGTGGCCCAGGTCATTTACCTGCACCCGCTGCTGGGGCGGCACCGCCGGGACGTCTTCCGTGTGGACGCTCAAGAAGATCACCTGCTGGTGCAGCACCTTGTTGTGGGCCAGGTTGTGGACCAGGGCCGGCGGTGTCGAGCCCTCGTTGGGGGTCATGAACACCGCCGTACCGGGCACCCGCTGCGGTGGCTCCGCGATGATATCCGCCAGCAAGATGTCCAGCGGCACCGCACGCTCCCGCAGCCGCGAATACAACAGCACCCGCCCGCGTTTCCAGGTGATGAGCAGCGTGAAGACCACGGCGCCGGCCACCAGCGGGAACCAACCACCCTGCGGGATCTTGAGCGCGTTGGCGCTCAGGAACGCGAGATCAACGGTGAGGAACAGGCCCACGACCAGCGCCGACTGAAGGAAGCTCCAGTGCCAGATCTCTCGGCTGACGAGATAGAACATCAGCGTCGTGATCACCATCACGCTCGACAGCGCGACCCCGTATGCTCCGGCGACGTTGCTCGAGGTACCGAAGCCCACCACCAGGCCAGCGGTGGCCAGCATCAGCCCCCAATTCACCGCGGGGACGTAGATCTGGCCGATCTCGCGGGAGGAGGTGTGCTCGATCTTGACCCGCGGGCTGTAGCCAAGCTGCACGGCCTGCCGGGTCAGGGAGAAGGCTCCCGAGATCACCGCCTGGGATGCGATGATGGTCGCCGCGGTGGCCAGCACGATGAGTGGGTACAGGGCCCAGCCTGGCGCCAGCAGGTAGAACGGATTCACGGCAGCCGCCGGGTCGCGCAGCAGGAGCGCTCCCTGCCCAAAGTAATTCAGCAGCAGGGCCGGGAGCGCGGTGGAAAACCATGCCAGCTGGATGGCGCGGTGGCCGAAGTGCCCCAGATCGGCATAGAGCGCCTCACCGCCGGTGACCACCAGGTAGACGGCCCCCAGCACGATGAAGCCCCTGGCGACGTTCTCACCGAAGAAGCGTACCGCGTGCTGCGGGAGGACCGCGGCCAGGACACCGGGCTCGCGCAAGATCGCGCTCACCCCCAGGACCGCCAGCGTCACGAACCATAGAAGCACCACCGGTCCGAACACCGCCCCGATGCCGGCGGTGCCCCGCCGCTGGAACATGAACAGGCCCACCAGGATCACCAGCGTGAGCGGGATGATCCAGCTGGCGAGAGCCGGCGCCGCGATCTGGAGGCCCTCGACGGCGCTGAGCACCGAGATGGTCGGGGTCAGCGCCCCGTCCGCGTACATGAGCGCCGTCCCGAAAATGCCGAGCATCAGAAACGCGCGATGGGGCGCCGCGCGATCCATGCGCCCGTGCTGCACCAGTGCCATCAACGCCAGAATGCCGCCTTCGCCCTTGTTGTCGGCGCGCAGGATGATCGTGATGTATTTGATGGAGATGACAATGATCAACGACCACACGATCAGCGACAGGACGCCCAGGACATTGCCGCGCGTCACCTCGATACCGTGCGGGCCATAAAAGGACTCGCGGATGGCGTACAGCGGGCTGGTGCCGATGTCGCCGTACACCACGCCCAGCGCGCCCAGCGAGAGCGTGAGCAGGTAGCGCCCGCGCGGGCCGTTACCGTTGGTGGCGTTCGCCACGCTCAGCCTTTGACCACGGCGAGCGGTGTGAGCTTGACCACTTTACGGCCGATGCCGGCGGCGTGCACCACGTCCACCACGCGGGCCACGTCCTTGTACGCCTCGGGGATTTCTTCGT
>DATECF010000001.1:0-5606 GCA_035287045.1 Gemmatimonadales bacterium | reverse complement strand
GACTTCCAGCGCGCGGCGGCGTATTTCTCCGACGCCGTGCGCGCGGATCCCGGCTTTCAGGCGGCGCAGGAGCAGTATCAGAGCGCGAGCGTCACGGAAGAGGTGCAGCAGGCGGCGCCGGACCAGGCTGCGGAGACGCCGCCCCCGCCGGCCCCTGATGCCGGAGCGGACGCGGGTACGGGCGGACAGATCAACGCCAGCTCCCAGGAGTTGGCCGGAACCACCTCCGAGAAGACCGCGGCGCCGGCGAACACGCCGCCGCCGGCGGTGAATCCGCCGCCTGGAGCGGCTCCGCCGCCCACGCCCAACATCCTGGGGACGCCCTCAACGTCAACCGGAACCATTCGCATCGTTTTCCGCTTGCCATGAGATACGCCCGCGTCGTAGGGCTCCCCGCCCTCCTGCTCCTGCTGGCCGGCCCGGCCCTGGCGCAAGGGCGTTGGTCAGGACGTACCGCAATGTTCTACGAGAGCTACACCTTCGGCGCCGGGCTGGTCTTCGACCGCGTCAGCGAGATGACGGTGCCGATTGGTCTCAATGTCGGCCTGGGGCGGCTGGGCGCCGTGGCGCTCTCCTCGGGTTACGCCCGCGTGGACCTGCGGAGCACGGACACCACCCTGGGCGATCAGCAGTTGTCGGGGTTGCTGGACACCGAGGCCCGGCTGTCCGTGAACCTGATTCCCGGCAAACTCGTGATGCTGATGACCGGGGCGATCCCCACCGGGATCAAGACCGTCGCGCAGAAGGAGCTGTCCATCCTGGGCGCGCTCTCCAGCGACGTGGTGGGCTTCGCCGCCTCGAACCTCGGGTCCGGCGGCAACGTGGGCGGGGGGGTGGTCGGGGCGATCCCGCTGGGGCGGTGGGCGGCGGGCTTCGGCCTCACGTTCAAACAGCCTATGGGCTACGCCCCGGTGCTGGGTGAGGATGCGCAGCTGAAGCCGGGCACCGAGATGCGTCTGCGGGCCGGGCTGGAAGGATCGTTGGCCCGCCGGACCTACCTGCGCACCGCGGCGATCCTCGCCCGCACGTCGAAAGATCGCATCGCCTTCGCCGGCGTCGATTCCACCAGGAATGGCGTCGGCAACCGGCTGATCACCTACTTGTCGGTGAACCAGGGCATCAAGTCGCTCTCGCTCACGGCGTATGCGTTCGACGTGTTACGGGGCGATCCCCAGATCGAGCAAACGGCGGTGGGCGCCGCCGTGCTGCCCCGCGGCAACGTGCTGGCGGTGGGCGGCCGGCTGGATGCCCCGCTGGGTGCGGCCACCACCGTGGCGCCCAACGCAGAATGGCGCCTGTCCCAAGCCGCGCCCGATGCGGCCGGCAGCGCACTGCAGCGCCTCGGCGCCTCGGTACGGTTCGGCCTTGACGTTCGCCACCGCCTGGCGCGGAGCGCGTCCCTGGTGCTCCAGGGTGCCGGGACGTCGGGACACATCATGCAGGCCGACCAGCGGGTGAGCATCAGCGGATACCGCGTGGCGCTGCACCTAGAGCTCTCACCGTGAAGATCCGCCCGCTCGCGGCCGCGGGCATCGTGAGCCTGGTCGCGTGCGGTGAATTGCTCAGCCCTCGATCGCAGACCGCTTCACTCACCATTGTCCCGGTGCTCGACGCCGCCGATCCCTACCGGGCCGCGGCGAGCACCGCGGACTCGTTGCGGATCACCGTGGTCGCGGACAGCGCCGGGGTGTTCCAGGATACCGTCGCCCGCGCCACGGCGGCCATTGATTCCACCGGCTCGGTCAACACCACCGTCAACATCACGCTGCTCCAAAGCCCGCAGACCTTCAGGGTGATTCTGGAGGCGCTCCGGAGCTCAGATGGCGTCACGGTGTTCGCCGGCGAGGACACCGTGGTGGTGACCTCGGAGTCGAGCTCGGGGACCGGGCAGCAGGTCGAGATTCCCATCGTGTACACCGGCCCCAGGGCTCAGAGCATCGTCATCGCCCCACGGGACACGGCCCTGGTGAGCGGGACCATCGCGTATCGCGTCACCGCCTTCGATTCCCTGGGCAATGTGGTGCCTGGCGTGGAAACCCGATTTTTCCTGGTGAATCCGGCGGACTCCACCCGGCTGACCGTGGACCGCCTGACCGGTGTCGCGACGACCTTGCCGAGCGCCTCGGGAGAGGTGCGGGTGTACGCCCGCACCGCGGATCATGCGGCCTACGACACGGCGCGGGTGTTCGTGGGCGCGGGGCCGGTGGGCCTCAAGATCACGCCGGCCTTCGCGAGCCTCGCCCCGGGAGACACCGCCACGTTGAGCGCGACCCTGGTGGATGCGCTGGGAACCCCGCTGCCCGGCGGGAGCGTGACCTGGGCGTCCCGGGCGGCGTCCGTGGCCACCGTGGGCGGCAGCGGACTCCTCACCGGCGTCGCGGCCGGGACCGCGGTGGTGGTGGCGAGCGCGTCCGGCATGGCGGACTCCATCCTGGTCAGCACCGTCAAGGCGGGCGACGCGGTCCTGTGGGCCCTGCCGGGAGGCCGGTCATTCGGTGGTGTGCGGGTGGGGGACACGGTGACCGTGGATCTGACCGCCGACCTGCGACGCACGCCCGGCGAGACCTTGGGCAGTTATCAGGCCTCGCTCGATTGGAGTGCGTCCGTGCTCCAGTACGCGGACGTGCAATCGGGCGCCTTCGCCGCGCCGACCGTCAACCCGGGCACGGGTAACTGCACCCATCAGCTGTGCCTGGCCGCCGCCGATCCGCAGAACACGGCCGGCGTGGTGACGGTGGCGCGGGTGCGTTTCCGCGCGCTGGCCACCGGCACCGTGTCGCCCACGATGACGGTGACGGAGATGTCGTCCAACGTGCCGCCCACATTCACCAACTTGTTTGCCGGCAACCGAGTCACCGTGACCAGCGGGACCGTCACGGTTCGTCCGTAGGAGGGAATACGCGTATGCGATCGGTCCACATCCTGCTCTTCGGCGGGCTCTTGCTCGCGGCGCTCGCCTGCGACGACCAGCCGCTCACGTCCGGCCTGCCCGAAACGCCACCGCCGCCCACCCAGGGCGTGCAGGCCTTCGTGCAGGTTGATCATCCCGACGCCCAGCCCGGCGAGCAGGTGCACGTGTTCGTGCGGGTGCAGATGGGCACGGAGACGGCCGCCAAGCTCGGCAGCTACACCGGGCGGCTGGCCTTCGATCCGGAGGTCCTGGCGTTCAAGGGTGACGTCAAGATCAACGACGGACTGCGGGTCACCAATCCCAACGGCGCAGGTGGCGGGGAGCTGCGCTTCGCGGGGGCGGCAGCGGCGGGCTTCGCGAACCTCACCCTGTACGAGGGGATCTTCGAGGTGAAGAAGAGCGGCTATCTCGAGGCGCTCGCCGTCCAAATGGAAGAGCTGTCGGCTGCGGTCACGCTCTCCAACCTGGAGCAGAACCTGGAGGTGCCGACCCAGGTGTTCCTCCGGAGAACCGGGCAGTAGGTGAGGACGGCTTGAACGGTTCCCTGCGCCGGGTGGCCCTGGGGCTCGCCCTGGGTTGGGTCGTGCCCGCGCTCATCGGAGCGCGGGAAGCGGCCGCCCAGCAGATCCCCGTGCGGGTAGGCGGCGTGGCGTCGTCATTCGGCAAGGTGCCCTTCGATCTGCCGCTCGAAGTAGACCTGTCCGCACGGGCCGACAAGCTGGGCAGCTTCGCGGCGCGCATCACTTGGAACCCGGCGGTGCTGGCGTTCGTGAGTGGGCGGGACGCGGACTTTGGGCGGATGACCGTCAACTCGGATTCCGCCGGTGGCGTCATTCGGTTGACCGGCGCAAATCCGGCCGGCGTGGGCGGCAAGGTGGTCCTGGGCGTGGCCCGCTTCGTCCCCGTCGACTCCGTCAGCAGCGACACCATCGGATTGGACGTTACCGAGCTGTACGCGGCCGGGAGCTTCGCGGACCTGCTGCCGAGTGCGGTGTGGGGGAACCAGGCGTATTGCCCGGCGGTCGGCCGGTACGGCGACATCAACGCCAACGGGACGGTCAACAGCGCCGACGCATTGCTCGCCTTGACCCATGCGGCGGGCCTGTCCATCACCCAGGACGCGGCCCTGGGCGACGTCGACGGCGACGGCCTGACCGGCGCGCGGGACGCGTTGCTCATGCTCGCGGCGGGGATCGACCTGGACGTAGGCGGGTTTCGCGTCTTCCTGGTGGCGCCCGGCGCGTGCGCCGCGCCGCGGCGACCGCTGCTCGACATGACGCCGGGCAACCTCACGATGGACGTGGGTCAGCAGGTCCAGTACACCGCGTTCGCCAGCGACTCTGCCGGCGCCGGCCTTGCCGTGACGGACATCATCTGGAGGAGCAGCGACACCTTGGTGGCCCGCGTGACGATGGAAGGGGTGGTGACGGCGGTCGCCCCGGGCCTGGTCACCATCAGCGTGCGCCGCACCAGCGGTACCCAGGCGAGCGCCTCGGTGACCGTGGCGCAGCGCCACACTCACTGGGTGGACGCGCT
The DNA here is from genome assembly GCA_035287045.1 of Gemmatimonadales bacterium. Taxonomy (GTDB): domain Bacteria; phylum Gemmatimonadota; class Gemmatimonadetes; order Gemmatimonadales; family GWC2-71-9; genus JACPAP01. The sequence goes on along the minus strand of DATECF010000001.1, from coordinate 1,159 downwards.
GGCCTCGCCGGAGGAACAGAACCAGCTTGGCGCGCCGGAGCTGCCGTTCCGCACCATTCCGCAGGCGCTGGCCTACGCCGATCCCGGCGACACCGTGCGGGTCCGCTCCGGGCGGTACGACGACTCGCTGTTGATTGACCGGCCCGTGGTGCTCATGGGGGATACGGCCGGCGGGAAGCCCCGCCCCCTGATCTCCGCGTACCGCTATTTCTACACGGGGATCAACATTCATACGCCCGGCCGGGTGGAGCTGCACGCCCTGCGGGTGGACACCCTCACGGTGGGCGTGTGGGCGACCAAAGTGGACACGCTCCTGGTGCGGTGGGTGGAGTTCCGGTCCGCGGCGCAGTCGTACCAGGCCTCGCTCTACGTGGATACGGCCGACGTGGTGCGGGTGGAGCGTTCGGACTTTTTCGGTCCCGGGAACGAGTACTACTACGCCAACAACGGGATCGTGGTGGACAGTGCCCTGGTGGTGAGCGTGGATTCGTCCTATCTGGCCGAGTACGGGGACGACGCGATCTCGCTGTACAACGTGGACAGCGTGTCGGTGCGGGCCTCCGTGATCCGCGACAACTACGGCTACGGTGTCTATTACTGCGGCCAATGCTATCTCGGCACCGTGATGGTCTCCAAGGCCGTGTTCAGCGCCAACCGCTTCGTGCAGAACAACTACGGCCACGTGTACGTGGACAACGCCCGGACGGTGCGGTTCGATCACAACCGCGCGGTGGGCGGCGGGTACGACGGGTACACCGTCTACGGCGACACGGGTGTGACGCTGGTGACGCTGCTGGGCGACTCGCTGGCGACGCGCGACTACGGGTCGTGGCTCTACCTCTACCGCTTCGACAGCCTGGCGGTGGACTCGGCGGTCATCGTGGTTCGCGATGGATACCAGAGCCTCGACGGCGGCCGATCCGTGTCCGTGCGAGACACGCGGTTCCTCGAGATCACCGGCGAGGCCCTGGACATCTACCCGTGGCCGCGAGACTCGACCGCCCTGCGGTTGGCGCGGGTGGAATTCCGCGGGCCCGACTCGAGCGCCTGTGACCGCTGCGGGTACGGGGTATACGGCTACAACCTCAACGTGGACGCCGACAGCGTCCGCATGACGAATCTCTGGAGCGGATTCTACCTCAGCGATTCCCGCGCCGCC